>CAJFTA010000068.1 GCA_904419835.1 uncultured Pseudoflavonifractor sp. | reverse complement strand
AATCCGTCATTTTCGGGGACATGTGCCTCGAAAATGACACTTCTCATGAAATTTTTGCCGACAATTTCATCAGAAATCGAGGTGAAAATTTCATGAAGCCCCTTCGGAAAAGTGGCGGAAGCCACTTTTTCGACAGCCTGAGCGGCCCTCCGGCGTTTGCCCGGAGGGCCGCTGTATTTCCAGGGGAATTTTCGACGGACCGCCGGCTGCGGGGAGAAAACGGTTGAGTATTGGCGGAGGAAGTGCTATAATATTTTCCAAATGCGTAGACATGAGAGAGACTGTTCCGAGAGGAGTTTCCGATAATGAAGATCGTTGTTTTGGCCGGCGGGCTTTCGCCGGAGCGGAATGTATCCCTGTCCACAGGCACCATGGTGGCCGAGGCCCTCACCAGCCTGGGCCATGAGGTGGCGCTGGTGGATATGTACTTCGGCGTGAAGGAGAAGGGGACGGCGCTGTCCGCGCTCTTCGGCGCGCCCATCTCCGAGGAGCACAAGCGGGTGAGCCGTCAGGCCCCCGACCTGGCGGCGGTGAAGGCCAGCCGCACCGAGGGTGGGGACAGCATGTTCGGCCCGGGCGTGCTGGAGCTGTGCGGCATGGCCGACCTGGTATTCCTGGCCCTCCACGGCGCCTGCGGCGAGGACGGCCGGGTCCAGGCCGCCTTTGACCTGATGGGCATCCCCTACACCGGATCCGGCTATCTGGGCAGCGCCATCGCCATGGATAAGGACCTGACCAAGCGGATGGTATCCGATGTGGTCAGCACCCCCGGCTGGAAGACCGTGTCCTACACCGCCGGCGACATCGACTCCCTGGTGGAGAGCGCCCGCCTGCCCCTGGTGGTCAAGCCGGTGGCCAGCGGCTCCTCCATCGGCGTGTCCATCGCCCACACGGCGGAGGAGCTCCGCGCCGCCCTCACCGGCGGCCTGGCCCTGGGCGGCCGGACCGTGCTGGAGCAGTATGTGAAGGGACGGGAGCTCCAGGTGGCCATCCTGGAGGATAAGGCCCTGCCCTCCATTGAGATCATCCCCAAGCAGGGGTTCTACGACTATGAGAATAAGTACCAGCCCGGCGCGGCCGAGGAGGTCTGCCCGGCGGACATCAGCCCCGAGGCGGAGCAGAAGCTGCGGGACGCGGCCGTGCGGGTCTATGAGACTCTGGGCCTGTCGGTGTACTCCCGGGCTGACTTTATCCTGGACGCCGACGGGGAGCCCTGGTTCCTGGAGATCAACACCCTGCCCGGCATGACCCCCACCAGCCTGGTGCCTCAGGAGGCCGCCGCGGTGGGGATTGACTACAACACGCTGTGCCAGCGCATTGTGGACGCATCCCTGGCGGCGCGGAAGCAGGGCCGGTAGTGGATACGGTGTAAGAAAAAGACTGGACACAAGGAGAAGCATATGGAACCGATCACCATACGGGATATTCTCACGGCGGTAAAGGGCCGGATTCTGGGCGACTTTGACAACCTGGACCTGGAGATCAGCCGGGTGGAGACGGACAGCCGCACCATCCACCCGGGCTCCCTCTTCATCCCCCTCATCGGCGAGCAGTTCGACGGCCACGCCTACATCACCGCGGCCCTGGAGGGGGGCGCGGCGGCCTGCTTCACCCAGCGGGACCGGGAGAGCTACCTGCCCGGCAAGTGCTACATCCGGGTGGACCACACCCAGCGGGCCCTCCGGGAGCTGGCCGTCTGGTACAAGAAGAAGTTCGACATCCCGGTGGTGGCGGTGACGGGCAGCGTGGGCAAGACCACCACAAAGGACATGGTGGCCGCCGTCCTGGGGGAGCACTACAAGGTGCTCAAGACCGAGGGCAACCTGAACACGGACATCGGCACCTGCCGCACCCTGTTCCGCCTGGACAGGAGCTACCAGATCGCCGTGCTGGAGATGGGCATGAACCACCCCGGCGAGATTGAGGTCATGTCCGCCATCGCCCAGCCCGACGTATGCCTCATCACCAACATCGGAGACTCCCACATTGAGCACCTGGGCTCCCGGGAGAACATCCTCAAGGCCAAGTGCGAGATTTTCAGCCATGCCATGCCGGGCTGCCTGGCGGTGCTCAACGGGGACGACCCGCTGCTGCGCACCCTGGAGGGCAAACTGCCCGGCCCCATCCTCTGGTGCGGCGGCGCGCCGGGGCTGGACTACACCGCCGACAACCTGGTGAGCGACGGCACGTCCAACGTGTGCTGTGAAATAAAAACCCCTCACACCAGCTGCCGGGTGGAGATTCCCGCCCTGGGCAGCCACATGATCTACCCCACCTTAATGGCGGCGGCGGTGGCGGAGCACTTTGGCGTCACGGCGGAGGAGTTCCGCCGGGGCGTACTCCATTTCGCCCCCACCAAGATGCGCATGAATATCATCCAGCGCGGGGAGGATATCACCATCCTCAACGACACCTACAACGCCAATCCCCAGTCCATGCGTGCGGCGGTGGAGGTGCTCTCCAAGACCCACGGGGAGCGGAAGATTGCCGTGCTGGGGGATATGTTCGAGCTGGGCGCCCTGGCTCCCGCCCTTCACGCCGGCATCGGCACCTACCTGGGCAAGGCGGGCATCGACTGCCTGGTGGCCGTGGGAGAGCTGGCAAAACACATCTATGACGCCGCGGCCGAAGCCGGGGTGCCGGAGCTCCACTACTGCGCCACAAAGCAGGAGGCCCTGCCCGTCCTGGCGCAGGTGGTGAAACCACACGCGACCATTCTGGTCAAGGCCTCCCGGGGCATGGCGTTTGAAGATTTGACAGAGTACTTGAAGCAGATCACTCAGGAACCCTAGTCAGCCGAAGAGCTTGGCCAGGTTCTCCCGGAAGGGCGGGTAGATAACCCCACGCTCGGTGATGATGCCGGTGAGCAGCTGATGGGGAGTCACGTCAAAGGCCGGGTTCCAGGTGCGTATCTGCCCGGGCGCGGTCTGAACCCCCGCCGGATGGGTCACCTCCTGGCCGGGGCGCTCCTCAATGGGGATGCCGCTGCCGTCTGGGATGGACAGGTCGATGGTGGAGGAGGGCAGGGCGGTGTAGAAGGGGATGCCGTGGTAGCGGGCGTTGACCGCCACCGAGTAGGTGCCGATCTTGTTGGCAAAGTCCCCGTTGGCGGCCATCCGGTCGCAGCCCAGAACCACCAGGTCCACCTTGCCCTGGGCCATGAGAAAGCCGGCCATATTGTCGGTGATGAGGGTGCAGGGGATGTTGTCCTTCACCAGCTCGTAGGCGGTGAGGCGGGCCCCCTGGAGCAGGGGACGGGTCTCGTCGGCGTAAACCATATCCACTTTACCCTGACTGAAAGCGGAGCGCACCACGCCCAGCGCGGTGCCGTATCCGCCGGTGGCCAGGCTGCCGGCGTTGCAGTGGGTGAGAATGCGGGCGTGGGCGGGCACCACCGCCGCGCCGAAGCCGCCCAGGGCGCGGTTCATCTCCACATCCTCCCGGTGAATGGCCTGAGCCTCCCGGATGAGGGCGTCCGCAGCCTCCGGCGTGCCGCCGTTGGCCTTCAGACAGTCCGCCATGCGGCGGAGGGCCCAGAACAGATTGACGGCGGTGGGACGGCTGGCGGCGAGCACCTGCTCCGCCTCCTCCATGGCGGCGGCAAAGTCCGGCGCGTCCCGCAGCGCCAGGGCGGCCAGGCAGTAGGCGTAGGCCGCCGTGATGCCGATGGCGGGGGCGCCCCGCACCACCATGTCGGTGATGGCCCTGGCCACAGCCCGGAAATCGGTGTAGGCGATCCAGTCCTCGTGGACGGGAAGCCTTGTCTGGTCAAGAAGGTAAAGTGTATTTCCTTCCCATCGAATCGCATCCATAGCGCAGCCTCCTAAGCGGGCCGGCCCCGTGGGGCGGCCGGCGATATAGGTTAATTGTAGCACAAAGGACTGACAGGAGACAAGAAATGATAGATATATCCGTCTCAAACCTGACCAAGGAGTTTGAGGTAGGCAAGAAAATACTGGACGGCCTGACCTTCCAGGTGGACCAGGGAGAGCGGGTGGGCCTGCTGGGCAAGAACGGCGCGGGCAAGACCACGGTGTTCAAGATCATCACCGGCGAGATGGACTACGATGACGGCCAGGTGATGACCGCTCCCGGCAAGACGGTGGGCCTCATCTCCCAGATCCCGGTCTATCCGCCGGAGTACACCGTGGAGGACGTGCTGAGCACGGCCTTCTCCAAGCTCCACAGGATGGAGGAGGAGATGGCCGCCCTCACCGCAAAAATGGGGGAGGACAGCGATCCGGCCCTGCTGCGGCGGTACGGGGAGCTGTCCGCCGCATTTGAGGCCAAAGGCGGGTACGACACCGCCACCGAGCTCAACAAGGTGTGCAACGGCCTGGAGATCCCCCAGTCCATGCGGGAACAGCTCTTCTCCGCCCTGTCCGGCGGGGAAAAGACCCGGGTGAACCTGGCCCGCCTGATTCTGGAGGACACCGATATCCTCCTGCTGGACGAGCCCACCAACCACCTGGACCTGCGGGCCACCGAGTGGCTGGAGGAGTACCTGGACAAGTTCAAGGGCACGGTGCTGGCCATCTCCCATGACCGGTGGTTCCTGGACAAGGTGGTCCGCCGGGTGATTGAAATCGTGGACGGCAGGGCCGAGTTCTACGAGGGCAATTACAGCTTCTACGTGGTGGAGAAGGAGCGCCGCTACCAGGAGCAGCTCAAGCAGTACGAGAAGGAGCAGGCCAAGATCGGCCAGCTGGAGAAGGCGGCCGAGCAGCTGCGTATCTGGGCCTATTCGGGAAACGACAAAATTTTCAAGCGGGCCCAGTCCATGGAGAAGCGCATTGAGCGCATGCGCACCACCGACAAGCCCAGGAAGGAGCGGAAGCTGGACATCCGCTTTGGTGAGCGGGACTTCCGGGGCGACGAGGTGATGGTCATCAAGGGACTGGCCAAGCGCTTTGACGGCCGGACCCTGTTTTCCGACGTGAACCTGCTGGTGGAGGGGGGCGAGCGCATCGCCCTGCTGGGCGACAACGGCACCGGAAAATCCACCCTGATTAAAATTCTCATGGGGGAGGAGCCGCCCAGCGAGGGCAAGATCCGCATGGGCCCCACGGTGAAAATCGGCTACCTGCCCCAGATTATCCACTTCTCCCACCCCGAGCGGAATCTGGTGGATACCATGATCTACGACCTGGACTGCTCCACCCAGACCGCCCGCAACCGGCTGGCCGCCTTCAACTTCCGGGGAGAGGACGTGTTCAAGCCGGTGTCCGCCCTGTCGGGCGGCGAGCAGAGCCGCCTGCGGCTGTGCATGCTGATGGACGAGAAGATCAACCTGCTGATTCTGGACGAGCCCACCAACCACCTGGACGTGGCCAGCCGGGAGTGGATTGAGGAGGCGGTGGAGGACTACGAGGGCAACCTGCTCTTCGTCTCCCACGACCGGTACTTCATCAACCGCTTCGCCACCCGCATCTGGATGCTGGAGGACGGGCATATCACCGACTTTGAGGGCACCTATCAGGAGTTCCAGGCCGCCCGGGAGCGGAAGCAGGCCCAGGCCAAGGCCGCCCCTCCGGCCCAGGAGCAGAAGCCCAAGAAGGAGAAGCCCAGGCGCCCCGGCGGCACCAAGGAGCTGGAGAAGCAGGTGGCGGCGGCGGAGCGGGCGGTGGCCAAGGCGGAGGAGCGGCAGTATAAGCTGTCCCTCAGGGCCGAGGAGGTGGCCTCCAACTACCTGGAGCTCCAGAAGGTGTACGAGGAGCAGAAGGCGCTGGAGGACGAGATTGCCGCCCTGTATGCCAAGTGGGAGCAGCTGGCCGCTGAGCTGGAGGAGGCCCAGGGATGAGACAGCAGAACGCATACCGCCCCTACGGCGGGAAAAAGCCCCATCCGCTTCTGCGGATTGTGATTGGTCTGATTGGGCTGGGGCTTATCTGCTTTGCCATTCTGGCCGCCATCGTGTACGCCGGGGAGACGACCCATATCGAGGGAACGCCCAGGGCGGCGATTATCCTGGGCTGCAAGGTGGAGGAGAGCGGCCCCTCCCAGCTGCTGCAGGACAGGCTGGACACAGCCCTGGACTATCTGGGCGGCCTGGACAGCCCCATCCCGGTCATCGTCAGCGGCGGCCAGGGGCGGGATGAGCCGGTGAGCGAGGCCGCCGCCATGGCGGACTACCTGATCCAGGCCGGTTATTCCGACGCATACATCTATCTGGAGGACAACTCCCACAACACCGCCGAGAATCTGGGCTATTCCCTGGAGCTGCTGGAAGCCCTGTCCCTTGACCCGGCGGAGGATGAAATTCTCATTGTCTCAAACGGGTTCCACCTGACCCGGGCCCGGATGCTGGCGGAGCGGTTTGGGTATGAGCATGTGTCCACCCTGGCCGCGCCCTCCAGCCACCTGCCCTCCCGGATCAGCATGTTTTTCCGGGAGCCCCTGGCGCTGGTGAAGTCCTTCCTCTTTGACCGGGAGATCCCGCAAATTCAGGCGTCCGCCTCCGTGGCTGCGGACGGCCGCACGGCGCAGGGAGGTTAACATGCTGGATAAGCTTAGAAGTTTGGAGCTCCGCTACGAGGACCTGGCGGCCCGGCTCAACGCCCCGGAGACCTACGCCGACCCGGCGCTGGTGGCAAAACTGAACAAGGAGCACAGCGAGCTGGAGCCTCTGGTGGAGACCTACCGGCACTATATGCGGCGGCGGCAGGATATGGAGGAGGCCCGGAGCCTCATGTCCGACCCGGACATGAAGGAGCTGGCCCAGGAGGAGTTCGCCCAGGCCAAGGCGGAGGCGGAGGAGCTGGAGCAGAAGATAAAGATTCTCCTGCTGCCCGCCGACCCCAACGACGGCAAGAACGTCATCGTGGAGATCCGGGCCGGCGTGGGCGGGGAGGAGGCGGCATTGTTCGCCGGCTCCCTCTACCGGATGTACTCCATGTACGCAGAGGCCCGGCGGTGGAACGTGGAGGTAGCCAGCCTGAATGAGACAGAGCTGGGCGGCATAAAGGAAATTTCCTTCACGGTAGAGGGTGCGGGCGCGTACAGCCGCCTGAAATTCGAGAGCGGCGTCCACCGGGTGCAGCGGGTGCCCGAGACCGAGTCGGGCGGGCGGATTCACACCTCCACCGTCACGGTGGCGGTGCTGCCCGAGGCTGAGGAGGTGGACGTGGACATCAACCCGGCGGACATCGAGATGCAGGTGTTCCGCTCCTCCGGCGCCGGCGGGCAGCACGTCAACAAGACCTCCTCCGCCGTCCGGCTTATCCACAAACCCACCGGTATGGTGGTGGAGTGCCAGCAGGAGCGCAGCCAGTTCCAGAACCGGGACAAGGCCATGCAGATTCTCCGCTCCCGGCTCTACGAGGCGGAGCAGCAGCGCGTGAGCAGCCAGTGGAGCGAGGAACGGCGCAGCCAGGTGGGGACGGGTATGCGCAACGAGCGCATCCGCACCTACAACTTTCCCCAGGGCCGCCTGACCGACCACCGGATCGGCCTTACCCTCTACAAGCTGGAGGACGTGATGAACGGCAACCTGGACGAGATTATCGACAGCCTGATTACCGCCGACCAGGCGGAGCGGCTGAAACAGAGCGGAGAGGCGGACTGAAGGACGTCCCGCGAAAGGAGATTTTTACAATGGAGATGCTGATTCACTACACCGGACTGCCCAAGGGGATGGATCAGGAGGAGTTTAAGCTGGCCGTGGCCAATCTGCTGGAGGACGACGGCTGGCTCACCGGCTCCGGGGAGGATGAGAACGGCCACTATCTGGAGCTGGAGCTGGAGGACGAGCGGGTGAACCCCAAGCACTGCATCGTGGCGGTGCGGGGCTATCTGTGCGGCGCCGGCTTCCCCAGTGACACCGCTCTGGAGCTGGCCGGCATGGCCACCAACATCTACGGCTGACAACCCGCCGGAGGCGCGGCAAGACAGGAAAGGAGTCCAAGCGATGAAAAAGGCCACTGCGATTCTGAACATTCTGACCGGCGCGGTGCTGATTGCCGCCGGTATCCTGGGCCTGATCCAGGCCTGCACGGAGCGGAGCACCGACGGCTGGAACTGAAATTCTGATTTTCGAGGCGAACAAGCGTGATAACACAACGACTGACCGCCCAGGACATCCGGGAGGCCGCGGAGATCCTGAAGCGGGGGGGCCTGCTGGGCATCCCCACCGAGACGGTCTACGGCCTGGGGGCCAGCGGCCTGGACCCGGAGGCGGTGGAGCGCATCTTCGCGGCCAAGGGGCGTCCCCAGGACAACCCGCTGATTCTCCATGTCCCCTCCGCGGACTGGCTGGCGCGGTACTGTGAGGATATCCCCGCCGCGGCCTATGCCCTGGCGGAGCGGTTCTGGCCCGGCCCCCTGACCATGATTCTCCGGCGCAGACCCATTGTGCCCGACGCGGTGACCGCCGGGCTGGAAACGGTGGGCATGCGCTGCCCGGACCACCCGGTGACCCGGGACATTATCGCGGCGGCGGGCGTGCCGGTGGCGGCCCCCTCGGGGAACACCTCGGGCCGGCCAAGCCCCACCAGCGCGGCCGACATGCTGGAGGACATGGACGGGAAGATTGACGGCATTGTGGACGGGGGAGCCTGCACGGTGGGGGTGGAGTCCACCATCATCGACCTGACCCTGACGCCCCCCCGGCTGCTGCGGCCCGGCGGCGTAACCCTGGAGCAGCTCCGGGACGCCCTGGGAGAGGTGGACGTGGACCAGGCGGTCACCCGCCTCATGGGCAGGGACGAGCATCCCCGGGCGCCGGGCATGAAGTACCGCCACTACGCCCCCAAGGCGCCGGTGACGGTGGTGAAGGGGCCGGCGGACAGGACCGCGGCCTACATCCGGGACCACCTGGGGTCCGGGAGCGGGGTCATCTGCTTTGACGAGTTCGCCGGGGACTTTCCCGGCCACCTGGTGGAGACCATGGGCCCCGCCGGTGACAAGGAGGAGCAGGCCCGCCGGGTCTTTGACGCCCTGCGGTACTTTGACAGCACCGAAGCGGTTGAGATCTGGGCCCAGTGCCCCGACGACGGGGGCATCGGCCTGGCCGTGTCCAACCGGCTGAACAAGGCGGCCGGGTTCCATATCGTGGACCTGAATGAAACTCCATAACAGACCGGGGCGGCGAGAACCATGAAGATCATCGGCATTACCGGACCCACCGGGGCGGGGAAGACCACCGCGCTCCGGGCTGTGACCGGCCTTGGGGGCTGCGTCATCGACTGCGACCAGGTGTACCACCAGCTGCTGGAAGAGAGCGCTCCTATGAGAAACGAGTTGACGGAACGCTTCGGAAGCGGTATCCTAGACAGTGAACAGCGGCTGGACCGAAAGAAGCTGGGAACCCTGGTCTTTCAGGACGAGGCCCTGCTGGCCGACCTGAATACCATCACCCACCGGTATGTCCGCCGTCGGGTGGAGGAGCTGCTCCGCGCCGCCGGGACGGAGGGGCGGCCTCTGGCCGCCGTGGACGCCATCGCCCTCATCGAGAGCGGCCTGGGTGGGCTGTGCGACACGGTGGTGGCTGTGCTGGCCCCGCCGGAGGCGCGGGTCAGGCGCATCATGGCCCGGGACGGCATTTCGGAGGAATATGCCCGCATGCGGGTGAAGGCCCAGCAGAGCGACGCCTTTTTCCGGGCCAACTGCACTGCGGTGCTGGAGAATACCGGAGACGAGGCGGCGTTTGCCCGGCAGGCAAAGGCCCTGTTTGAGAAAATACTGAAACTCGGAGCGGAATCCCGTTCTGAGCAAGGAGGAAATAACATGGACGAGAAACAGAAGACAGTGGGGGAGCTGCGGCGCGAGGCCCTGCTCTATCAGCCCAAGAACGGCTACGACCGCCTGACGGCGGAGGACGAGGCCGCTATGAAGTCTTACTGTGAGGACTATAAGAAGTTCCTGGACGCGGGCAAGACCGAGCGGGAGTGCGTGGACGAGACCGTCCGCCAGGCCGAGGAGCGGGGCTTCAAGCCCTTTGTCCGGGGCATGGCGATCAAGCCCGGTGACAAGCTCTACCGGGTCAACCGGGGCAAGGCCGTGATGCTGGCCGTGGTGGGTACCGCCCCCCTCAGCGAGGGCGTCAACATCGGTGCGGCCCACATCGACTCTCCCCGCCTGGACATCAAGCAGAACCCCCTCTACGAGGACACCGAGCTGTGCTTCCTCAAGACCCACTACTACGGCGGCATCCGCAAGTACCAGTGGGTGACCATCCCCCTGGAGCTCCACGGCGTCATCGCCATGAAGGACGGCAGCGTCATCAAGGTGGCCATCGGCGCCGGCGCGGGGGATCCCCTCTTCACTGTGGACGACCTGCTGCCCCACCTGGCGGCGGAGCAGAGCAAGAAGCCTCTGGCCGAGGCCATCCCCGGCGAGAGCCTGAACGTGCTGGTGGGCAGCCGCCCCTTCAAGGACGACGAGGGCTCTGAGCGGGTAAAGCTGGCCATCCTGGATCTGCTGAACCAGAAGTACGGCATCGTGGAGGAGGACTTCATCTCCGCCGAGCTGACCGCCGTGCCCGCCTTCCGGGCCAGCGACATCGGCTTTGACCGCTCTCTTATCGGCGCCTACGGCCACGACGACCGGGTGTGCGGCTATGCGGCCCTGGCGGCCCTCTTCGCCCTGGACGGTGCGCCTACCCGCACCGCCGTGTGCATGCTGGCCGACAAGGAGGAGATTGGATCCGAGGGCGTGTCCGGCATGAAGTCCGCCGCCTTCGACACCTTTATGAGCGACCTGTGCGACGCCCAGCAGGTGTCCCTGAAGGCCTGCTATGAGCGGTCCTTCTGCCTGTCCGCCGACGTGTGCGCCGCTTACGACCCCAACTTTGCCGAGGCCTTTGAGAGGCGCAACAGCGCTTATATCAACCGCGGCATGGGCCTGTGCAAGTACACCGGCGCCCGTGGTAAGGCCGGCGCGTCCGACGCCTCCGCCGAGCTGGTGGCCTACACCCGCCGGATTCTGGACGAGGCAGGCGTGGTGTGGCAGATGGCCGAGCTGGGCAAGGTGGACCAGGGCGGCGGCGGCACCGTGGCGGTGTACATGGCCGAGCGGGACATCGACACGCTGGATGCCGGCGTGCCCGTGCTCTCCATGCACGCCCCCTATGAGACGGTGAGCAAGCTGGACTGCTACATGACCTACAAGGGCATGCGGGCGGTATTCGAGGCAAAGTAAAAAGCAACCGGAATGAGAAATGGGCTCCGCATACGTATGCGGAGCCCATTTCAGCGTGTCGAAAAACCTTGGTTGAACAGAATCGGGCTGTGTCGGGGCGGGGGAGCGCGAGGGGGCAGCCGCCCGCCTCGCGTGGAATCGAATGCCCCGGAAGCCTTGC
>CAJFTA010000067.1 GCA_904419835.1 uncultured Pseudoflavonifractor sp. | reverse complement strand
GCACCCGGTGAACCTGGGCTCCCGCTGCACCGTGTTCATGAACTCCAGCGTGAAGCAGGCCCAGAAGGACGGCGCCAGCGTGGAGGACATCTCCGCCGGTCTGTCCATCTCCATTGTCAAGAACGCGGTGTACAAGGTCATCCGCGCCGCCAGCGCCGACGACCTGGGCAAGCACATCGTGGTCCAGGGCGGCACCTTCCACAATGACGCGGTGCTCCGGGCCTTTGAGCAGGAGCTGGGCCGGAACGTGACCCGCCCCACCATCGCCGGCATCATGGGCGCCTTCGGCGCCGCCCTGGCCGCCCGGGACCTGCGTCTGAACGCCAGCGGCCTGCTCAGTGAAGCGGCTCTACAGTCCTTTACCCACAGTGCAAAGCCCGTCACCTGCGGTCTGTGCACCAACCACTGCGCCCTCACCGTCAACCAGTTCGACGGCGGGCGGAAGTTCATCTCGGGCAACCGCTGCTCCCGCCCCCTGGGCAAGGAGAAGGTGGAGCTGCCCGACCTGATGAACTACAAGTACAAGAAGCTCCGGGCCATGGAGGGAAAGGGCGAGGGCACCGGCGTCCGGGGCCGCATGGGCATCCCCTTCGGCCTGAACATGTACGAAAACCTGCCCTTCTGGTTCACCTTCTTCACCAAGCTCAACTTTGAGGTGGTCCTCTCCCCCGAGTCCTCCCGGAAGCTGTACATCAAGGGCCAGCACACCATCCCCTCCGACACGGTGTGCTACCCCGCCAAGCTGCTCCATGGCCATGTGGAGGCCCTGGTGGAGGAGGGCGTGGACGCCATCTGGTACCCCTGCATGTCCTACAACAACGACGAGGGCATCGGCGACAACCACTTCAACTGCCCCGTGGTGGCCTACTACCCCGAGCTGCTGGCCGCCAACGTGCCCGCCCTGAAGCAGACCAAGTTCCTCAACCCCTATGTGGGCCTGTGGCGGCACAAGGACTTCACCAAGCGCATTGCCAAAATGATGGAGGAGGAGTTCTCCATCCCCAAAAAGGAGTCCGTGGCCGCGGCCAAGGCCGCCTATGCAGCCTACGACGACTACGTCCACGACGTGCGCGCCACCGGCAAAAAGTACATTGAGTACGCCCGGGCCATGAACATGCCCATTCTGGTGGTCTGCGGCCGTCCCTACCACATTGACCCGGAGATCAACCACGGCATCAACGACCTTATCACCTCCTTCGGCTTTGTGCTCATCACCGAGGACGCCCTCTCCTACCTGGAGGGCTACGCCCCCCGGAAGGTACTCAACCAGTGGACCTTCCAGAGCCGGATGTACAACGCCGCCCGCTATGTCTGCACCCAGCCCGACATGCAGGTGGTCCAGCTGGTCTCCTTCGGCTGCGGCACCGACGCCATCACCACCGACGAGCTGCGGTCCATTCTGGAGGAGGGCGGCAAGCTGTACACCCAGCTGAAGATTGACGACATCAGCAACCTGGGCGCGGTGCGCATCCGTATCCGCTCCCTCATCGCCGCCATCGACGCACGCAAGCAGCAGCGGCCCCAGAACGGACAGAGCGCCGCCAACGCCTGACAGGGCGCCCGTTCTCTAACAGAATCTCGCGCGCCTGAACGGCGTAACGTATGCGGAAAGGACTTATCTTTCTATGGCAAAACTGGAATACGACAAGACCGGCCGCCTTCTCTTCACCAAGGAGATGAAGGAGGAGTATACCCTTCTGGTGCCCCAGATGCTGCCCATGCACTTCGCCATGCTGGTGCGCATCATGCAGACCGAGGGCTACAAGGTGGAGATGCTCAACACCACCGGCAAGAGCATCCTGGACTACGGACAGAAGTACGTCCACAACGACGCCTGCTTCCCCGCCATTCTGGTCATCGGCCAGCTCATCGACGCGGTGAAGAGCGGCAAGTACGATCCCCACAAGGTGGCCCTGGTCATCACCCAGACCGGCGGCGGCTGCCGGGCCTCCAACTACATCCATATGCTCCGCAAGGCCCTGGAAAAGGCCGACCTGGCCTATGTGCCCGTCATCTCGGTGAACCTGTCCGGCCTGGAGCACAACCCCGGCTTCAAGCTGTCCCTGGGCTTTATACGCAAGGCTGTGTTCGCCGTGTTTTACGGCGACCTGCTCATGAATGTGGCCAACCAGGTCCGGCCCTATGAGGTCAATCCCGGCGACACCGACAAGGCCATTGAGGACTGCATGGACTTCCTGCTCTCCGAAATGAACGAGGGCAGGGGCATGAGCCACAAGACCATGATCGCCAACTTTGATCGCATCATCGACCGGTTCAAATCCATCCCCGTGGCCGGGGAGCAGAAGGTCCGGGTGGGCGTGGTCGGAGAGATCTACGTTAAGTACTCCCCCCTGGGCAACAACAATCTGGAGCAGTTCCTCCTCTCCGAGGGAGCCGAGCCCGTGGTGCCCGGGCTGGCCGACTTCGTCATCTTTAAGATCTACAACCGGGACGTGGACGTGGATATCTACGGCGGCAAGTGGATCAAGCAGGCGGTGTGCCGGGTGTTCGCCGGGTACATCAAAAAGAAGCAGCGGGCCATGATTGACGCCCTCAAGCGCTCCGGCCGCTTCCGCGCCCCCGGCGACTTTGACGAGCTCCACAGCTATATCAAGGGCTATCTGGGCGACGGCAACAAGATGGGCGAGGGCTGGCTCCTCACCGCCGAGATGCTGGAGCTCATCCACACCGGTGTGCCCAACATCGTGTGCACCCAGCCCTTCGGCTGCCTGCCCAACCATATCGTGGGCAAGGGCATGATCCGCAAGCTGAAGGACGACTACCCCTGGAGCAATATCGTGGCCATCGACTACGACCCCGGCGCCACCAAGATCAATCAGGAGAACCGGATCAAGCTCATGCTGGCCAACGCCCGGGGCCTCCAGAAGCAGCACGAGGAGGAGGCCGCCCGGGAAGCGGAGCCCGCCGGCGTATGAGCGGCCTCCGCTTTGTAGACGCCCGCACCGACGAGCACTTTGCCGCCATGTCCCTCATCCATGCTCTCGGATGGAGAGACACATACGTAGGCTATGTGCCCGACGACTATATGGCCCGGGAAATTACCGATGACCGGTGGGTGAAGTATTTCCGGGAGGATTACGAGACCGGGCGCTGTCACGGCCTTCTCCTTTACAATGGGGATACTCCGGTGTCCGCCATCAACTACGGTCCCGCCCGCACCGAGAACTACAACGCGGGCACCCGTACGGGCTCCGCCTTCCCCAACGAGGCCTACCAGGGCTGGGGGGAGATCATCTCCTTCTACACTCACCCGGACCACCGGGGCAAGGGGTACGGCGGAGCGCTCTTTGAGGAGGCCCTCCGCCGCCTGAAGGCCGGCGGCTTTCAGAACGCCTTCGTGTTTGTCCTGCGGGAGAACAGCGGCGCCCGGCGGTTCTACGCCGCCCACGGCTTCCGGTGGGACGGCACCCACGCGGATATTCCCTTCCCGCCTGACGCAATATGTGTTGACTTGCGGTACACAAGGGCATTATAATATTCCCACAAATGAATGGCCGGCCGGGTTCTCCCCGGAGGCCCGCAGGGATGCAAAACCACTGTACCAACGGGTTTTCCTCAACAGAGGGAAACCCGTTCTTTTTTACGAAAGGAAGATGAATTTGGCGGAAATGGAAAACAAGATGGGCGTCATGCCCATCCGGCGGCTTATCCTCCACATGTCCTGGCCCATGATGCTCTCCATGCTGGTTCAGGCCCTGTACAACATGGTGGACAGCTACTTTGTCTCCATGATTGACAATCGCGCCTTTGTGGCCCTGGGCCTGGCCTACCCGGCCCAGACCATGATGATCGCCATCTGCGTGGGCACCGGCGTGGGTATCAACGCCATGCTCTCCCGCCGTCTTGGGGAGAAGCGCCCGGAGGCCGCCTGTGCCGTGGCCCTGAACGGCTATTTCCTCTATCTCATCACCTGGGTGGTCTTTCTTCTCTTCGGCCTGACTCTGGGCCCCCGCTTTGTGGGCTTCTTCAACAGCGACCCCCTGGTCATGGAGTACGGCGGGCAGTATCTCACCATTGTGACGGTGTTCTCCCTGGGGGTGTGCATGCAGTTTGCCGGCGAGCGGGTGCTCCAGGCCACGGGCAACGCGGTGGGTCCCATGATTATCCAGGGCATCGGCGCGGTCGTCAACCTGATTCTGGACCCGGTGCTCATCTTCGGTCTGGGGCCCTTCCCCGCCATGGGCGTGGCGGGCGCCGCCATCGCCACTGTGCTGGGCCAGTTCGTGGGCATGGCGGCGGGCTTTGTGCTGGTGGCCCGCAACGGCGTGGTGCGGCTCACTCTGCGGGGCTTCCGCCCCTGTCCCGCCACCATCCGGGACATCTACCGCATCGGCGGTCCGGCCATTGTCATGCAGTCACTAAGCACCGTGATGACCCTGGGCCTGAACAAAATTCTCAGCCTGCCCAGGATGCTGGCGCTGTACGGCGACGCCCCGGTGTTTATCCTCTCGGCCTACTTCAAGCTCCAGTCCTTTGTCTTTATGCCGGTCTACGGCATGAACAACGGCCTTACCCCCATTCTCAGCTACAACTACGGCGCCCGGCACCAGGAGCGGATCACCCGGGGCATCCACTTTGCCCTGGCGGCGGCCCTGTGCATCATGGGTGTGGGCATGGTGATTTTCCTGCTCTTCCCCCAGCAGCTCATGCAGATCTTCAGTGCGCCCGAACCGGTCATGGCCATGGGTATCCCGGCCCTGCGGATTATCTCCCTCTCCTTCCTGTTCGCCGGTGTGTCCATCATCCTGGGCGCCGCCTTCCAGGCCCTGGGCGTACCCCTGTTCAGCCTGATTCTCTCTGTACTGCGCCAGGCGGTCATTGTGCTGCCCGTCTGCCTGGTCCTCACCTTTATCGCCCCGGACCAGGTCTGGTGGTGCCTGCCCGCCGCCGAGGCCCTCTCCTGCGCCGTGGCCTTCGTCCTGTACCGCTGGGTCTATTACACCAGAATCCTGCCCCTGGGGGCAGCGTCCTGAGGAGGTCTCTTATGAAGTCCCTGTTCCCCGTTCTGCTGGCCGCCCTGCTGCTCTCCGCATGTACCGGAGAGACCGCCGCCTCTCCTGCTCCCTCCCAGCCCGCCCCCGCCTCCTCTGTCCAGCCCTCCGCCGTTCCCCCCACCCCCTCTGCCAGCCCGGAGGCGCCCGCCTGGTGGGAGGATATCTCCGCCGACGACCTGCCCGACACCCTGTCCGCCGCCGAGGACATTGAGGCGGGCAGCGGCAGCCTCTACCGGCTGGCCGAGCTGCCTGCGCAGGACATCGTTCTCTACGGCTACGGCGGAGATGCCGGCGGCATTCTCATCGCCCAGGGCGACGTCCTCACCCCTTTTGACCAGCTTTATCTCTCCGCCGAGCACCCTATGCTCCCTCAGCTGCGCTGGGAGGACCTGGACGGAGACGGCGGTGAGGAGCTGGCCGTGATCTATCTGGTGTCCAACTCCGCCGGATCCAGCGTGTTTGAGCTCCATGTCTACCAGCCCCAGCCGGGCGGCGGCTGGCGCGACTGCGGTCTGCGCTCCGACTACTATGTCCCTCTGCTGGAGGATCTGCTCTCCTTCTCCTATGACCACGTGGAAAACACCGTCACCATTGCCGCCGGGACAGAAAAAATCAGCGCCTGGTACGACGGCCCGTCCGAGCCGGACGGGCTGGCTCCTGTGGGCAATCTGGTGTTCTTCCGCTGCGAGGACGGAGCCTATACCGCCGTATTCGGCCTTCAAATTGCCGCTGGGGATGCGTCCCCCGTGGACATCGGCACCCTCACCGCCCGGGTTGCATATGACGGGAAATCCCTCGCGCTGACAGATTTTCAGCTGACCGCTCTGGGCGGCGTTTGAGATGCGAAAAAAGAGACTGCTTCCGTTGCAGCCTCTTTTTTCTCTTTTATCCCGCCGTAACTATTGACTTCTTCCCCATAATTTAGCATAATAGTAGTGATTTTAAGCGTTCGAGGAGGCTCTTCCGATGGCTAAGACCGCAAAGCCCGAATCTAAGCCCGCACTTAAATCCGCCGCCCGTATGTCAAAGCGGGGGCCCCTTGATCAGGCGCTGCTGCGCAAAATGGACGCCTATTGGCGCGCGGCCAACTATCTGTCCGTGGGTCAGCTCTACCTGCTGGACAATCCCCTGCTCCGCCAGCCCCTCAAGCCGGAACACCTCAAGCGGCATACCGTGGGCCACTGGGGCACCGCGCCGGGGCAGAACTTCATCTATACCCATCTCAACCGGGTCATCACCCGGAACGATCTGAACATGATCTACCTGGCCGGTCCCGGCCACGGCGGAGAGGCCGTGGTGGCCCAGACCTATCTGGAGGGGACATACAGCGAGGTGTATCCCAACGTGGGCCAGGATGAGGAGGGCATGAAGCGCCTTTTCCGCCAGTTTGCCTTCCCCGGCGGCATCCCCAGTCATGTGGGCCCCGAGGCCCCCGGCTCCATCAACGAGGGCGGCGAGCTGGGCTACTCCCTGTCCCACGCCTTCGGCGCGGTGATGGACAACCCCGACCTGATTGCCGCCTGCGTGGTGGGAGACGGCGAGGCTGAGACCGGCCCTCTGGCCGCCGCCTGGCAGAGCAACAAGCTCATCAACCCCATTACCGACGGCGCCGTGCTGCCCATCTTCCACCTCAACGGCTTCAAGAGTGCCGGCCCCTCCATCTTCGGCCGGATCACCCACGAGGAGCTGGAGATGTACTTCAAGGGCTGCGGCTGGGAGCCCCGATTTGTGGAGGGGGACGACGCGCCCCAGATGCACCAGACCATGGCCGCCGCCCTGGACTGGGCGGTGCGGGAGATCAGCCGTATTCAGGAGCACGCCCGCACCCAGAACGACCCCACCCGGCCCCGGTGGCCCATGATCATCTTCCGCTCCCCCAAGGGCTGGACCTGCCCCGTGTGCCTGGACGGCTTTCCGGTGGAGGGCACCTGCCTGGCCCACCGCATCCCCTTCCCCGCCGACGCCGCACACCCGGAGTACATCGCCCTGCTGGAGTCCTGGATGCGCAGCTACCACCCGGAGGAGCTCTTTGACGAAAACGGCAGGCTCATCCCGGAGCTGCAGGAGCTGGCTCCCGTGGGCAACCGGCGCATGGGCTCCAATCCCCATGCCAACGGCGGCCAGGTCCTCCGGGACCTCCGCCTCCCCGACTTCCGCAGCTATGCGGTGGACGTTCCCTCCCCCGGCGACCGCCTTGGCGAGGACATGCACCAGCTGGGCAAGTACATGCGGGATGTGGTGCGCCTCAACATGGAGGCCAAAAATTTCCGCATTTTCGCCCCCGATGAGGCCAAGTCCAACGGGCTGGAACCGGTCTTTGAGGTGACCGGCCGGCGCTGGAACACGGATTTCATCGAAAATGACCTGAACCTGGACACCGAGGGCCGCGTCATGGACGCCATGCTCTCCGAGCATATGTGCCAGGGCTGGCTGGAGGGCTACCTCCTCACCGGGCGGCACGGCGCCTTTGTCAGCTATGAGGCCTTTATCCGCATTGTGGACTCCATGGTGTCACAGCACGCCAAATGGCTCAAGGTAGCCTCCCAGCTGCCCTGGCGGCAGGATATCGCCTCCCTGAACTATGTGCTGGCCTCCAACGTGTGGCAGCAGGACCACAACGGCTTTACCCACCAGGACCCCGGTTTCCTGGACCATGTGGCCAACAAAAAGGCGGATGTGGTGCGGCTCTATCTGCCCCCCGACAGCAACTGCCTGCTGTCCACCTTTGACCACTGCATCAAGAGCCGGAACTACGTCAACGTGATCATCGCCTCCAAGCACCCCCGGCCCCAGTGGCTCACCATGGACCAGGCGGTGAAGCACTGCACCCAGGGCATCGGCATCTGGCAGTGGGCGTCCAATGACCAGGGCACCGAGCCCGACGTGGTCATGGCCTGCTGCGGCGACACGCCCACCCTGGAGACCCTGGCGGCGGTGACCATTCTGCGCAAGTATCTGCCCGAGCTCCATATCCGGGTCATCAACGTGGTGGACCTGATGAAGCTCCAGCCCCACACGGAGCACCCCCACGGCCTCACCGACGAGGACTACGACGCCTACTTCACCACCGATAAGCCCATCATCTTCGCCTTCCACGGCTACCCCACCCTGGTGCACGAGCTGACCTACCGCCGCCACAACAAGAAGCTCCACGTCCGGGGCTATAAGGAGGAGGGCACCATCACCACCCCCTTTGACATGCGGGTGCAGAACGACATTGACCGCTACCATCTCGTGATGGACACGGTGAAGCGCCTGCCCCAGCTGGGCAACCGGGGCGCCTTCCTCATCCAGCTCATGCGGGACAAGCTGGTGGAGCACCGGCAGTATATCACCACCTACGGCGAGGACATGCCGGAGATCAGGGACTGGAAATGGAACAGCGGAAAGGGAATGGAATAATTTCCTGCCTGTAAACGCGCCCCCGGAGGTTAAATTTTCTCCGGGGGCGCTCAGCGTGTCGAAAAACTTCGGTTGAACAGAATTGGGCTGTGTCGGGGCGGGGAGCGCGAGGGGGCAGCCGGAAATGATGCGCAAAAACTTCATGCGCCGATGCGTTTGCCTCTGATCGCGGCGCGCCAATGGCGCATGAAGTTTCATATCTTGAGGGCGTCCATCCGCCGCTGCCGCTCCTCCTCCATCATTCCGTGGAGGCAGTCCAGCGCGTGGGAGAGGCCGCCAATCCGGTCGATGAGGCCGATTTTCACCGCCTCCTCCCCGTAGATGACGCTGCCCACATCGGCGGCCAGCTCTCCGGTCTGGAGCATCATTCTGGTAAAGGTCTCCCGGTCCACATGGCTGTTTTGGGTGACAAACTGAATAATACGGTCCTGGATGCGCTCAAAGTAGTAGAAGGTCTGGGGTACGCCGATGACCAGTCCGTTGAGCCGCACCGGGTGGATGGTCATGGCGGCTGACGGGGCGATGAAGGACACCCTGGCGGACACGGCCAGCGGAACGCCGATGGAGTGGCCGCCCCCCAGCACCAGGGACACCGTGGGCTTGCGCATGCTGGCAATCAGCTCGGCAATGCCCAGCCCCGCCTCAATGTCGCCTCCCACTGTGTTCAGCAGGATGAGCACGCCGTCCACCTCGCTGCTCTCCTCAATGGCCGCCAGAAGGGGCATCACGTGCTCATATTTGGTGGTCTTGGCGGTAGAGGGCAGCAGCTGGTGGCCTTCAATCTGCCCTACAATGGTGAGGGTATGGACCGTCCCCCGCTCCGTTTTAATCGTCGCGGAGCCCATGTCCACAATCTGCTGCTGGCGGCTGCTGAGGCTCTCCTCCCCCTCTTCCCCGCTTCCGGCTGTCTCCTTTGTCTCGTCTGTCATAGTTCAGCACCTCCTTGGAGTTTGGTGCTAGTGTTTGCAGACAGGTGGGATTTCATCCAAAAGGGCCCCTGCGGTTCAGAATCATAAACTGAACCGCAGGGGCCTTTGAAATCTCCGCGCTTTTCCAGAGGCAGGAGCCGCAGCTTCAGCTGTCAGACTCAAAGATGGCATGGCCGTTCCGCCCCGCCCGCTTGGCCTCATAGAGCGCCCGGTCCGCGTTCTCGTACAGCAGTGTAAAGTCCTTCCCGTGTTGGGGATAGAAGGCCGCGCCAATGCTGCACGACAGAGTCTCCTTCGGGAGGTCGTACACTACCACAGAACGAATCCGGCTGTTCAGGGTACTCATGAGCCGCTTCACCGCGTCCGGGTTGCCCACGTTCTTCAGGAACACCATAAACTCGTCGCCGCCGACCCGGCCCACAATGTCCGTCTCGCGGAACACGCCCCGCAGAACCTGGGCCGCTTTTTTCAGCACCAGATCGCCTGTGGCGTGGCCGTAGGTGTCGTTGATCTCCTTGAAGTGGTCCAGATCCACCATCAGCAGCACCTGGATGCCCTCGCACCGCTCCTCGTTGAGCCAATCCGTAATGCTGCGGGCCGTACTCTCCTTGTTCAGCAGACCGGTCAGAGGGTCCTCCTGTGCCTTCCGTACCAGCCTGCGCCGCTCCCAGGCGTTCAGACGCTGCATCGTCAGCAGCAGCACGCCCACGCCGATCAGGAATGCCACGCCCAGCAGCAGCTCATAGTGGGTGATAAACACATAGCTGGCCTTGGCATTCTCTTCGCTGACTACATAACAGAGCATCCAGTCATTGCAGTCGAGGGGCTCATAGGCCAGGTAGCTGCCCACGCCCTGATTGTTCACAATGATGCTGCCGCCGCTTCTCTCCTGGAAATCCTCCTGCATCTGCTCCAGAGAGCCCTTGGAGAACTCCACCTGCCCGTATGCGTCAAAGAAATTCCGATCCGACCAGTCGGTATTGGCAGTTCCGCTGCTCACAATGGTGCCGTCCGCCGTCACGATAAAGGAGTGTCCCTTTCCGTCATAGATATCGGCAAACAGCAGATCGCTCAGCGCTCCCACGTCATAGGATCCGCCCAGCACGGCGGTAATCTGGCCGTCCCGCCGGACAGGCACCGCCAGAACCACCTTATTGTCCCCATCCACCGAACTGGAAAGGGGATCGCTCAGGGCCCGCTCGCCGCTCAGCGCGGTCTCAAAATAGGCCCTGCCCTTTACCTGGGTCGTAATCCCATCGCTGGTATACCCGGTTCCGTCCGGCAAAATCAGCATGGTCCGCCCAAAGGTATCCGTGGATGAGAGCGCCTGGAGCACGTCGTCCATCTGATCCTCTGTCAGCCGCTGGGGCTGCATGCCGATATAGTTCGACGCCACCTCCAGCGTGTTGAACTGGAGTTCAATGACCGCCTCAAAATGGTAGATCTGCTGCTGCACATTGGACCGGAGCAGCTCCACTGTATTTCTATTGACCGCATTGTCCACACTGGCAAAGAACACCATAAACGCTGCCACAAGGTAGCCCAGGAACACTGACAACGCAACTGCATATCTGAAACTGTTCTTGCTTCGGTGCCGACCCATGCCCTCACCTGCACTTCCGCTGAATCTATGAGCATTATAGCAAAATTCTCTGCTCCTTGCAATTTTAAACAGCTGATTTCCAGTCCGTTTTTTCTCCCACTGCGATATAAATGGCACTTTTCTGCTCAGGTTGTACGCATCCGCTCATTTTCAAGCACAATTTTTCATTACCCGCCACGTTTTTACGCCCATAGCGCCACAGCGGCCTGTGGGCTGGGATTCTTCATGGTATGACGGAGCGCGTCATGGGAGCGTTTTTATCGCCTGCTGAACGTAAGCGATAAAAAATGGGCTCCGCAGACATCTGCGGAGCCCATTTCAGGCTGGCGAAAAAGTCCAGGGACTTTTTCGCCAGCCTTCAAAAATGCCGTTACTTTTGCGCCGCACAGCGGCGCAAAAGTCTTCGCTTCGCTCGCCGGAAGCCTTGCACAGCAAGGCTTCCGGGGCATTCGATTCCACGCGAGGCGGGCGGCTGCCCCCTCGCGCTCCCCCGCCCCGACACAGCCCGATTCTG
>CAJFTA010000066.1 GCA_904419835.1 uncultured Pseudoflavonifractor sp. | reverse complement strand
TCCAGTATCAAGAGCAGTATGGACGGGCAAAAAAGCCTGTATTCATGCGGGTTTTCGCCGTTTCGAGCGTCATTCCCACTCAATGGTGCCGGTGGGCTTTGGCGTCAGGTCGTAGCAGACGCGGTTGACGCCAGGGACTTCGCTGGTGATGCGCTGGGTGATGTGCTGGAGCAGGGCGAAGGGCACATCCTCCACGGTGGCGGTCATGGCATCCACGGTATTGACGGCACGAATAATGACCGGCCACTCGTCGGCGCGCTTATCGTCCCGCACACCCACAGACTTGAAGTCGGGGATGACAGTGAAGTACTGCCACACCTTGCCCTCGAGGCCGTTTTTGGCAAACTCCTCCCGCAGAATGGCGTCGGACTCCCGGACAGCCTCCAGCCGGTCACGGGTGATGGCGCCCAGGCAGCGGACGCCCAGACCGGGGCCGGGGAAGGGCTGGCGGAACACCATACCGTCAGGCAGACCCAGCGCCTTGCCCACCACGCGGACCTCGTCCTTAAAGAGGAACTTCAGAGGCTCCACCAGTTCAAACTTCAGATCCTCGGGCAGGCCGCCCACGTTATGGTGGGCCTTCACGGGACCGCTCTCCAGAATATCGGGGTAAATGGTGCCCTGGGCCAGGAACTCGATGCCCTCCTGCTTGCGGGCCTCCTCCTCGAACACACGGATGAACTCGGCGCCGATGATCTTGCGCTTTTTTTCCGGCTCGGCCACACCGGCCAGCTTATCCAGGAAGCGATCCACCGCATCCACATAGACCAGATTGGCGTCCATCTCATCCCGGAACACCTTGACCACCTGCTCGGGCTCACCCTTGCGAAGCAGGCCATGGTTGACGTGGACGCACACCAGCTGCTTACCGATGGCCTTGATGAGCAGGGCGGCCACCACGGAGGAGTCCACGCCGCCGCTGAGGGCCAGCAGCACCTTCTTGTCGCCCACCTGTGCCTGAATGTCGGCCACCTGCTGGGCGATAAAGGCCTCGGCCAAGGCGGGGGTAGTGATTCGTTCCATGCTCTCGGGACGCTTGTTGCTTTCCATATGGGTCCTCCTTCGTTGCAATGAATTTAATTTATTTCCACTGGGCAGTACGCAGGCGTGAAGCACTTTTCCCCGTGTTTACACAGGAAAAAGTTCCTCAAATATGTCAATATTGAAATAATATCACAGAACCACAGGAAATTCAACGATTTCCTGACCTTTGAGGGCGGATACAGGGAAAACGCTCTGAGGAACGCCGCGTATGACATTGCCAAACTCAAACTCTGCTCAGGAAAGCGTACAACCGCGGACGCGGATGCAGGCCAGGAGATGATGGAAAATAAATGCAGTTTTCCTGAAAAAGCATAGAAAATATCTGACTTTGCACATAAAAGGAGCCGCCCCGCTGATTCAGAAATCAGCAGGGCGGCTTTGCTGGTTACATGCCTGAGTGCAGGGCAGGCGCAGAACGGCTCACCCCGGAGACATGCGCGGCATGGCGGGGCCTGCGCTTATCGCGCTGCACCGCTGGAAGCTCACTCCCATTCCACCGTGGCGGGGGGCTTGGACGTGATGTCGTAGCAGATGCGGTTGATACCCTTGACCTCGTTGACGATGCGGACGGACACCCGGTCCAGCACCTCGTAGGGGATGCGGGCCCAGTCGGCGGTCATGAAGTCGTCGGTGGTGACGGCCCGGAGGGCCAGAGTATAGTCATAGGTGCGGCCGTCGCCCATAACGCCCACGGAGCGGGTGTTGGTCAGGACGGCAAAGTACTGATTAATGCCGCCGTCCAGGCCGGCCTTGGCGATCTCATCGCGGAAGATGAAGTCAGCCTCCCGGAGGGTGTCGGCCTTCTCCTTGGTGATGTCGCCGATGATGCGGATGGCAAGGCCGGGGCCGGGGAAGGGCTGGCGGGACACCAGATACTCAGGCAGGCCCAGCTCCCGGCCCAGCTGGCGGACCTCGTCCTTGAACAGCAGGCGCAGGGGCTCGATGATCTCCTTAAAGTCCACGTAGTCAGGCAGGCCGCCCACGTTGTGGTGGGACTTGATGACAGCGGCGTCGCCGGCGCCGGACTCGATGACATCGGGGTAGATGGTGCCCTGGGCCAGGAAATCCACGGCGCCGATCTTCTTGGCCTCCTCCTCGAAGACCCGGATAAACTCCTCGCCGATGATCTTGCGCTTGCGCTCCGGCTCGGTCACGCCGGCCAGCTTCAGAAGGAAGCGGGTCTCAGCGTCCACCCGGACAAAGTTGATGTCCCAGCGGGCAAAAGCCTGCTCCACCTCGTCGCCCTCGTCCTTGCGCATGAGGCCGTGGTCCACAAACACGCAGGTGAGCTGACGACCCACCGCCTCTGCCAGCAGGGCGGCCACCACGGAGGAGTCCACGCCGCCGCTGAGGGCCAGCAGCACCCTGCCGTCGCCAACCTTCTCCCGGATCTCCCGGATGGCGGTGTTCTTGTAGTCGCCCATGGTCCAGTCGCCGGAAGCGCCGCAGACCTCGTAGAGGAAGTTGCGGATCATGGCCACGCCGTTCTCCGTGTGGTTGACCTCAGGGTGGTACTGCACGCCGTAGAAGCCACGGGCCTCGTCGGCAATGGCCACATTGGGGCAGGCATCGGAATGGGCCACCAGATCAAAGCCCTGGGGAACCTTGGCCATATAGTCGCCGTGGCTCATCCAGGAGATGCCCTGAGCGGGCAGACCCTTGAAAATCTTGCAGTCGGTGTTGTAATAGGTCTCCGTCTTGCCGTATTCCCGGGCGGAGTCATCCTGAGCGGCGGTTACCTGACCGCCCAGAGTGTGGGCCATGAGCTGGCAGCCGTAACAGATGCCCAGCACGGGGATGCCCAGCTTAAAAATCTCCGGGTCCACATGGGGGGCCTTTTCGTCATAGACGCTGTTGGGGCCGCCGGTAAAAATGATGCCGATGGGCGCCACGGCCTTAATCTGCTCCAGGGGGGTGGTGTAGGGCTTGACTTCACAGTAGACGCCGCACTCGCGCACCCGGCGCGCGATGAGCTGGTTATACTGACCGCCAAAGTCCAGGACAACGACAAGCTGATGGGACATCGTCCGACCTTCTTTCCTTGATTTTCCACGGTTCCGCACAAGCGGGCAGCGTGTGATTTACAGCTTAGAATATCATATTTCCGGCCCGGACGCAAGCAACGAGGCCTACAAACCGCCGCCGCGCGAGATTTATTATTGACTTGTGCAAAGGTCATTCGACCCGCGCACAGGTCATTTTTTTATTTTCGGACGCGGAAAGAAGGTGAAAATGTGCCGAAGCAGTTCAAAACGGTCGAGTTCGAAGACCGGAAGAAGATCGCGACCATGTACGCGGCCGGGGCGATCGCCGCCGACATAGCCCGGCAGATCGGAGTGTCGGCGACCACCATTTACGCCGAGTTAAAGCGCGGCCAGGACGGCGTCACCCTGGACAAGAACTTCCGGCCGGCCTACGACCCGGACCTGGCCCAGAAGCGGGTCCAGGAAGCACTTCGACGGCGTGGCCGAAGAAAGGGACCATGATGAAGTATTTCCATTCGTGGAGCGGCGGGAAGGACAGTACAGCCGCGATCATACTTGACCACATTCACGGGCTTCCGCCTTCGCGGATCGTGTTCTGTGAAGTCATGTATGACCGAAAAAACGGAATCAGCGGTGAACTGCCCGAACATATCGACTTTGTGAAGAACGTCGCGATCCCGAAGTTCGCCGAATGGGGCTTCACCGTCGACCTGATCACCGCAGAAACCGACTACCTGGAAAACTTCTTCCACGTCATTTCCAAGAGCCGGAACGGGAACAACGGAAAAATGCGCGGCTTCCCGTTGAGCGGCCGCTGTACCATTCAACGCGACTGCAAACTGAAACCGATCGGCGATTATTACAAGCGCCTGGGACAGAAACCGGCCGACTTCACCCAGTACGTCGGCGTTGCGATCGACGAACCGGAGCGACTTGAAAGACTTCGCGGGACGAACAAAGTGTCCTTGCTTGAAAGGTACGGCTACACCGAGAAAATGGCCCTGGAACTGTGCAAAGAATACGGCCTTCTTTCCCCTATTTACCAGTACACGTCCAGGGGGGCTGCTGGTTCTGCCCGAATCAGCGTCTTTCCGAAATGGCCCATCTGAAAGAGAATAGGCCGGACTTGACCTGTTCGATGACGACGCCGTGGTGCTGGCGGAGGCGGACAGAGAGGTGACGCTGGAGGCGGAGGGCGACAGCCGCAGAGTTACGGTATCCTGCCCCCAGATGCCATACCTGGGCCTGTGGCACATGCCGGGGACTGACGCGCCCTATGTCTGCATTGAGCCGTGGGTCTCTCTGCCCTCGGAGCAGGGAAAGGCAGCTGCGTTCGAGGAGCAGCCCGATCTGATCGCACTGGAACCGGGCGGGCAGTATCAGAACCACTGGTCCATCACGGTCAGTACATGAGAAAAAAGAACAGAAAAACATTGGCGCCCGCAGCGGGCGCCAATGTTTTTTCCTCCGGAAATTCAGCCGGCACAGGTGGAGAGGGACCTGGACACATGGGAAGTGGAGCCGGGAGATACCGGACGGGCCAAAGAAAACAGCGAAAAATTAAACGCGAGTATGTCAAAGTGGAAAATACTGTGCTACAATAAGAAAACAGGCAATTCTGAGTGAGGTGAAACGCAATGGCGACCTTTCAAGATATCATCCTCAGTGAAATTCAAGTGGGAGACCGGGTTCAGCTCTGCTATGGACAGCAGGGCGCTCAGACCGCCACAGGCACGGTGCTGCGCATCAATGAGGTGCTGATCCACCTCAAAAGCGAGAAGAGCGAGCCGAGAATTCTGCTGGACCAGATTATTTCCTTTGATATACTGCCGGCAGAGGAAGCGGTGGGGCAGGACAATGGAGCGGAGCAGGCGCAGACGCCCGCGCCGTCCGCGCCCGCCGGGCATGTGCTGGCGGACCTGCGGGCGGAGCTGAAGCGGGAGGAGGAGCCGCTCACAGTCAAGACGGCGGCCAGACTGCTGCGGCAGGCGCTGAAGGGGGAGGCCAAGAGCGTCCGGGAGATGGCCGGCGGCGTGCTGGACAGCCTGGAGAACGCGGTGGCCAACCACACGCTGGCCGACAAGCTCCACGATCTGAAGGCCCGGACCAACCGGGCCGAGCAGACCGCGGAGACGGAGCCGGCCAGAGCGCTGCTGGCGGCGCTGATGGGCGCGCTGGAGCTGGGGGCGGAGGAATATCAGACGGCGGCCCTCTGCTTCTCCCAGGCGGGGTGGCCGGAGCTGGCGGCCGAGTGCCTGATCCAGGCCAGAAAGCCGGAGGAAGCCCTGCCCCTCCTGGTCCAGGCGGTCCTCAGCGGCCGCTGCCTTCAGTACGCGGGGTGCCGGGTCCTGGGCGAGGGGTGCCGGGAGGAGCGGAATCTCTCCCCCATCATCCGGGGCAAGGAGCAGACCGGGGACGGGGATGCCCTCCGCCGGCTCCTGCTGGCCGCCGCCGTGGCGGCGGAGCGGGAGAACGTGGAGCTGGAGGGGGACGCCTCTTCCGACCCGGGAGAGCTGCTGGACGCCCTGTTCTATGCCCTGCCCGCCTCCTGGAAGGAGCTGAGCCAGGAGGTGCGGGACCGGGAGGAGCAGATGGCCCAGGCCGAGCTGGAGCGGCAGAAGGAGGAGGCCGCCCCGGAAAAGCCGGCGCTGACCACCACCATCCAGAACTTCTTCCCGGAGCAGCGGTATGGCTTCCTGCGGGTCTTTCCGGACAATATCTTTTTCTATGTCACCCAGGTGACGGATCAGGACCTGGCGCTGCGGCAGCTGCTGGCCAAGGGGGATTTCAGCGGCCTGGAGGTGTCCTATGAGCGGGGCACCAACCACCTGGGCCGGCTGGCGGCCTCCAACATCCGCCTGACCGAGCGTGGACAGCGGGAGGCGGCCAAACGCCTGGGCCGGGTGGGCCGGGACGAGTTCCAGCGGGGCACCCTCCTCTTTTACGACAAGGACAAGGCCTGGGGCAAGGTGATTGACCTGAAGGGGATCAAGTGGTCCTTCAAGGACAACGCCCTGGTGGATCCCTGGCTGGAGGAATACTGCCACACCAACCTCTTCTTCAGCGAGCAGGAGGTGTTCTTCCGGCTGGAGACCCTGAAGGACGGCAAGCAGGTTGTGGGCCAGATGATGCGGGAGCGGCCCTTTGACGAGGCGGAGATCAGCTATCTGGCGCTCAAGCCCTCCGCGGCGCGGCTGGAGCAGTGGGCTGCCTTCAACGCAGCCCTGGACGCGCCGCCTGAGGTGGACGAGAGCGACCCCTATGAGGACTGCCCCTATGAGCCGCTGGCGCCGGAAGAGGACAAAAAGAAAGAGCAGGCCCCCCTGAGCAAGCGGGTGCAGCCTGCGTCCGACGAGAAGCAGAGCAGCGGCAGCGGGCAGGAGCCCGCCGAGCCCCCCCGGCCTGCCCCCGCGCCCGTGCCGGAGGCTGAGCCGGTGCGGAAGGCCACGGCCTGGAAGCTGGGCGACCCCTGTCCCAACTATGAAAAGGCCCATCAGCTGCTGATCCGGGGCAGCCTGGACACCGCGCTGTACTACTATAAGCGGGCCCTGGAGCGGGAGGAGAAGCTGGAGTCCACCGTGGCGGATCTCATCGGCCTCTACAACCGCCTGCCCGACGGCTGGCAGGACGCGGTGGACCTCTTCAACCAGTACCGGGACTATCTCACCAAGGAGAAGGCCCTGAACCTGGAGATCCAGATCTATCAGAAAGGAAAGACCACCGAGGCCCTGGAGCACCTGTGCGCGGTGCTGGAGCAGGCCATCCGGGCCTCCGCCCGGGGCAGCAGAAAATCCCACCACATGATCCAGAAGGCCCAGACCTATATCCGCCTGGGCCGGTACGGAGACGCGCTGGAGACCTACCGCCGGTGGCGGGACCTGTACAGCCAGTACCGCAGCACGCCGGAGGGCGACCGCCTGGCCAAGGCGGAGCTGTCGGTGAAGAAGGGGGAGGCCACCTGCTACTACCACCAGGGCGAGTTTACAGAAGCCGAGCGCCTGGCCAAGGAGGTGCTGCGCCTCTATCCAGCCGACCCCATCGCCAACGGCATCCTGGACCACAACCTGGGCGTGGGGACTTATAACCAGGATGAATTCAACGACCTGAGCTATGACGACGAGGATCCCGACGAGGATCCCACCGACGGCCTGCTCAACGGCTATGTGCTCGCCCGCATCCGCAACCTGGACCTGGCCGCGGTGGTCAAGAGCCATATCTCGGGCGGCCGCTATGTGGGCACGCCGGCGGAGGCCGCCCAGGAGATCCGCCAGCAGTCCAGCGCCCGGGGCGGCTCGGCCAAGACCCGCAGCGACAAGCTCTTTGCCGCCGCCCGGATCATCGACGAGCTGATGGACCGGTACGAGCCGGAGAACCGGTCGGGCCCGCTGTGGAAGAAGGAGCTTACCCTTCAGAACGAGAAGATTTACGCCTCCAGGGCCATTGCCGCCTGGGGCGACTATATGGTGGACAACGCAAACCAGCTGGACACCGCCCGCTTTGCCTACCTGTCCTGTCTGCCCAACCTGGGGCCCAAGAACCGCTGCTTCCGGGATTCCGTGAACTGCTTCCTCCGGTCCTACACCATGGGCCAGCGGGAGCTGTCCGCCTTCATCTCCCAGCAGGCCGCCGGCAGCGGCCACGATGCCCTGGACTTCCGCTTCCTCTCCGAGCGGAGCCTGGCCGAGGCCCTCTACCCCGAGTTCCTGGTGGGCGTGCTGCGCCTGATGCGGGAGCTGCGGGGCCGCCGGATGGATTTCAAGCAGGGCCTGTACGACGCCAAGCCCCTCCGGGCGGGCCTGCTCCGCCAGCTGGGGAAGGTGCTGGGGGATCCGGTGACCATGCAGGAGGACATGGTGGACTTCAGCGGCATGCTCAACCGGGCCGGAGATCTGCTCCGCAAGCGGGAGGAGGAGCTGGAGCGGCACATGGAGGAGTGCGCCCGCCACGTGATGGGCAGCCTGGAGGAGGAGCGCAGCTTCCACGAGCTCCAGTCCCCCGACTGGGCCAACTGGCTGGACGCCACCGACTACGCCCGCCTGCAGGAGTTCTGCGGCATTCTCCGCCGGGAGTGCGACTACCACAAGGGCATGGACTTCGAGCACCGGGCCGAGTGCCTCAAGGATACCATCCAGCGCATCGACCAGCTCAACGCCGCCATCCGGGAGACGCCCACCCGCCTGTCCTTTGACGTCTATGTCCACGCGCTGGAGGATATCCGCAGCCAGCTCATTGAGCAGCAGGCCAATATGTATGAGATGCTGCCCCCCATGCTGACCTGGGAGCTGTCCACGCCGCCCCACTACGACAGCAGCGGAGAGGTGCGGGTGTACCTGAGCGTGTCCAACCAGCGCAACCACCAGACCGCCGACACCATCGAGTATGAGGGCGACGGCGAGGATATTCTCTCCTGCCGGCCCGAGGACGGCCGGGGCAGCATCAACGGCCTGCGGGGCGACACCTACACCGAGGTGATTCTGCTGGTGCGGCTCACGGAGCAGGCCCGGCAGATGGGCAGCTTTACCCTGAACCTGCGGTACAGCTACCGCTACAACCGAACCGCCAAGGACTTCACCAAGAGCGAGCCCCAGGTGACGGAGCTGACCTGCGTGGTGCGCGCCGAGCAGTTCCGCAAGCTGGAGAACCCCTACACCAAGAACATCGGCAGCCCCATGCACGACGAGAGCATGTTCTACGGCAGAAACGACGAGCTGGACCGAATCTGCGGCAAGATCTGCCCTCCTGCCGCGCCCCCCAGCTACAGCCACGGCATCGCCATCTACGGCCAGACCCGCACGGGCAAGAGCAGCCTGCTCTACCACCTCAGGCGCCGCCTGAGCCAGCCGGCCTACCGGGACCGGGTGGTGATCTGGGAGGTCCAGAACATGGGCGACATCCTGATGGACAGCGGAGACGCGGTGGTGGGCTTCTTCTATCACCTGCTGAACATCGCCCAGGAGTCCTTTGACAGCCGGCCCGAGCTGGCCGCCGTCCTGGCCGAGCGGGAGGTGGAGAACCCGGCGGAGCGGATTCTGGAGAAGCCGGACTACGCCTCGGTGCTCTTTGCCAACTATATGCGCCAGCTGGACCGGATTTTCCGGGAGCGGGGCATGGTGATCGTGGTGCTGCTGGACGAGTTTACCTACCTGCACACCAAGATCAAGGACGGCACCATCAGCGGTGACTTCATGAAGTTCTGGAAGGGATTTTTGCAGAACTACTGCGTGTTCGCCGTGGTGGCCGGACAGGACGACATGCCCGACTTTATCCGGGAGAATCAGAACGAGTTTGCCTGCATGGAGCTGATGCGCATCACCTACCTGGAGGAGGAGCCGGCCAAGCAGCTCATCCGGGAGCCCCTGATGCGGGAGAACCGCCTGGCCGAGCCGCCGTTCCAGGAGAGCGCGGTGGACACCCTGTACAGCCTGACGGCGGGCAGCGCCTACCTGACCATTCTGCTGTGCGCCAACCTGGTGGACTACATGAACGCCATCGGCGCGGCCATGGCGGGGGAGGCCATTGTCAAGAGCTTCCTGCGCACCCGGGCCTTTGGACGGATGTCCTTCCTGGACGAGTCCATCTTTGAGCCTCAGCTCAACGAGCGGGGCCGGCCCGAGCTCAAGGAGATCAACGGGAAGATCCTGCTGGAGGTGGCCCGGATCTCCCGCACCACCGGGCAGGCCAGCCTGCGGGAGATCTGCGCGGCCCTGCCCGGGGAGGCCGGCATAAACGACGCGCTGGACCGGCTGGTGCAGCGCAACGTGCTGGAGCAGGTGACCGGCGATGCCTACCGCATTGAGGTCAAGCTGCTGGAGCGCTGGCTGCTGGAGACGAGGGGAGAATAACGATGAGAAAGACAAATCGGTTCCTGGCGGGCCCCCAGGTTTCAGGGGATTCCTTCTTCGGGCGGCGGAGCGAGCTGGACCGGCTGGGGGATTGGATGTTCGGCGCCGCCCCCTGCTGCGGGCTGTCCATTGTGGGCCCTCACCGCATCGGAAAGAGCTCCCTGGTGGCCCAGGTGCTGCGGGAGCACGCCGGACAGGAGAATGTGCTGGTCATCCGCATGAACGTGGGGGAGTGCCCGGACGTCACCGCCTTCTGGTATATGTTTGTGGAAGAGCTGGAGGCCGCTCTGCGCCAGAAGGGCATCTGGGATGAGAGCCTGGAGAAGGCCAGGACAAAGCTGGAATGTCTGACCAACGGGGACAAAAACTGGTATATGCGCATGCGCCAGCCCCTGATCAGCATACTCAGCAGGACCTGGGAGCACGGCCTGCGGGTGCTCTGGGTGCTGGACGAGTTTGACGCGGCCAGATGGGTGCTGGACGGGAGGTGCTACTTCCAGTTCATCCGCACCCTGTCCTCCGAGCTGGATCAGCGCAAAATGACCACCGTCCTCATCTCCCGCAGCCCCGTGGCCGAGATTGAGCACAGCGCCGACGGCATCTCCTCCTTCCACGGCGTGTTCCCATCCTTTACGCTGTACGGCTTCAACGACCAGGACATGGCGGAGTTCTACGGCGCCCTGACGGACTACGACATCTTCCCCGACGGGGAGATGAAGGCCAGGCTGGAGTACTACTGCGGACGGATTCCCTTCCTCCTCTCCATGTTCGCCCGGGAGCTGGTGGAGGACCGGATGCAGCAGCGGGAGGTGGATGCGGCGCGGGTGGACGAGATCTTCGCCCGCCGGCTGCGCGGCGACATTGAGGACTTCTACAAGACCCTCCACAACCGCTTCCAGGAGGACCGCCAGCTGGAGGCCATGCTGGGGGCCCTGTTCGGCCCCATGACCCTGGCCGAGCAGCGGAATGTGAGCGTGCTGGAGCAGCGGGGCTACCTGTGCAAGGACGGAAACGGCTACTATGCCATGACCCGGGATTTCACGGTGTATCTGGAGACACAGCAGACGAAGGTGCCCCTGTTTGAAACCTTCATCCGGGCGGAACGGCGGCTCAAGGAGATGATCCGGACGGAGTTTCCGGCCATGGACGAGCTGCGGTACCAGGCGGCCCAGCCCAAGAGAGATGCGATCCGCCAATGGACGGAGACGCTGGAGCCCTACCGGAGCGCAGGCCTGTCGGGGTACCTGGACTTCCTGGAGGTGACGTACGGAAACTGCCGGGCCATGTCCAGCTGGCGGGAGAACCCCTCCCTCCTGGACGCCATGTCCCTGGGCGCTGTGGTCAGCATCATCAACAGCAGCTGGGACGCCTGTTTCTCAAAATACTTTCCCAAAGAGGACAATAGCACGTGGAAGCTGCGGCTGGAGGAGTTCCATCAGACCAGAAATCCCCTCATGCACGCCTACGGCGACTGCATCCCGGACAAGGTGCTGGACCGGGTGGTGAAGAACTGCCAGTACCTTGCACAGCAAGGCTTCCGGGGCATTCGATTCCACGCGGGGCGGGCGGCTGCCCCCTCGCGCTCCCCCGCCCCGACACAGCCCGATTCTGTTCAACCAAGATTTTTTGACAGGCTAAAAAGAGACATGCCCAGGCATGTCTCTTTTTGCGCTTATTCGCTCTTAATGGCCTCCAAAGCCGGGATTCGGACCGCCTTGTTGGCGGGATAGTAGCCGGAGCCCAAACCGATGAACACGGAGAAGATGACGGCGAACAGGAGGAGCCACGGGGGAATGACGGACACCCGGTTGATATTTTCTCCGCCCAGTATGGCGGGGAGCAGATTTTCCGCCGACGGACCCAGGGAGACCAGATTGATGATCACGGAGACGATGAAGCTGATGATACAGCCGATCAGCCCGCCGATGAGGCCAATGGCGCCGGCCTCGGAGAGGAACATGACCCGGATATCGGTGACATAGCAGCCAAGAGACTTCATGATGCCAATCTCCCGGGTCCGCTCGGAGATGGACATGATCATGGTGTTGGTGATGCCCAGAGCGGCCACGAAGAGAGAGATGGCGCCCAGACCGCCCAGCATCATCTGCTTCTGCCGGGCCTCCTTCTCCATGGGCTTGCGGATGCTCTCCATGGAGTCGGTGGAGTAGCCCATGGCCCGGATCTCCTTCTCCACCGGTTCCACCATATTGATGCCGGACACCTTGACCATAACCGAGTCGTAGGGGACGGCCTTTTTCTTGTTGCCCTGGGCCTTGTCCAGCAGCTTGCGCAGGTCGGCCAGGCTGACGATAATTCCGTCGGAGGTCTCGCCGCCCTTGGAGTAGTCCTCCTTGGTCATGGCAGCCGGGTTGACGGTAACGGAGAACTTGCTGCCCATGGCCTCAATTTCCATTATGTAGGTGGCCTTCATGGCGTCGAAGTAGGGGGGCGGTACGTCGGTCAGGTTGCCGTTGGGGTCCCAGCCGCCGATCCAGCGATCCACCATGTTGCGGCCGTCGGGGCGGAGGGTGTCCCGGAAGCTGTAGGCCAGAAACTGGCCCACAACCACGTCGCCGCTCTTGGTGGGGGCGTGCCCCTCCAGAAGCTGGTAGCCCATCTTCTCCAGCTCGTCGGTGTCAAGCCCCACCACTGTGGTCCAGTCGGCCACATAGCGCCTGCCGGTGCCGGTGATAAGGGTAATGGAGTCGGCCTCCAGACGCAGTCTGGGGGTGACGGCCTCCACGCCGCTGAGGGAGCGGAGCCGTTTGAGCAGCGGGTCGTCCAGCTTGGTCTTGCCCCGGCCGCCCTGGGGGGCGTTGACGGTGATGATGGTCAGATCTCCCATCTCGGAGAGCAGCCGCTCCTGAGTCTCCTTCATGCCGATGCCCAGGGACACCATGATGACGATGGAGCAGCAGCCGATGAGCACGCCCAGCACGGTGAGGAAGGTGCGGGACTTCCGGCGCATCAGGTTTTGCAGGCACATGCGGAGGAGATCGTTGCGCTTCACAGCTTATCCCTCCCCGCCGGAGACGCCGGAGTCTTCGTCATTCCAGTCGCTCCAGCTGTCCTTGGCGGCGCCGGCGGCCTTTTTCCGCCGCACCAGCACCACGGCCGCGGCAAGCGCCGCGACGCCGACGCCGACAGCCGCCGGAATCACCGGGAAACCGCCCTCCTCAGCGGGCAAATCGTCGGGAGAGTAGTCGTCGGGCGGGGGGATGTCAATGGCCCGGAGGGTGATTGGGAATTCCCGGGTCTGTACCTGCTGATCGCCGTTTTCGTAGGAGATCTTCAGCACCAGCTTGATATCGCCCTCCTGCTCGGGGGTGAGGGCAAAGCCGATATTGCCGCTGGTGCCTGCGGTGACGTTGCCCAGATACTGGGTGCGGGCGGGGGTGGACACCCCTTCGCCCTCCACGGTGGCCTCCAGGTTGGCCAGATCGTCCTTGCCTTTGTTGACATAGGACAGGAGGATTTCCGCCTCCTCGCCCACATTTACCGACTCGGGCACCGTGGGGGCGTTGATGTGGAACCGGTCGGGCTGGTAGACAGGGAGAGAGATTTTGATGTCCGCGCTGGCCTGGGATCGCTTCTCCCCGTCTACATACTCGTATTTAAAGCCCACGCTGATGTTCTGGGCGCCACTCTTGCTGGTGGGCACGGTGCGCATGGGTACGTCCTGAACCTGGGTGCCGCCGGCAGAAAGGCTGCCGTAGTAGAAGGTGTTGGTGCTGCCGTCCATGGTGAAGCTCTCGCCGCCGTCCACGGTGACCACCACGTTTTCAATGGCGGTTTTTCCGGTGTTCTCAAAGGTGAAGCTGAGGGGGAACTTGCTGCCCGCGGCCACGGAGGGGCCGCCGTAGGTGAAGCTGCGGATGACGATGCTGGGCACCGAAACATCGGATTTCAAGGTGGCGTTGGCCGAGAGATTCACCTTGTCCGAGGCGGTGGCCTGGGTAATGGTCTCGCCGTTGTCGTAGCCGTACTTCAGCTCGGTGGCAATGGACTGGGTGGTGGAGGAGATCTCCGCCGCCGCCTTCACCCTGAGGGGGATGGAGGCGCTCTTGCCCGGCTCAAGGTCGGGCAGGAGGAAGGTGGAGGTGTCGTTGAGCAGGATAAGGGAGTCGGAGGGGGTCACCGAGGCGGAGGGGGAGAGGAGCTTGGCGGCGCCCGCGTTCTGGAAGGTGACGGTCAGACTCATGGTCTCCCCGGCGGAGATGGGCTTATCCACCGCCGAGCGGGTCACCAGCACCACCGGCTGAGGGATGCTCTCCCTGGCCTGGGCGGGGATGTTGATCTTGTCGGAGGCGGCGGCCTGGGTCAGGGTGGTGCCGTTGTCGTAGCCGTACTTCAGCTCAGTGGCAATGGACTGGGTGGTGGAGGCGATGGTTTTGGCGGCCTTCACCTTGAGGCTGATAGAGGCGCTCTTGCCCGGCTCAATGTCGGACAGGAGGAAGGTGGACACGTCGTTGAGAAGCATCAGGGACTCGGAGGGAGCCACCGAAACCACCGGGGCCACAAGCTTGGCGGCGCCCGCGTTCTGGAAAGTGACGGTCATCTCCCGGGTTTCGTCGGGGGCGATGGGGGTATCCATAGGGGAGCGGGAGACGATGACCACCGGCTGGGGAACGCTCTCCCTGGCCTGGGCGGGGATGGTCACCTTGTCGGTGACGCTGCCCTGGACGGAGGAGAGATTGTTGTAGTAGTTGAACTTCAGCTCCACCCCCAGGGACTGGCTGGAGGAGGGGATGACGTCGGCGGCCCTGACCCGCACCTTGAGGACGGCGGTCTTTTTGGGCATGATATCGTCCAGTGCAAAGGAGGAGGAGCCGCCGGTGAGGGATAATCCCTCCGAGGGGGTGAGGGTGACCACCGGGGACTTGAGCCGGATGCCGCTCAGGTTCTGGAAGGAGAGCGCGATCTCCTTCTCCTGGCCGGGCTGGAGGGGGGAGGCGATGTCGCTGCGGGAGATGAGGACCATGGGGGCGGGCGCGGCCTCGGGAGTGGTGTCGGGCACGCTCTGGGGGGCCTCGTAGACCACCGCCTCGGTGATGGTCACCTCCAGGTTCTGATAGCTGTCCGGCTTGCCCTTCTCGCCCACCTGGAGCCTGACGGTCTGGCCCACGCCCTTGTAGCGGACGTCGGTCAGCTTGACTTCATAGGACAGGGGCTGGCCCGGCTGGGAGGTCTTTTTTACCGACACAGTCCCGCCGGTGAAGCTGTCGTCCAGCTTGCTGATGTCCAGATCGGCGGGGTCCTTGTCGCCGCTGCTCTCGCTGATGTCCTTGATGGACACGGTGATGTTGGCGATGCCGTTTTTGGTGATGGCGCTCACCGTGCCGTTGCCGGAGTTGGTGACGGTGTAGCCGGTGACGTACAGATTTCCGCCCTCGGCCCGGGCGGCCAGCGGGACAAGCGCCGTGGCCAGGGCCAGAAGGATGAGGACGGAGAAGATGCGCTGAAAACGGTTAAGATTCATGGTGCTTGTTCTCCTTGCTGTTGAGTTGATTGCGGACGATTTCGCCGTCAATGAGGGTGACGATGCGGTCGGCGTAGGACGCCATCTCCGGGTCGTGGGTAACCAGAATAATGGTCTGGTGGTAGTCCCGGGAGAAGGAGCAGATCATATCCATGATCTCCACGGTGGTCTTGGAGTCCAGGTTGCCGGTGGGCTCGTCAGCGAACACCACGTCAGGCCGGGCGATGAAGGCCCGGGCAATGCCCGCCCGCTGCTGCTGGCCGCCGGACATCTGCCGGGGGAAGTGGTCCAGCCGGTGGGACAGGCCCACCTGGCAGAGAATTTTCCGGGCCGCCGCCTCCCGCTGCTTCCGGGGTACGCCCCGGAACATGAGGGGCATGGCCACGTTTTCCGTGGCGGTCAGGTTGGGCAGCAGATTGTAGGACTGAAAGACAAAGCCCAGGTGCCGCTGGCGGAAGGCGGCCAGCTGGTTTTCGCTCAGACGGGAGATGGGGACGCCCCCGATGGACACATGGCCCCGGGTGGGCTTTTCCATCCCGGCCAGCTGGTTGAGGAGGGTGCTCTTGCCCGAGCCGGAGGTTCCGAAGATACAGCAGATCTCCCCCCGCATGACATTTAAATTGATGCGCTTGAGCGCCACCACAGTTTCATCACCGACAGGGTACTCCTTGCGGAGATCCTTGACCTCGATGATGGGGCGGCTGCGCAGGTCAGATCCGTTCATCGGCTCTGCCTCCTTTCTGTCAGAGAGCATACACCCCCACCCTTTGTCTGTCGTTTGCGGGCATTTAAGATTTGTAAAGAAAACCGCAAGGAAACCAAAAAAATGTCCGCCGGATTTTTGGTCCGGCGGACATCAGGCTGTCGAAAAAGTGGCTACCGCCACTTTTTCGAAGGAGCTTCATGAAATTTTCGCCTCGATTTCTGATGAAATTGTCGGCAAAAATTTCATGAGAAGTGTCATTTTCGAGGCGCATG
>CAJFTA010000065.1 GCA_904419835.1 uncultured Pseudoflavonifractor sp. | reverse complement strand
AGTTAAAGGCGCGATGATGACGCGCAAGAGAAGAAATAAGGTCCTCAAGCTGGCCAAGGGCTACTGGGGCGCCAAGAGCAAGCACTTCAAGATGGCCAAAGAGCAGGTCATGAAGTCCCTGAAGTACGCCTACACCGGCCGCCGGCTGAAGAAGCGCGACTTCCGTCAGCTCTGGATCACCCGCATCAGCGCCGCCTGCAAGATGAACGGCATGAACTACTCCACCTTCATGAACGGCCTGAAGAAGGCCGGCGTGGAGATCAACCGCAAGATGCTGGCCGAGCTGGCTGTCAACGACAAGGCCGCCTTCACCGCCCTCACCGAGATGGCGAAGGCTCAGCTGGGCTAATCCGGATTTTATCCCACTTAAAGCGGGGCATGGCACACGCCATGCCCCGTTTCAGTTTGTCAAAAAAACGGAGCAAACGCTCAGCCGGCCCGTCCCGAAAGGGACGGGCCGGCTCTTTTTATTCGCGATTGATGCACTTCTCCAGCGCCTCGTAGAGCAGCGCCACGTCGATTGGCTTGGAAATATGCCCGTTCATGCCCGCCTTGGTGGTCTTGTCGATGTCCTCGGCAAAGGCATTGGCGGTGACCGCGATGATGGGTACCGCGGCTGCGTCGGGCTTGTCCAGCGCCCGGATGGCCCTGGCCGCCTCGCAGCCGTCCATCTCCGGCATCTGCATGTCCATGAGAATGGCGTCGATGGAGTAGGGCGCCGCGGCCTGGAAGATGCGCACCGCCTCCGCGCCGTTGATCGCCTGGATCACCTCCATGCCGTTCATGGAGAGGATCTCGGTGGCGATCTCCATGTTCAGCTCGTTGTCCTCCGCCAGAAGGATCTTCCGCCCGGCCAGCTGGAAGGCGGCGCTCTTTTTCGGCTCCCGCCGTTCCTCGGTGCTCTCCTCGCCGGAGACCGCCTCCAGCGGGAGGGTGACGGTGAATTTGCTCCCCTTCCCCAGCGTGCTCTCCACGGAGATTTCGCCGCTCATCTGCTGCACAAGGCTCTTGACAATGGGCATGCCCAGCCCGGTTCCCACGGTGGACGCGCTGGTGAAGCTGGTCTCCCGGGCGTAGGGGTCAAAGAGATGCTCCAGGAAGTGCTCCGACATGCCGATGCCGGTGTCCTCCACCACAATCTGATACTTGCTGTGCCGCTGGAAGTCAAACTGCCGGATCTCCAGCCGGATTTCCGCGCCCGGGTTGCTGTACTTCAGGGAGTTGGAGAGGAGGTTGTTGAGGATCTGTCCGATTTTGAACTCGTCCCCCACCACAACCTCGTTGTGCATATCCAGGTCAACTGTGAACGCCTTGCCCTGCCGCTCCGCCTGGTCATGGAAAATTCCCGCCGCCTCCTCCACGTACTGCTTCAGGTTGAAGCGCTTGTTGTTGAGGGCGTTCTTCCCCGCCTCCATTTTGGACAGCTCCAGAATGTCGTTGATCAGCGCCAGCAGCTGCCTGCCGGAAAACTCAATCTTCTGCATGTAGTCCCGCATTTTCTGGCAGTCGTCCTGGCTGTTCTGGGCCAGCTGGGAGAAGCCGATGATGGCGTTGAGCGGGGTGCGCATGTCGTGGGACATGCTGCTGAAGAAATCCGACTTGGCCTTTGTGCTCTTCTTGGCCGCCTCCAGCGCCTCCTGGAGGATAATGGTATGCTGGAGCTGCTGCCGTTTCTCAATGTCCACGTCCCGGAAGCAGAGGATCACCTCGTCGGGGGCCAGCTTCTCATCATAGAGGGTGCGGATGTTCACCCATTTATAGATCTCGCCGAAGCGGCGCCGGTAGTCGCCGCCGTAGTCGGCGATGTGCTCGCTCACCCGCTGGCGGATGCTTTCCAGCGAAAAGCTCAGCTCAAATTCCTGGTAGGTCCCCGACTCCACCACCTGCTTTACCGTGGCCAGCAGGAAGTCGTATCCTCCCGTCCGGGGCATCTGGGACTCCAGATCCCTGGACATCTTGATGGCCTCATAGGTCCCTTCGCGGAAGTTCACCCGGTAGACGGCGTAAAAGGAGTCGCTGAGAATCCGGATGGTATTGCCCGCCTTTTTAATCCGCTTGTTCTGCTGCAAATCCCGGATTACCATGGCGGTCAGCACGCCGAAGAGCAGCAGGCCCACGCCGGCCAGCACATTCGCCGCCGCGTTGCGGTCGCCCAAGAGGATATCCCGGATGGGAATGGTCATAATCACAGTCCAGCCGTTGCTCATGACCGAGTAGTAGGCTCCACGCTCCACCCCCTCCATGTCTTCAAAGGAGGCGTCGTAAGCGGACAGGGATCCGTCCTGAATCCCTGCCATCAGGAAGTCCAGGTAGGTCTGAAGGGTCTCCTCGTCCGCATCCCACTGAGTCACGGAGTAGAGCATGGTGCCGGCGGCGTCGCACAGGTAGTAGGAGCTGTCTTCCGGCAGGGCCTGGGCCGTATTGTGGAGCCCCTGGTTGCGGATATAGACGTCCATGGCCAGCACATCCCCGCTGCGGGCCAGCGCCTTGGAGATGGTAAAAACCGGTTCGCCCGTAATGGCGTCGGTATACACGCCGCTGAACACTACCTCGCCGCCGGCCTCCACCGCACCGCGGTACCAGTCCGTGGTCTGATACTGGTAGCCCGCGTCCCCCTCCCACGGGTTGGCCGCCACAATTTTGCCGTCAATCACCGCATACGGGTCCACCGTGCTCTCGCCCAGCATGGCGGTCAGCTTGGAAAAATAGCCGCTGAGCCAGTCCTGAACCTGGTCTGTGTTCCCGCTCTCGCCGTCAATCTCATCCACGTACTGGGCGGCCAGATTCATGATCTGCCGGAAGCTGTCCAGATGCATCTCCTCCTCTACCGCATAGCTCTTCGCCAGAGCCATACCCAGATTCTGGGTGTTTTCCAACAGCTTTATCCGCACAAGAGAGATGCTGAACAGCAGCAGCACGGCCACTAGGACCAGCATCAGAAGGCTCAGGGCCGTATTGGATGAGATGGAAATTTTTCTGTCTTTCAATGTAAGTCCTCCTTACCTGCCCCACAGAGGCTCCCGCAGGATAGGGTGATGCAGGGCGGAACTGTCCACAGTACCTCTGTCAAAATGTATAGGACTACAAACGCCGGACCTCTGTTCCGGCGGACATTCCGGCATGATTATACCAAATCTTCCGCCGGATGTTAAGGGCGGGGGCAGAAAAACCTGCTCAGTCCACAGGAAACGGCCTCTGGCAGCCCGGAAACCGGGCCGCCAGAGGCCGTTTTTGTATCCTCCCCTCTACTCCTCCACCAGAATGGCGTTGGGGTAGACCCGCTCAATCCGCTCGTCCGGGTAATGGCGATCCAGGAAATCGGAGAGCGGGGTTGCAGGCGCGTCGGGTACCGTCTGCCGCTGTGTGTACCGGGCCAGTGCCAGCGCCGAGAGCGCCATGTTGCACACCATGAAGACCACCAGCACCCATGTGCCGACGCGCCCGATTTTAGGCGGAATCCGCTCAATCAGGCCCGAAAGCCTGGGGTAAATGCCCTTGATCCACACCACCGCCGCAATACCCCAGAAAAAGCAGTAGAGCAGGTTAATGCGCCCTCCCAGATTGAATGGGATATGGCTGTAATCCCAGAACACCGTGCCGAACGCCAGCTCCGTAAACACGCTGCACACGTACTCATAGGCGCCGCCCAGAATGGTGCCCGCCAGAAATACATACCGGTCGCTGCGGTCCTTATACTTGTAGAGCACGGCGGTAAACATCACCGCACCCAGGCCCCACACTACGCTGAACGCGCCGTAGATCAGGCTGCTCCGGCTCATCCACACCCCCGCCGTCACCCGGCAGAACAGCGTCTCAATGATGTCCCCCAGAAACGCGGCGATGACAAAGATCCACACCAGCTTGTGAAAGCAGCAGCCTTCTGCAAAGACGCCGCTCTTCTCCGGCGCCTCCGCCTGGGCCTCCAGCAGTTTTTCCGCCTCCAGGTTGTGGGCTCTGAGAACACGGCGCTGCACCCGGCGGGTGATTGCGTTGCCGAACACGGCGGACAGGTCGCGAAAGTCCTCCGACAGACGGGACAGCCGCTTCAGGCGGAACCGGAGCTGAAGCACGGACACCAGCGAGATCACAAAGTCGGCCGCTATCAGTCCCAGGCAGACCAGCAGAATGATGAGCCCCACAGGCCTGGGAATCCGGTCGATCAGCCCGGCCAGCAGAGGGTCCAGAACCAGGATGGACACCAGCGCCAGCAGGCCCCAGACCAGCAGCAGCGGGAACGAAATATAGCCCTCAAACTGGAAGCGGTGTTGGGTATAGTCCCACCAGCGGCGGCGGAAAATGCGCTCCAGCAGGAAGCCGGTGAGGAAGGTGACCGCCGCGGCAATGACCGCGCCGCCCAGCACCAGGAAAAAGGGGCGCTCCGACAGTTCGGGCAGGAACACGGCAAACAGCACCGCGCCCACGCCATAGGACGGGTTAAGAGGCAGATTGAGGAAGCCGCTGTTGACAAAGGCGTGCCGCCGCACCGCCGCGGCTGCGACGCCGACGCACCATCCGGCCAGAGAGTAGATCAGAAAAAAACAGGCCAGCTGATAGAGGGTATAGTACATAACGTCTCTCCTTCCGGGAACACGGCCTTTTCGCACCTTCACGAGGCTATTCTGCCATACTTTCCTTCATATTGCAACAGGATAAGATGAAACCGCACCCCAGCGGAAGCGGCTGCGGTTGGAGCGGAGGCGCAAGGGAGCGGGCTGACGACGTCTTTTTTGCCCCTGGTACAAAAAGGCGTCGGAACAAAGTGAACTTTGCTCCGACGTGATAAAGCACGATAATATGGATATTTCAAATTTTCAATCAGATATTTTGATTATTGCCCAACGGCCCTTCTGGGCCGCGCCGCTTTTGCGGTGTTCGAGCGTTTTGCCGCAGGCAAAACCTCGGCGCAGACGAAATTAATTTCCGCCGAGCATTTTAAACCAAAGGGTGGAAGCCGCCTTTGGCGGCTGGAACCCAAAAAGAAAGGACTTCCTATCGGAAGCCCTTTCTTTTTGGAGCAGGTGAAGGGAATCGAACCCTCGTGTTCAGCTTGGGAAGCTGACGTTCTGCCATTGAACTACACCTGCATCTGAAATCGACTTCGCTAGTATAGCATACCTGCCGCAAAATAGCAAGGAATTTTTTCCGACACAAAATTTGCACACTTTGTTTACATTTTCTTTATATATTATGTACAATTGTCCCTTGTTTTTTGGCTGCAACAGCTCTATAATAAGCCTATAAAATTCAGAAAGGAGGCTGAGGCCATGAAGTGGACTGACATCCAGAGCACGGATGTCGACGAATTGATTTTTGGCGGCGATGAGCAGGTCATCGTCAGCGATCGATAAACTCGACAGTACATACCGTGTGACACAGAAGTTCCACACCCGGCGGCGGTGTGGCTTTTTGTTTAATCGGGCGGTTCCCGGCTGCGGCCGGGGCCGTCTATTTTTTATTGTCTGCTGAAAGCGGGCGGCAAAAAGCGCCCGTACGGCACTTAGCGTTTCAAAAATCTCCCAGAATGGGAAGCCTCGCAGAGTTCCGTCATCCGCAGATGACGGAATCAAATGAAAGTCCGTCATTTTCGGGGACATGCGCCTCGAAAATGACACTTCTCATGAAATTTTTGCCGACAATTTCATCAGAAATTGAGGTGAAGATTTCATGAAGCTCCTTCGAAAAAGTGGCGGAAGCCACTTTTTTGAAAGCCTGCGCGCCCATGCGGCGCTCCGCATCATTTCTTATTTTAAAGACAATCTTAAGCTTTTCTCTATGGCATCTTCTCTCTCCCTGTGGTAGCCTTATGGTACTGTACGGCGGCAGGGTCCTCCCGTAATCTCCGGCAGTCATTTTCACAACGCAGAACAAGGGGCTTGGCATATGAATATGAAAAAGAGAAATCGCAAATGGATTGCCACGCTGGTCTTTACAGTTTTGGTCCTGGCCGGCGTTCTCATCTTCCTCTGGAGCACCGGCTTCTTTGCCGCCGCGAAATCCCTGGAGGGAATCCAGGACTATATCGCCCGGTTCTCCCCCTACTCCCATCTGGTCTTTTTCCTGGTCCAGCTGGCCTCGGTGGTCCTCGCCCCCATCCCCAGCAATATTACCGCCGCGGGAGGCGCACTGCTCTTCGGCATGTGGCCCGCCTTCCTGCTCACAGCGGGCGCAGTGGTGCTGGGCTCCGTGATGGTGTTCTGGCTGGCGCGGGTGCTGGGGCAGTCCTTTGCGGACCGCTTTGTCAGCCAGAAGGTATCGGACAAATATCTGGACCTGATCCGCCGCAAGCGGGACATATTCCTGGCACTGGTCTTTCTCTTCCCTTTTTTCCCGGACGACATCATCTGCATTCTGGCCGGTCTGACCGACATCAGCTTTCCCCGTTTCCTGGCCATTGTGCTCCTCACCCGGCCCTGGGGACTGCTGGTGGCCTCGGCGGTGGGCAGCTCGGTCATCTCTATCCCTCTCTGGGCTATGGCCCTTATCGGCCTGGCCGGCCTGGCCCTGTTTCTCGTGTCCATGAAGTACGGCGACCTCTGGGAGGCCCGCCTGCTGGAGAAATTCAAACAGTAAAAGACAAGGGAGGACGCCCGTAAGCTGGGGCGTCCTCCCTCCAGGCTGTCGAAAAAGTCCTGGGACTTTTTCGACAGCCTTCAAGAATGCCATTACTTTCGCGCCGCGCAACGGCGCAAAAGTCATCGCTCCGCTCTCCGCAAGCCTTGCGCGGCAAGGCATTGCGGGGCATTCGATTCCACGCGAGGCGGGCCGCTGCCCCCTCGCGCTCCCCCGCCCCGGCGCAGGCGAATTCTGTTCAACCGAAGTTTTTTGACACGCTCAAGGGAGGACGCCCGTAAGCTGGGGCGTCCTCCCTCTCTCTTGCTGTGCAAATGCATCGCGGCGCCGGCGCCGGGCGCATGAAGTTTTATATCTCATGCCCCGCCGCCTCTTTTCTCCTCAATACAGTGGTAGCCCGCCCAGGGGTCCAGGTGGTCAAAGAGCAGATTATCCCCTTCCCACAGCCGGTAGCGCACAGGGGGATGGGCGCCCTCCCGCTCCGGCTCCACAGCCAGGCGCAGCGCGCCCTGCCGGATAACGGCCCCCTCCGTCGGCCACCGCTCCACACTGGCGCCCCGGTAAGAGGCCAGGCGATACTCCCGCCCGCCGTAGAGCACTACACACAGGCAGTTGATCCGGGGCCCAGTCAGAGTGGGCATCCGCTCCACACTGACCAGGATGCTATTGCTGCGCTCCTCCCGCCAGATGCTCTGACTCCACAGCGAGGCGGAGGGCCGGCCGGTTCCACGGAAGGTCTCAATGAACCCGGCGCCGCCGGTGAAGTCGATGCGCCGCCCGTTGAGCAGGAGGACGCCCTCCAGCCGGTGGCCCATGCTGATCACCCCCCGGCGCATCGGAAAGACAGGCAGCGCGCCCAGCGGCCCCATCAGGTCGTACTTCAGCGGCGTGAAGGGCCCGTACCTCAGCTCTCCGCACAGGGTTATCCCGCCCGAGCGCAGGTCCAGCCACAGCCCCTTCCGGTTGAACAGGCTGCCCTGTACCCATATCTGGAACAGCCCTTCGGACGCCTGAAAGCTCTCCCCCGGGCAGCTGACGCTCCACGCCCCTTCCCGGGACTCCACCCGGATGACGGCCTCCGTGTTTCCCGCCTTGTCAATGCGCAGCAGCGGAAAGAGGGACAGCGTCTCCCCGCCGGGCGCCTGGTGCCGGAACTGCCAGCCTTCGAAATAGGGCCCCCGCTTTCCGGCCCCGTAGAAATATTTCACCCTTCATCACCTGGATCCCAATTCTTCCCGCCAGGCAGTGCCGGCGGGCATTTTGTGTGTTGTTTTACATGTTATCACGTCGCCCTGCCGATTTCAATTCCTCTGCCTTGTAAAACTTTGCGCGCACGGATTTGTCTCTTTCATCTTATAGTATTTTAAATATTCATCTATTTTTTAACCTTCTTTTCCTTTATTTTTTGTTAAAAAGCAAATTTGTATTTTCTCTCTATTGACATCCAATTTTTATCTCACTATAATATGTTAGCAATCTAACTAAAATGAGAGGAGGTCGATCGCCATACAACGCCAAAATTCCGTTGGCTTTCTCATCCGCAGCCTGTCCAATCTGCTCAGGAGAAAGATGATGGAGCTGTCTCCTCCGTCTGAGAACCGCCACGGCATCACCGAGACCGAGTGCCTCATCATGGGCTTTCTCTGTGATCATCCGGACCGGGCGCTCTACCAGCGCGATGTGGAGGAGGTCTTCTGCATCCGCCGCTCCACTGCCTCCCGCTTTCTCCAGAATCTGGAGCAGGACGGTATGCTCATCCGCCAGACCGTCCCGCAGGATGCGCGGCTGAAAAAGCTGATCCCGACGGAAAAGGCCATGTCTGTCCATGCAGACATGGCGGAAAAGTTCCGGATTGCCGAGGCGCGCATGACCGCCGGCCTGACGGAGGAGGAGCTGGAGCAGTTCATTGCCACGGCACGGAAAATTCAGCGCAATCTGCTGGAATAGTTTCTCAGGGCGGCCTGTCCGTCCGGCCGCCCGGTTCCTACATCCCTACGATTCCAACTGCAAAGGAGCGATTCCATGATCAAACGTCTGAGCGCCTGTATTCAAGAATACAAGCGGGACACCATTCTGACCCCTATCTTCGTTATTTTTGAGGTGGCCTTTGATGTCCTGATTCCCATGATGATGGCCCAGCTCATTGATAAGGGCATTGAGGCCGGAAGCATGGAAAACATCCTGCTTTACGGCCTGTTGCTGGTGGTCATGGCCGTTGTGGCCCTGATTTTCGGCGCCCTGTCCGGCCGGTTTGCCGCAAAGGCCTCCACCGGTTTCTCCCGCAATCTGCGCCGGGAGATGTACCGCAACGTACAGAAGTTTTCCTTCTCCAATATCGACAAGTTCTCCACCGGCGGCATCATCACCCGCCTGACCACCGACGTAACCAACGTGCAGATGGCCTTCATGATGATCATCCGCATCGCCGTGCGCTGCCCCATCATGCTCATCTGCGCCTGGGCCCTCACCTTTACCATCAGCCCCAAGCTGGCCCTTATCTTCCTGGTGGTCATTCCCATTCTGGCGCTGGGCCTGTATCTCATCATGACCAACGCCCACCCCATCTTCGAGCGGGTCTTTAAGAAGTACGACTGGCTTAACAACGTGGTGCAGGAGAACCTGCTGGGCATCCGGGTGGTCAAGTCCTTCGTCCGGGAGGACCACGAGCGGGCCAAGTTCGGCAATGTCTCCAACGAGATCTTCACCGACTTCACCAAGGCCGAGAAGCTCATCTCCTTCAACGCGCCTCTGATGCAGCTGTGCGTGTACGGCTGCATGCTGACCGTGTCCTGGCTGGGCGCCCATCTGGTGGTGGGCGGCGAGATCACCACCGGCAACCTGACCAGCATGTTCAGCTACATCATGATGATCCTCATGAGCCTGATGATGTGCTCCATGGTGCTGGTGCAGATCATTCTGGCCCGGGCCTCCGCCGAGCGTATCTGCGAGCTGCTCAACGAGGAGAGCGACCTGAAGAACCCCGAGAAGCCTGTCACCGAGGTGAAGGACGGCTCCGTCGTCTTTGAGAACGTCAGCTTCAGCTACGCCAACGACCCCTCCAAGGAGTGCCTGAAGGACGTGAACCTGGCCATCAAGTCGGGCGAGACCGTGGGCATTCTTGGCAGCACCGGCACCTCCAAGACCACCCTGGTCCAGCTCATCCCCCGCCTGTACGACGCAACCGAGGGCCGGGTGCTGGTGGGCGGCGTGGACGTGCGGGACTACGACATGGACGCCCTGCGGCAGCAGGTGGCCATGGTGCTCCAGAAGAACGTGCTCTTCTCCGGCAGCATCAAGGAGAACCTGCGCTGGGGCGACGCCGACGCCACCGACGAGGAGATGGTCCACATGTGCCGTCTGGCCCAGGCCGACCCCTTCATCCAGGAGTTCCCCGAGAAATACAACACCCACATCGAGCAGGGCGGCTCCAACGTGTCCGGCGGCCAGAAGCAGCGGCTGTGCATCGCCCGGGCCCTGCTGAAGCGGCCCAAGATCCTCATTCTGGACGACTCCACCTCCGCCGTGGACACCAAGACCGACGCCCTTATCCGCCAGGCCTTCCGCAATGAGATTCCCGACACCACCAAGTTCATTATTGCCCAGCGCATCTCCTCCATTGAGGACGCGGACAAGATTCTGGTGATGGAGGGCGGCAGAATCAGCGCCATGGGCACCCATCAGGAGCTGCTCCAGAACTGCCAGACATACCGCGAAATCTATGAGTCCCAGACGAAGGGAGGCAGCGACGATGAATAAAATTCCCTCCGGCAAGCGCCACACCGCCAGCCGGATTCTCCGCTATGTGTTCGCCGGCTACAAGCTCCGCTTCTTCCTGGTGCTGCTGTGCATCCTCGTCAGCGCCATCGCCTCTGTGGGCGGCTCCCTGTTCCTTCAGGCCCTGATCGACGACTATATCGCCCCCCTGCTGGCCATGGAGACCCCGGTCTACACCGCCCTGCTCCAGGCCCTGCTGACCATGGCCTGCCTCTACGTCACCGGCGCCCTGTGCACCCTGGCCTACAACCGGATTATGGTGACCATCTCCCAGGGCGTGCAGAAGACCATCCGCGACGACCTGTTCAGCCACATGCAGACCCTGCCCATCAAGTACTTTGACACCCACGCCCACGGCGACGTGATGAGCGTGTACACCAACGACGTGGACACCCTCCGCCAGATGCTCTCCCAGAGCATCCCCCAGATGTTCAACTCGGTGGTCATGATTATCGTCACCTTCTTCGCCATGCTGTTCAAGAACGTGTGGCTGACCCTGGTGGTGCTGCTGTGCGTGTGCTGCATGCTGCTGGTCACCCGGTACATCGCCAGCCGCAGCGCCAAGTACTTTATCCGCCAGCAGATGAAGCTGGGCGACCTGAACGGCTACATTGAGGAGATGATCAACGGCCAGAAGGTCATCAAGGTCTTCTGCCACGAGCAGGAGGCGGAGAAGGGCTTTGACGAGGTCAACGACGCCCTGTGCGAGAGCGCCTATCAGGCCAACAAGTACGCCAACATCCTCATGCCCATCATGATCAACATCGGCAACATCCAGTATGTCATCGTGGCCATGGCCGGCGGCTTCATGGCCCTGGGCGGTTTTGACACCGGCATCACCCTGGGTGTCATCGCCGCCTTCCTCCAGCTGTCCAAGAGCTTCAGCAACCCCATCAGCCAGATCTCCCAGCAGCTCAACTCCGTGATCATGGGTCTGGCCGGCGCCCAGCGCATCTTCGACCTGATGGACGAGGAGAGCGAGCAGGACAACGGTTATGTCACCCTAGTCAACGCCAAGTATGTGGGCGACGATCTGGTAGAGGCCGAGGAGCGCACCAACATCTGGGCCTGGAAGCACCCCCACTCCGACGGCACTGTGACCTACACCCGCCTCACCGGCGACGTGCGGTTCTTTGACGTGGACTTCGCCTATGAGGAGGGCAAGACCATCCTCCACAATATCTCCCTCTACGCCAAGCCGGGCCAGAAGGTGGCCTTCGTGGGCGCCACCGGCGCGGGCAAGACCACCATCACCAACCTGATCAACCGGTTCTACGACATTGCCGACGGCAAGATCCGCTACGACGGCATCAACATCAACAAGATCCGCAAGAGCGACCTGCGCCGCTCCCTGGGCATTGTGCTCCAGGAGACCAACCTGTTCACCGGCACCGTCCGGGAGAACATCCGCTACGGCAACCTGGACGCCACCGACGAGGAGGTGGAGGCCGCCGCCGTGCTGGCCAACGCCGACGACTTCATCCGCCGCCTGCCCCAGGGGTATGACACCATGCTCACCGGCAACGGTGCCAACCTGTCCCAGGGCCAGCGGCAGCTCATCGCCATCGCCCGGGCCGCCGTAGCCGATCCCCCGGTGATGATTCTGGACGAGGCCACCTCCTCCATCGACACCCACACCGAGGCCCTGGTCCAGCAGGGCATGGACAGCCTGATGAGCGGGCGGACCGTGTTCGTCATCGCCCACCGGCTCTCCACCGTCCGCAATTCCGACGCCATCATGGTACTGGATCACGGCCGCATCATTGAGCGGGGCAGCCACGAGGACCTGATTGCCCAGCACGGCGTGTACTACCAGCTCTACACCGGCGCCTTCGAGCTGGAGTAAGCTTCCTCCTGCATACAAAAATCCTGCCTGACGCAGATGCGTCAGGCAGGATTTTCGTTTAATATAATGCGTATTGAACAAAGCCACGAGCCTTGAAGCCCAAGGCTTTCAAGGCCAAATGGCTTTGTTCAAGTGTAAGGTTTTTGGACAATTTCGTCCAAAAACCCTGCACCTTCCACTGGCGCATTGAAACGCGCCAGTGGAAATACGCATTGTAGCAATGGCTGAATTCCACAAAAGCGGCTCCTTTGAGCCGTTTTTATGGAATTGTGCGGCTGTGCCGCACGAATAAACCGCAAAGCGGTTTATTCAGTA
>CAJFTA010000064.1 GCA_904419835.1 uncultured Pseudoflavonifractor sp. | reverse complement strand
ATGTCCCCGAAAATGACGGATTTTCATTTGATTCCGTCATCTGCGGATGACGGAACTCTGCGAGGCTTCCTCTTCGGGGAGGTTTTTCGACACGCTGAGCCGGGGCCAATGGCCCCGGCTCCTCAGCTTGTCAGTCAGCAGTCAGAAAGAAGAACTATCGAAGCGGCTCAGCCCTCCGCCGCCTTGTTCACACAGGCAACAGCGTTCAGGCTCCTTGGGTAGCCGATGTAGGGCAGGCACTGGGATATCACGCGGATCAGGAACGCCTTATCGTTCCCCAGATTCATGTTGCCCTTGGCGTGGGCGGTCAGCTGAGGCTCACAGCCGCCCTGAGCCGCCAGGTAGCAGAAGGTGATCATCTCCCGCTGGGCCAGTGTGAGCCCCGTGCGGGTGTAGTAGTCTCCAAAGCAGTTGGCCGCCAGCCAGCGGTTGATGTGCCCGGTCTTCCACGCCTCCAGCATCTGGGGGCCGAAGATGTCCGCCTGGGTCTGGGCCCCCTTCTCCAGCCGATCCTCCATCGTGGTGGTGGCCTGTCCCTCCAGCGGCAGGGCCACGCCCCGCGCCTTCAGCACCTCGTTGGTGATGTCCAGGAAGGGCAGCACCCGTCCAATCCCCAGGTAGTCCACCGCCTGGTAGACTACCTCCTTGGCCATCACCGGGGTCACCCCGGCGTCCAGGGCCTGGGGCAGCTCCCGGCGGAAGGCCTCCGTCCCCTGGCAGCCCAGGAGGGTGGCCAGGATGGCCATGTGCCGGGTGACCTCGTCCAGCTGCTGGCCGGGCTCATTCACCACCTCGTCAAAGGCAAAGTGTTCAAAGCGTTCCACAAACTCCGGATCTGTTTCCCGCACGTCTTTCATCATCATCGTTGCACACTCCTCTTCGCTTTTGTTGCTCCAGGGACATCTGTCCTCCCTGCGGCTCCAGGCGCGGCCGGCGCCCTTCCATTACAGCTTGGAATATGCCTCGTCGTCCACCGGCTCCAGCCACTCGTTGCCGGTCTCCTCGCCGGGAACCTCTACGGCAATGTGGCTGAACCAGCTGTCCGCCTTGGCCCCGTGCCAGTGCTTCACCTCCGGGGGGATGACGATGACGGTGCCGGGGGTCAGGCTGACCGCATCCCTGCCCGCCTCCTGGTACCAGCCTTCCCCGGCGGTGCAGATCAGAATCTGTCCACCGCCGCTCTTGGCGTGGTGGATGTGCCAGTTGTTCCGGCAGCCCGGCTCAAAGGTGACGTTGGCCAGCCCCACCGCGCTCTCACCGGGCTTGGTCAGGGGGTTCAGATAGGAGTTTCCGATAAAAAACTGGGCGAAGGCGGTGTTGGCCGTCCCCTGGCCGAATACATTCTGCGCATCGAATGCGGATTTGTCCTGGAGCTTCATGGTAATGCCTCCTAAAAAATAAAAATATGATTGATTTTGTGTCGGGGCGCCGGTCAGCCGCGCTTCGCCTCCTGCTGCTTGCGGATGTGATAGCGGAGATAATCCAGCCGCTCCCGGAAGTGGATCTCATCCCGCGTGCGGCCCCGCTTCCGGTCCGGCATCCGCAGCCGCTGTGCCTCGGTTCCCTCCTGCTCCAGCAGGAGTTTCATGTAGGCTTCAATTTCCGGGTTTTCAAAGCCCACAGCGTGCAGCGTCATGATCAGGCTCAGGCGTTCCAGGTCGGTGCCGTCATACTGCCAGGCGCCCATGGCACTTTTCACGGTGCCGCACAGGCCCCAGCTCTCATACGCCCGCAGGACCTCCATGGGAATGGTATACCGCTCACTGGCCTCATGGATCGTCATTCCATCACCCTTTCCCATGACCCGGCTTGCGTATATGCGTATAAAAGTATAAGTGTCCCTTCCAGAACACCTATATTGTAGGCCTGTGATAAAACAATGTCTAATGCTTATATTAAATTTTATTTCATACGGGAAATGTATTTCTCAGAAAACTGAATCAGCGCCGCTGCTGCGGCTGAAAAGGTCTGCGCCTTCTTCCAGACCAGAACGGTGTTGGACTCCAGAGCAGGAGAGAGCGGGAGAAACCGGAGTCCTTCATAGCTGCAGTCCAGAGCCAGGGTGAGTACGCTGCTGCCGCCGGCCCGAACCAGTGAGGCAAGATTGTAGAGCAGGTTGCCGGTGGCTGTGACCCGCAGTCCCTCTGCGTAGGGGCCGAACCAGTTGAGCAGTTCATTCTGCACGATCTCCCGCTCCGGCAGGATCAGGGGCACGGCGGCCAGATCTGCCGGGCTGACGCTCTTCCTGGATGCCAGCTCCGAGTCTTCTCTTACCAACACGCCCCACTGTTCCCGTCCCGGCGTGCGCACAAAGCTGTACTTTGCAATGTCCACCGGTTCCTGCAAAAGGCCTATGTCCAGCAAGCCCCGCTCAATGCGCTCTTTGATATTGTCAGAGTTGCCACTATAGATCGAAAACGATACCAGTGGGTTTTCCCTTTGAAAGGCCGTGAGCAGCTGTGTCAGGAAACGCGAACTCTGCAATTCTCCGCTCCCCACCGCGACAGTGCCCGAGAGCTGTTCCCCCCGGCGCTGGAGATCGTCCCTTGTCTTATCCGCCAAAGCCACGATCTCCTCTGCCCGCCGGCGGAGCAGCATCCCCTCCTCCGTCAGGATAATGCGGTGCTTGCTCCGGCGAAACAGCTGGACGCCCAGCTCCTCCTCCAGCTGCATCAGCTGCCTGGACAGCGTGGGCTGCGTCAGGTGCAGGAGGTTGGCCGCCTTGGTGATGTTCTCCTCCCGGGCAACCAGCAGAAAATATTTCAGTACACGGATCTCCATGGGATGTCACTCCTTCCGTTCCAAGCGTAGCATGGCGGCAGGGGGAAATCAACATGAATTAATTGATATTATGCAAAAATTGTATTGAACAGATGGGGCTTCCTGATGCGGCAGGCGTGGATTTCCAAGTCCGTCCATGCCCATCCCATCCGGGAGAGCGCTCATGCAGCCCGCTTCTTTTTTGTAAAAGAAAATATGTTGACACAATGTCAGAACAGTGGTATAATTCAAGCATTGACACTGTGTCAGAATTTTTAAACATAACCGCACTGTCTGTCCAAAGGAGGTTTTACGATGCGCGCAAAGGTCTATTTCACCCGGGAGATCACCCCGGAAAAGGTTGTGGAGCTGTATCGTGCCCTGGGCGTGGAGCTGCCCGGAAAGGTAGCTGTAAAGGTCCACTCCGGCGAGAAGGGCAACCAGAATTTTCTCCACCCGGAGTTCTGGCGGCCCATGGTAGAGGCGGTCCGCGGCACCGTCGTGGAGTGCAACACCGCCTACGGCGACGCGGCCGGCGGCGTTCGGGACCACACAGAGTCCCACCGGAAGCTGCTGGAGGAGCACGGCTGGACCAAGTATTTTGACGTGGACCTGATGGACGCCGAGGGGCCCGACGTCGTGTGGCCCATCCCCCAGGGGAAGATCCTCAAAGAGAACCACCTGGGCAAGAATATCATGAACTATGACTCCATGCTGGTTCTGGCACACTTCAAGGGCCACCCCATGGGCGGCTACGGCGGCGCGCTCAAGCAGCTGGCCATCGGCTGCGCCTCCCGGGCGGGCAAGGCGCTGATCCACTCCGCCGGAAAGACCGACGACCGTTTTAAAACCTGGGAGCAGCACGCCAGTTCCGTGGCCTTCCCCGAGGCCATGGCCGACGCCGCCTCCAGCGTGGTGGAGCACTTCAAGGGCAATATCGCCTTTATCAATGTGATGAAGAACCTCTCTGTGGACTGCGACTGCTGCGCCGTGGCCGAGGACCCCTGCATGAAGGATATCGGGATGCTGGCCTCTCTGGACCCGGTGGCCATCGATCAGGCCTGCATTGACCTGGTTATGAGCGCTGATGATCCCGGCAAAGAGCACTTTATGGAGCGGGTCAACAGCCGCAACGGCATCCACACCATTGAGGCGTCCGCCGATTTGGGCTTTGGAACCAGGGAGTACGAGCTGATTGAGCTGTAATGCTGAATGGAGGGAGTCAAGATGAGTAAAACACTGGTCGCTTATTTTTCCGCCAGCGGCGTGACCGCCCGGGCCGCCAAAGAGATGGCGCAGGCCGTGGGCGCGGACCTGTACGAGATCCGTCCGCTGGAGCCTTATACGGACGCGGACCTGAACTGGATGGACAAGAAGAGCCGCAGCACCTTGGAAATGAATGACCCCGCCTGCCGTCCCGCCATTGCGGAGCCGGTGGAGAACATGGCGCAGTACGACACGGTGTTCGTGGGCTTCCCCGTCTGGTGGTATGTGGAGCCCCGCATCGTGGACACCTTCCTGGAGGGCTATGACTTCTCCGGCAAGACGCTGATCCCCTTCGCTACCTCCGGCGGCAGCGGCATCGGCAAGGCGGAAACGAGTATGCAGGACCACTGTCCCAAGGCCAGCTGGAAGCAGGGCAAGCTGGTAAACAGCGGCGCGGCGGCCTGGGCCAGGTCTGTCCTGGGGCTGTGAGGCGGCCATGCCAAAGGGCTCGGAAGAACTGACCAACGCCAGAAAAGAAGAGATCATCGACGCCTGCGCCGCGCTCTATGAGACCATGGGGTTCCGGGACATCACCATCCGGGACATTGGAGCCAAAACCTCCTTCACCCGCACCTCCATCTACAACTACTTTCAGACCAAGGAGGAGATCTTCCTGGCTCTGCTCCAGCGGGAGCATGAGCTGTGGATCTCGGATCTGGAGGAACTTGCCCGGCGGGAGGCGCCGCTGTCCACGGAACAATTTGCAGACGCGCTGGCCTGCACCCTGGAGAAGCGGGGCTGTATGCTGAAGCTGATGTCCATGAACCTCTACGACATGGAGGGAAACAGCCGGCTGGAAAATCTGGTGTCCTTCAAGCGGTCATACGCCGGCGCGCTGCAGGCTGTCACCCGCTGTCTGGAGAAATTCTTTCCCCGCATGACGGCGGGCAGCATTCAGGGCTTTCTCTATGCATTCTTCCCCTTCTTGTTCGGCGTCTACCCCTATACCTCCCACACGGACAAGCAGCTGGAAGCCATGGAGGCGGCTCATGTGAGCTACACCCATTATTCCATCCACGCCCTTGTGAGACCCTTCGTGGAAAAAATGCTGCAGGGTGAATGGTCAAACGATGTGCAATAGGCGTTGCGTGCAAGGCTCTCATAATTCCCGGGTAATATTGGAGATTTCATGCTTTACGAAACCTGGCGTTCACCGACGCCAGGTTTCGTTTTTTGTGCGGCGGGCGCGGCCCTGGAGAGGTCTTCCCCTTTCGGACAGAATCCGCCGCCGCCTTCGGCCGGGTTATCTGCGGATGACCTTTGTGCCGCCAAACACGGCGGACATGGGGGTGGATTCCAAAGCCCGATCGATGGCGGCCACCTCTTTGCCGGTCAGAAAAACATCCGCCGCCCCGGCGTTCTCCCGCATCCGTTCCACCTTTCGGCTGCCGGGGATGGGAACGATCCAGGGCTTTTTGCACAGCATCCAGGCCAACGAGATCTGCGCGGGAGTGGCGTGCCTCTGCTCTGCCAGCTCCTGCAGCAAACGCAGCAGTTCCCGATTCTCCTCTGCCGCCTCCTGCGTAAATTGCGGCATGGCGCTGCGGTAGTCCAGCCCGGAGTCAAACCGCTCGCCGCTCCGATAGGCTCCGGTAAGCAGGCCGTTGGCCATGGGAGAGAACGCCACAAAGCCGATGTGCAGCTCCTCCAGTACGGGAAACAGCGCCTCATGCCAGCGCGCCATCATCGAATAGCGGTTTTGTACCGCCGTCACCGGGCAGACCCTGTGCGCCCGGCGCAGATAGTCCTCGTCTGCCTCCGAGACGCCCCAGTGGGTGATCTTTCCCTCCTGGATCAGGTCAGCCATTACCTGAGCCACCGCTTCGGGCTCCACATGGGGGTCCATGCGGTGCTGGAAATACAGGTCAATATGGTCGGTCTGAAGCCGCCGGAGCGAGCCTTCCACCGAGGCGCGGATGCGCTCGGGCCGGGCATCAGGAATCAGGGGTTTGTTCACCGCTGTGCTGGTTCTGTCAAACCCGATGCCGAATTTGGTAACAAGCTGCACCTGATTGCGGACATCCTTCAGCGCCTCTCCCACCACCTTCTCGTTGTGGTGCGGGTCCTCCGCTGTTCCGTAAGTCTCGGCGGTGTCGAACATGGTGTAACCCATGTCAAAGGCGCTCCGAATCGCCCGTATGGCTTCGCCGTCTTTTGTGGGAGGACCGTAGGCGTGGCTAAAGCCCATGCAGCCCAGTCCCACGGCAGAGACGTCCAGATCCGTGCCCAGCGTGCGCTTATTCATGTTCCAATGCCTCCTTGCAATTGTTCTTGCTTACAGGACTGATGATAGCGGAACGTTCCGAGCTTCATTATAAAAAAATCGAGGCTTCCGGAGAAGTCTCGAAAAGTTATGCAGTATAAACCTTTTCTTTATAACTTGTGCGCCGACCCGGCCGGCCCCGTCCGCCTTCCCGCCCTCTCGGCGGCTTCCGGAACTTCTTTCCTGTGCTGCGCCTTGATTCCTCCCACATCAAGTTGTACAATCTTGTCAGATATGACTTGCTCTCCCCTTTCGAATGTCTGCGTCTCGACTTCATTCTGTCTGAGATCTGCAAATCATGTCTCTCTATTTTTGCAAAGCGCATTCTCCGGAGAAGCCAAGGCTGAGGGTGGGCTGACGCTTGTCTTTCCTCTATGTCAAAGCCAAATTAGAAAAATATTTTTGTACGGAGGGTTGCCCATGCAGTATATCAGTCACTATTGTTCCCCCATTGGCGGTATTCTTTTGGCCGCGGATGATATTGGTCTAACCGGCGTATGGTTTGAGGGACAAAAGTATTTTGCCCTCAGCCTGGACAAGGAGCATGAGGAAAAGGAACTCCCCCTTTTTGAAAAGGCAAAGCAGTGGCTTGACATTTATTTTTCGGGGAAAGAGCCGGATTTTACTCTGCCGCTTCATTTCACAGGTACCGTTTTCCAAAATGAGGTGTGGGAAATCCTCTGCACAATTCCATACGGCCATACGATGACCTATGGCGAGATTGCAAAGCAGGTTGCCGCGGAGAAAGGTCTGCCGCATATGTCCGCGCAGGCCGTGGGCGGCGCAGTAGGTCACAATAAAATTTCCATCATCGTCCCCTGCCACCGCGTTGTGGGCACAAACGGCAGTCTGACGGGCTACGCCGGGGGAATTCATAAAAAGGTAAAATTGCTGCAATTGGAAAAGGCCGATATGGGGTCCTTTTTCGTTCCAAAGAGCGGAACCGCTCTGTAGAGAAATCCCCATTTGGCGGTCATCCCTTATCAACAGCTGCTCTGCAGGTCCATCATCAGTAAGGCGCAGTCCCCAAGCCGTTTGACATGGCTTAGGGGACTGCGCCAATTTTCTCAATACTGCGGTGCTTTTCGCTCCTTGGCCCAACCATGATGCGCAAAGTCTAACCCATTGTTTTCAGAGCGCTGCTGAGGTTATTGGGGTCAGAGCGGCTATACAGGCAATAGTAGGTAACACCCGCTTCTTCATCCAAAATGGGAATGTTCACCCGGTTCGGTGCATTTCCCCCTCGTCTGAGCGCCACATCTGTCGTAAAGCTCGGGAGCGCTGAGGCTCTCACAAGTTCATTGAAAGCCATGTCCTCCTGCTCCAGGAAGCGGGTGTCCGGCATCTTTTGGACCGTCAGATTCCGCCAAAATCCGAGGCGGCTCCGAAGGAGCATGGTTTCTCCGTTGAGATCCTTCATATACAGCGCATTACTGCCAGACAGCGGGTGCGCCGGCGGGAGCGAGAAAAACAGGTGTTCTTCCCCGTATCTCTCACAGATAATGCCCGGATCTTCAACCGCAAAGGGCAGGACGATCAGTTGATATACGCCATCCCTCAGCCCCTGTAATAGGACCTCATTCTCTCGTATCTCATAGGAGATGGTCATATCAGGGTACAGATCCGATAACCGCGGAGGGATCTCCCAAAGAGGGGCTGGCGCGCAGGAACCCACCAGGATCGTGCGCCGGCTTCGGTCAAAGGCCTGAATGCGGCTGATCATGTCCCGGGACTGCTCTATGACTTTCCGGGCGTAGTCCACCGCCATTCTTCCGCTTTCATTGAGCTCAATCTTATTCTTCTGCCGCGTGAACAGTGTGACCTGCAGCTCTGCCTCCAAGCGCTGCATAGAGCGGCTGAGGGCAGGTTGAGAAATGTGCAGCTGTTCTGCGGCGCTGGACAATGTTCCGCACTCTGCCACAGCCAGCAGCTGCTCCAACTGATAGAGTTCAAACATACTCCGACACCTCTTTTTCCTATTATATCAGTTGGATTTCGTGGCTGCAAGCTTTCGTATGCAATCTAATTATAGAAGTCTGCATAATCAAAACTGTTATCCGCTCGAAAACCGGCGTATAGTGTGTGTATCAAAAGAAAAAGAGCAAACAGAGGATGCTGCGCTATGCAGAACAGGGCGCTCTGCAATGGGGTAGAACTGCCGATGATGGGGTGTAACACCGTTTAGATTCGGGACAGCAGGCGGCGGGACGGCGGCTTTGCCTGGCTTCCGCCTCCTCTATTTTACCGTTTCACAGCATGAAGATAAAACCGCGCCGATATCCTCAGCGATACAGACAGACCTCTTTTGAAGCTCCCGGGGAGCATATGCCTCCTCCTGATTGATGCAGACATAGGTTATATTTTTGTCCTGCATCGCCATCTTCCAGAACGGATATTTGATGATGACCGGGGTGTTGCCGCCTACGCCCAGCTCCAGGAGCAGCACCCGCGTCCCCGTGTGCCTCCGCAGAAAGTCCCCGTAGCGGCCGGCTGCTTCATACCACCCCTTATCCTGAACAAATGTATTATCACACCGGAGGTTCATGGTCATGGGGCGGCCGCACCGGGGGCAGTGTGGCACCAGCGCAGAAGGGACACGCATGTCCTTCTGTTCCGCGAACATTCTGCGCACCGTCTCCTCGTTTTCGTAGGTCTCCTGATGGCAGGACCCGGAGCACTGCCACAGGCCATAGTCCCCCTGGGTGTAAAACAGCCGCTTTTTGTCGAAGCCTGCCAGCTGGAACTGGTGGTCCACATTGGTGGTGAGAACAAAGTAGTCTCTGCCCTTTACCAGATTCAAGAGGGCATCATATACGGGCTTTGGCGCCCTCTCGTATCGATTCACCATGATCTGCCGGCTCCACCAGGCCCAGTGCTCTTCCGGGCTGTCAAAGGGGAAAAAGCCGCCGGAGTACATGTCCCGGATGCCGTACTTGTCCCGGAAGTCGCTGAAATACCGCTCAAAGCGCTCCCCGGAGTAGGTCAGCCCCGCAGAGGCAGAGAGCCCCGCTCCCGCCCCAATCACCACCGCGTCCGCAGTGTCCAGCGCTTCGCGCAGCCGCTCAATCGGATTGGAGGATATCGCGGTAGATTTGGGCGTCAATCCCCTTGAAAACATTGAAAATCACCCTCTTGACGGAAGTCGTTTGCCGGTCCAGAAATTCCCGGACTGTTTTCACGGCGATCTCAGCGGCCTCTCGATTGGGAAAGCGGAATTCGCCGGTGGAGATGCAGCAGAAGGCCACGCTCTGGAGCTCATGCGCTGCCGCCAGTTCCATGCAGGAACGGTAGCAGGACGCCAGGTCGGAACGGTTCTGCCCGGTCACGCGGCCCCGGACAATGGGGCCAACCGTGTGGAGGACATACCGGGCCGGGAGGTTATAGCCCTTTGTCAGCTTGGCCCGGCCGTTTGGCTCCGGGCGTCCCTGGGCCGCCATGAGCTGATTGCATTCATCCCGAAGCTGAAGCCCCGCCGCCGAGTGGATGGCATTGTCAATGCATCCGTGGCAGGGGACAAAGCACCCCAGCAGGGCGGAGTTGTCCGCGTCCACGATGGCGTCCACCCGCAGCCGGGTAATGTCCCCCTGCCAGATGACCAGCCGGGGATCAGATGGAACGGGCGGGAGGGTATTTCCATCCACCACGCCCTTTTCCTCCGTTTCCGCGGAGAGAAGGGCGTCCTGGACTTCCAGAAAGCCCGGAGACAGCGGCAGAGGGGGCCGTACATTCATCAGGGCCCGGAGGAGCCGCCGCCGGGAGGCCTCGTCGCCCGGGAACGCCTCCGCCTGCTCCCGGTACTGGGGCATCTCTGACAGGAGCACTTGATTTAAATATTTTAATTGTTCACTGCGGTTCATGCGGCTTGCCTCCAGAGAAAAAAATCAATCGCTGCCTGATTCTGAAAACCGTCTGAAGCGGGCGGCGGCGGCTCATGAAGCCTTCTCCACGGCTCCCGCGGGACAGACGCGGAGGCAGTTTCCGCAATGCAGGCAGTGCTCCTGATGGATGACGCTGGGACTGCCTTTGTCGATCGCTTTTTGTGGACAGACATGGACACATTTCCCACAGCTGATACAGGCATCCGTGATGAAATACCCTTTCGGAGCGGGCTTCCCATTTCCGATGACGTAGCTCTCCCGGAAGATGGGATTCACCCCCAGGTTGAAATACTCAATGGACATATCCCGGATGCAGAAGATGATGCCGATGCTGCGGGTCTCTCCGGGGTAGACATTGGCCAGATAGGGCTGTTCCTTGAAGATCAGATTCCGCCACTTATCCTGCTCCTCCGCGGGGGCCGGCTTCACCGTCCCCGTCAGGCGGATCATCTCCTTATACATGGTGTAGCCCAGCACCTGGACCTTTCCCGTGTCCAGAAGTTCCTTGCAGAAGTCCTTTCCCCGGGCGGTAAAAAAGTAGATGGCGTCCGGCTCATAGTGGATGGCGCTGATGCAGCGCACCTGGGGATCTCCCGCCCCGTCCACCGTGGCAAAGGACAGTACCCCCACATAGCCCAGCTTCTTCAGACAGGTCTGTGCATCCATGTGCGTTCCTCCTTTTATTCCATGATCCGGACCCGTCCGTCCCTTCGGGGTTTCGGCTCCGGATAGGTCCCCTCCACATAGCCCAGGGCCACGAAGCAGCGGGGCATCCAGCCTGCGGGGATCTCCCACTCCCGCATCAGCTGAACTCCCAAGGGTGTGTCAAACGTCTCCTCCGCCCGGGCGATGATGCAGGAGGCGATCCCCAGCTCATAGGCGGCAAGGGCCATATTCTCCGCGCAGCAGAAGGCGTCGGGAACCGCGTACAGGAAGTTACCCGGTGAAAAAACGGCGCAGACGGTGGGCGCACCGTAAAAGCCGTTTCGGATGGTGGGATCGTCAATGGCGCTGGGCTGTTCCCGGGAGACAAAGCTGCCTGCCAGACGGCTGCGGTCGAACCGGGCCAGATTCAGCTGGCCCAGCTGAGCGATCAGCGACTTGTTTTGGATACCGCTGAGGATGGTCCGCTGCCCGCCGCCGGCGTTGGGGGCATAGAGGCCCGCCTCCAGAATCTTTTCCAGATCTTCTTTTGGGATCTGCCGCGCCTGAAATTTTCGAATCGAGCGGCGCCGGTAGATTGCTTCGGAAACGGTCATGCCTGGACCTCCTTCCAGCACTCCGGGTCCGGGGCGTACATATTGCCGTGATACCCCGCCGCCACCGCGGGACAGCCCCGGCAGAACCGCAGCAGCTCGCACTTGGAGCACTTCTCAAAGTTCTCGTAGACCCGGTACTTGTCAAATTCCGGGCCGGTGAACAGGTCATACAGGTCATCGGTGAGGGCGCTGCCCACCTTGCTCTCCATCCGGCGGCAGGCGTAGACCGCCCCGTCGGAGAGGATGGTAAGATGGCAGTTGCCGCAGTTGCAGCCGTCATAGACATACTCATCATCCGGGTAGGACTTGGGGTCAAAGAGCCCCTTCTCATACAGGAACAGCGTCCACAGGTGATCCTTCAGGTTGAAGGTAGTCTCACAGCCCTCAGCCTCATACTTCTGAAATTTCTCCCAGCACTGCTCCATCATGTCCCGGTACTCCTCCGGGGAGCAGCACACATCCCGGTCCTCCCGGGAGGGGCAGTAGCGGGCGAAGGCGAAGATGTCCGCCTTGTGTTTCACTACCTCATCCACCAGCGGCGGGATGTCCTTCACGTTCCACCGGGACACGGTAGTCATGATGGCCACGTCGATCCCGGCCTGGCGCAGGAGGGGGATGGCCGCCATGGTGGCGTCATAGGAGCCGGGCTGCTGGCGGATGCCGTCGTGGGTCTCCTTCAGCCCGTCCAGAGACAGCTGGTACTTCCGGCATCCATATTCCTTGAGCTTGCGGCAGACCTCCGCCGTCAAATGGAAGGGGTTGCCCATCAGGGCAAAGGGGATGCCTGCCAGCTTGAGGATCTTCATCAGCGTCCAGAACTGGGGATGCAGGATAGGGTCTCCGCCGGTGATGTAAAGATAGGGCAGCCGTCCGGCTTTCTCACAGAAAGCCTTGCAGTTTTCAATGACGGTCACCATATCCTCCAGCGCCGTCTCCTTGAACTTGGCGTGGCTGCCCAGGGCGTAGATGTAGCAGTGCCGGCACCGCTGGTCGCAGGCCTCCGTGATATGCCATTGAAAGGCAAAGTACTCCATGGCCGTTTCCTCCCTCTATGGCCCCGCAAAGGCGGCGTTTTCCTGCCCGCGTACAGAAACCTCCGACGAACTTCTGTCTTGGACAAAAGGAGGGTACTCTGTTCTTCACAGAGCACCCTCAGCGTGTCGAAAAACCTCCCAGAAGGGGAAGCCTCGCAGAGTTCCGTCATCCGCAGATGACGGAATCAAATGAAAATCCGTCATTTTCGGGGACA
>CAJFTA010000063.1 GCA_904419835.1 uncultured Pseudoflavonifractor sp. | reverse complement strand
CCGGCGGCGACGCGGTGACCGGCGCGGCCACCGTCATCCTGGCCATGGGCGCGGGCAAGAAGGGCGCCGAGCAGATCCACGCCTACCTCTCCAAGTAAGGCAATCGAATCCGGGCGGCGGACAGCGTGCTCTCTCCAAGCTGTCCGCCGCCTGGGAAATACGGATAAACAGCCAGAAAGAAGGAAATTCCAGTCATGCTGCATCTGAAAGAATATCTGCCCGGGCTCAAGCCGGGCAAGGCCCTGGATGTGGGCACCCGGTTCGGCGAGTTCGCCTTCACCCTGGTGGAGGCCATGCCCGAGGGCTCCGAGGTCATCGGCCTGGAGTGCGACCCCAAGACCGTGGAGGAGGCCAGGGAGAAGAACGGCGGCAAGGGCATCACCTTTGTCCAGGGCGAGGGCGCCCGCATGGACTTCCCGGACGACAGCTTTGAGCTGGTGGCCATCTCCAACACCCTGCACCACATCGAGGACTACGATGCGGTTCTCCGGGAGATGCTGCGTGTGCTCAGGCCCGGCGGCTGGTTCCTGGTCAACGAGATGTACTCGGACAATCAGAATGAGGCCCAGCAGACCCACTTCCTCCAGCACACCCTGGAGGCCAAGCTGGACATGCTCTCCGGCGGCTTCCAGCGCCCCACCTGGAACCGGCAGGAGATCGTCGATATCCTCAGCCCCCTGCCCCTCACCGACGTGCGGACTGTGGACCTGCTGGAGGAGCCGGAGATGGACAAGAAGCTGGAGGGCAAAAACGCCAAGCTGGTCTCCGCCGTGGAGAAGAAGGCTGCGGGCAAACCGGAGTACGAACAGCTGCTGGCCGAGGCCAGGAGCATTCAGGAGCGCTGCGCCCGCACCGGAATCCAGCGCTGCACTCAGCTGGTCTATCTGGGCAGGAAAGCCTGATTTTTATCTGCATAAACATAAAAATTGCCGGACAGCACACAGCTGTCCGGCAATTTTTCAGCGTGTGGAAAAGCCTCGGTTGCTCAGAATCGGCCTTTATCGGGGCGGGGAGCGCGAGGGGGCAGCCGCCCGCCTCGCGTGGAATCGAATGCCCCGGAAGCCTTGCACAGCAAGGCTTCCGGAGAGCGGAGCGGGGACTTTTGCGCCGCTGTGCGGCGCGAAAGTAACGGCATTTTTTATATCGAATCAGCCCTCTTCCCGGGGCGCCGCCGCGTCCAGCCCGTCCCGCAGGCGCTGGAGGGCGCGGGGGGACAGGCAGGGACCGCCCTCCTCCAGCCGCTGGAGAAATTCCGCCATCTCGGCCCGCTTTTTCTCCTGCACCGGGGCGTTGATGATGCCGGTGGACAGCCATTCCAGCTCGGCAAAGGCGTCCAGGGGCAGGTAGAGGGCGGCGTCCAGAAGATGGGAGAGAACGCCGCCGGACAGCGCCTTATCCCAGAAGGGGACGGTCTGGCACAGGCTGATCTCATGGTAGCCGGCATCGTACCTCCAGCCGAAATAGCGCATACACCGGTTGAGCTCGGCAAAGCGCAGCAGCAGGGCCGGGGCCATCTCTGCCCCGCAGAGGATGGGCGGCACCACCTTAAACTGTACGCAGCACTGCGGCGCGCGCTCCATTGTGATGGAGAGGTCAAAGTGGGCGGCGTGGAAGCCCAGGGATGGGACGAAAAAGACCGGATCGCCGTCGATTTCTCCCGCGATATAGTGGTATTTGCGGCGGTCCAGCTCCCTCTGAATCTCGGACTGCACCCGGCGTAAGGCGACATCCTGCGAACTCTCATGGCGGGAGATCATTTCCAGCAGTTCGTCGAGTTCCAGGTCGTCGTCCTCGTCCTCGCCGTCGCTATCATCATCGTCGCTATCATCATCGTCGTCGCCGTCCTCGCCGATGCCGTCCCCGGCGCCGGCGCCGTCCCAGTCCTCATCATCGGCAAACGCCAGCAATTCGTCCGGGAGCAGGAAATCCAGTTCCCCGCCATCCTCCTCCGTGCCTTCCCGGATGGGGTAGAGTTCTCCGCCGTCCACGCCCACGGACCCCGGGGCCTCCGCGCCCGGCTCCCGCTCATTCAAAGGAAAAGAAGCAGTGTGTTCCATCATAAAAAATCCTCCCTGTCTCTGTTTTGAGCCTGTTTGCCCAATAAAACAGAGCAGGGAGGAGATTGTCACGGCAGAGACAGAAAAAAAGACCGTTATTCGTAGAGAATATAGCCGCCCCAGCAGCGGAGAGAGGCAAAGGGGCGGTGGGCGGGGCTGAGGCGGGACATCCTGCGCATGTCCTCCGCCACCAGGCCGATGCGGCGGAGGCGGCGGGGGTCGAACCAGCCCGCTTCGGTCAGGTCCGCGATGGTGGCCGTGCGCAGGTACCGCTGGGCCGCCCGGAGGGCCTGCCCGGCGGGCATGGAGGAGAGGTTGTCATAAAACCGGTCCATCAGCACCAGGGAGGCGAAGTCGTCCGCCTCCCAGATGGACAGGAGCATGGCCCTGGCCCCCTGGACCTTGAAGGCGGTCTGGAACCCCACGATGCCGCTGCCCTGGCGGACGTCTCCCATACCGCTGAAGCAGGCAGACAGGACCACCAGGTCGGGCGGAGCCATCCGGCAGTGGCACAGCTCCTCGGCGGTGAGCACGCCGTTGCCCAGCACCGGGTCCGCCTTCCCGGTGAGGAGCCAGTCGTTGACCCCGGCGAAGTAGAGGCAGGCCCGGCGCATGGGGTTGGGGGAGTACTCATAGACCTGGCCGTCCTCCTCCCGGTCGCTGAAAAAGGCCCCGTGGGTGGCGATGTGGATGATGGAGGCGCGGCAGTCCTGGAGGGCGTGCTTGTCCGCCCTCCGCCGCATCAGGGGCGGGGCGCCGGTCTTTTCCGCCACCATCTGGGCCTCCAGCTTGGTGAAGGGCACCTTTTCCACCAGACTGCCCACCGGGCCGGGAGAGCGCTGGGCCGGGTCCGCCGGGGTGAGGGAGAAGTCCGGGTTACCCATGACCAGGGCCTCCCGGCCCGCCGGGTCGATGACCTGGTCCGGCTTCAGGTCCCGGGCGCTCTCCAGATAGACCAGGCTGTACCGGTCGCAGAGAAAGGAATCCGGCGCCCGGCAGAGAAGGCCGAAGGGCAGCTTGGGCAGGTCCCCGTCCGGGGAGAGGAAGAGGGTGTCCACCTCCGGGCCGAGGAGAGACTCCGCCGGCTGGACAAGCAGCCGGTGCAGGGTCCGGCAGAATAAGATGCCGGCCCGGGCGGACAGGCTGTCGGTCAGGGAGAGGAGGGCCCGCCGCACCCGGAGGAAGTTCACGGAGGGCAGGCGGCGGAGGCATGGCGTCCCGTCCGCCCGGCGGAAGAGCACAAAGACCGCGTACCGCATATCCTCCAGCAGCAGCTGGCCGGAGAGGTTGGCGGGGTAGGCGTAGTAATCCACCAGCGCGGCGCCGGGCGGCAGGCGGCGGCAAATCTCCCGGCAGGAGATCCACCGGAAGGCGTCCGGCAGGCTTCCCGCCAGGGAGAGCTCCAGCAGGCGCTTCTCCTCCTCCGGGCCGGAGACGTCCCGGGGGACGCCCCGGAGCAGCTCCTCCACCTTCCCGTCCAGGATCTCCGCCCGCAGGCGGTCAATCCGGCGGTAGACGGGCTCGTCCTCCGGGTGGGCCTCCCGCCGCCTGCGGCTGATGCGCAGCAGCCGGGAGTAGACGGCCTTGCCGTTGATGATGAGCTCGTAGAGCCGGTCTGGCCCCCAGGTGACAATCCCCCGGTCAGCCAGGGCCAGGGTGAAGTTGAGGACCACGGTGTTGGACCACAGGGAGTTGAGGATATACTCCTCATCCCGGCAGTCCAGAATGCGGCGGACGCGGCTGTCCATGCCCCGGGCCAGCTGGTCCAGCAGGGCCTGAAGGGCGTCCCCGTCCAGCAGGTCGGGGAGGAAGGGGAGCAGGGGCAGAACCGTGCTGAAGAGCATGCCCTGGGGGTGGAGCTCCTGGTGGGTCCGGGCGTCCTCCAGGGCGGAGCGGGTCCAGCGCCGGGCGGCGTCCCCGTCCCCCTGTCGGAGCGCCAGCAGGGCCCTGGCCCGCTTGAGGGAAATGGAGGCGGAGGTAACCCCGGGGCGGAGCTGGTCCAGCAGTGCCTGGCAGCGGTCCAGGGCGGCGCGGATCTGCTCCAGCTGCTCCGGGGAGGGCCGGCCGTCCCGGAGCTGGGAGTCGGCGCTGTGAAAAAGGGCCCAGAAGCGGAGCACCCCGTCGTTTTCCGAGCGGGAGAGGTCGTTGATGGGGCCTGCCACGCCAGGGGGGAGAAGCTCCTCCAGGCCGAACATACTGGCGGTGACACCCAAAATGGCGGCCGCCCGGGTGTGGTGGAGCCCCCGCGCGTCTATCAGGGCGGCCGCCTCCTGGAGCAGACGGACGACCTCGCCGTCCTGGGAGGAGTAGGCCAGGGGGTAGAGCAGGTTGTTGATGGCGGCCAGGGTGTCCTCCCCGCCGTACCCCTCCTGCCGGGCCAGCAGGTAGGCCCGCTTGGCGTGGAGCTCCATCTGGCTCAGGCCGGAGTCCGCCTCCGCGTTGGAGAAGTAGTACCGGGCCCAGCCGGTGTCCAGCCGGAAGCTGAGCCGCCTGGCCTGCGCCGTCTCTCCGGGCAGCCGCCCCAGCAGCTCCCCGGCCAGGCAGAGATGCTCCGCCACGCCGGCGGTGTCCAGCCGGTCCAGCAGGAGATCCGCCGCCAGCAGGTGAGCGTGGCAGAGAAGGGGCCGGGCGGGCTCGGTCTCCGGCTGGCGGAGCAGAATCTCCAACTCCTCCAGCGCGCCGCCCGCGTCCCCCATGACATAGCATAGTTCCATCAGCCCACAGCGGACCGACATCAGGAAGGGGCTGCACTCCTCAAAGTATTCCTGCCGGAGGGCGACGCACCGCTCCAGCAGCCCCCTGGCCTCCCTCCGGCAGGACCTGTCCTCCCCCAGAAGGTTCCCCACAATCAGCAGCAGATCAGACACGCTGGCTCCGTCAATCTGAGCCAGCGTGTCAAGGCAGTCCTCCAGGACATCCCGGTAGAGGGAGATGACCGGCGCTCCGGGCTGTCCCTGATAGAAGTGGACAATCTCGTAGAGCACCAGCATCTCATATACATAGGTGCTCTCGCCGTAGACCTCCCAGACGGTCTGATTGATGTGTTCCGCCAGGGCCTCCGCCGCCCGGGGGGAAAAGCGCTCCGCCTCCTCCCGGAGGAGAAGGGCGATCTCCATCAGGGCGGCGGTGCCGAAGGAGAAGGAGGGCGCCGGCCACGGCCCGGGGCGGCGGGAGAAGAGGAACAGCAGCACGTCCGCGCAGGCGGGGGCGTTCTCCAGCTGCCGGAGGTGCTCCGGCAGCAGAAAGAGCAGGCGGTCCCGCTCCTCCGGGGTGTCCTCCAGGGCCAGCAGGTGGAGCTGAAACAGGAGGGCGGCCCGGGCGTGCCCCTGCTCCAAAGCCTCATCCCGCAGGGCGGTCAGGCGGCGGGGGGAGACAGGGTCAGAGGACGGCCAGGTCATAGGCGCCGTCCTCCAGGCCGCGGAACTCCGCGGTCCACGCCTGCCCGTCCCGGGTCATTTCCCGGACGGCGGCGGGGGAGCCGTCCTCCCGCAGAAGCACCGCCGTGGGGTGAAGGGCGGACACCTCCTCCGCGTCCAGCCGGACGGTGAGGGCGCCGTCCCGGACGGAGAACCGGTTGCAGCTGTTCTCATTGTCCACCAGCTGATCCATGGCGGGGCAGCCGCCGCCGGCCGAGCGGGCCCCCACGGGGACGGGGTGGCCGAAGTCGCAGTCGCCGAACCGGGCGGCGTCCAGCAGCAGCTTCCGGGCGGCGTCCTGAATCCGCAGGCGGAACCAGGCGGCCCCCTCCAGAAGGCGGTCCACCGCGCCGGGCCGGGCCTGGGCGGCGCGGCGGAGGGCCAGCGCGGAGGCCGACTCCCGCAGGTCCAGCAGGGCCTGGCAGGCGTCCCGGCAGGCGGGGCAGCCGAGCAGATGGGCGTTGACCCGGGCGGCCCGGGCCATGGCCTCCGGCCCCATGCTGTCGTCGTAGACAAAGGCGAAGAGCTCTTCCAGCGCAATATGTTCACTCATCAAGGGTACCTCCCAGAATTTCGTTGCGGCTTTTTTGGACGGACTTCCTGCTCCGGCTGGTGACCAGGGTGATCTCCCGCTTTGTCAGCAGGAAGGGCCGGTCCCCCGCGCCGCCCTGTAGCTTTCGGTCCAGCGGCGCCAGAAGGTCCTCCGGCGGCGGGAGGACAAACAGCCAGCGCAGCTCCTGCCACAGGGCGTCCCGCAGCTCAGACAGCGGCCGGCCGGAGAAGCGGCGGACAATGGCCTCCGGGTCCCCCTTTTTCCGGGCGTCCCCACTGGACATGGCGGGGATGAGAATCCCGTTGTAGAGGCAGGCCAAAATCCGGTCCGGCTCCATAGCCAGATTGCAGATATGGGAGATGGCGCGGCAGCAGCGCTCATAGTTGGCCAGCTGCTCCGCGCCCACAAGGGTGGGCGGAACAGGCCCGGGGGGCGTGGTCCCGCCGCTGGTGGGTTCGTCCTCCCCAAACTGCTGGGGGCGGTTTTTGTAGTTCTTATTGAGAAAGTCATTGATCCGGCTGTTGGCCACCTTGATCAGCCAGGCGTTGCGCTGGGCGGGGGCGTTGTTCTCCGAGGAAGTGAGGAAAAAGCTCATGCGCTGCCAGACCGTGAGCTTGATCTCCTGGAGTACGTCGTCCACATCGGTAGGCTCAACTTTCGTGCGGACCAGGTACCTGATGGAGCGCTCCACCGTATTGTTCAGCTCCGCGTAGACGTCCGGGTCGCCGGCGGTCACGCCGGCCTTGAGCCGGTCAAAGAACTCCTGGGTTCCGAATTCCATCCGCTGTCACTCCTTTCTATCAGATGGGTCCGCTCTGCCCTGGTCGGGAGCGGAAGGAGGAATATCCTATATTATACAGAAGCGGGGAAAGAAGGGCAAGGTGTTGGCCGGACAAAAAAAGTTTTTTCCCGGCGTGATTTTGCAGGATCTGCGGTGTTTTTCCTCTTGAAAGAAAACTTGCCGGAAACACGGGAGGAGGAGCCGCCGTGAAAAAGTCCAACGCGGAGAAAAGACGCAGCCTGATGGCCGTACACCTGCCTGAAACCCTGATGAGCAGGCGGATTCAGAACCTGGTTGGAAGATTTGTGGACGACGGGGGGGAGCTGGGCTTTGTGTTCCACAGCACCCGGTACAGCCAGGAGGTCATGGGCCTGGATTTGGCCGAGCCCAGGCTGAGAAATCTGGTGGCCTGGCTGGCGGAGAAGAAGGAGACCATGCTGCTCACCGGGCGGCGGGACAGGGAGAACCCTGAGATATTCCAGGTCCTGGGCATGGACCCGGGCGGCCCGGACAGCGCCATGCCCGCCCTCTTTGCCAAGGAGAAAAAGACCGAGCTGACCCCGGCAAAAATGAACCTCATGCTCCGGCGCCTGGGCTTCGGGCCGGCGGGGCCGGACCTGACCGTGCAGGACGGGGGGGCGGAGTTCCAGACGGAGGAGGAGCTCCGGCTCCTGATACGGGTGTGCGGAGAGGCCTATCCGCCGGAAATCCGCGCCTGGGCGGAACAGACCCTGGACCAGTGCGAGAAGATCTGGAGCGGGACGGAGCGGGAGAAGCAGCACGCCGTCCAGGCCCTGACCTACGCCCTCAACATGGACTGGAGCATCCGCACCCTGGACCTGCCCAGCCTGGAGGAGGCCCGGGAGATTATGGACGGCGCCTTCTACGGCCTGGAGCCGGTAAAGCAGCGGATTCTGGAGGTGCTGGCCCAGATGAAGCGGACCGGCACCATGCCCTCCTGGGGCATCCTGCTGGACGGCCCCGCCGGCGTGGGCAAGACCTCCATCGCCAAGGCGGTGGCCCGCATTCTCCGCCTGCCCATGGCCGTGCTGGACATGTCCACCGTACGGGACTGCCTGGATCTGACCGGGTCCTCCCGCATCTACAGTAACGGCCGCCCCGGCCGCATTATCCAGCAGCTCTACAGCGTCAAAAGCGCCAACGCGGTCATGGTCATCAACGAGCTGGACAAGGCGGGCGGCGGCAACGGCGGGGGCAACCCGGCCGACGCCCTCCTCACCCTGCTGGACGGCAGCGGCTTTACCGACACCTTCATGGACGTGGCCATCCCCACCCGGGGCATCTTCTTTGTGGCCACCTGCAACGAGCTGGGCGACATCAGCCGCCCCATCCGGGACCGGTTCCTCCGCATTTCCATCCCCGGGTACAGCGGGGAGGAGAAAAAGGAGATCTTCACCCGCTACATCCTCCCCAAGCTGACCGGGCGGATGGGGGTGGCGCCGGAGGAGTTCTCCATGACGCCCCAGGCCCTGGAGGCCCTGTGCACCCGGTACGCCACCGAACCGGGGGCCCGGGACCTGGAGCAGTACGGGGAAAAGCTGCTCTCCCGGTACCTCTACCGGCGGGAGTCGGGGGAGGAGAACTTCTGCTGCGACCTGGACATGCTCCGCAGCGTCCTGGGCCCGGAGCGGTGCGTGGAGCGGACCATGGTGTTCTTCCCCGGCATGGTGAACGCGGCCTTCCGGGGGGAGAACGGCGTGAGGTGCTTCCCCATCCAGGCCGCCGCCCGGCCGGGCAGGGGGGGCCTGAGGCTCATCGGCGTCCACAGCGCCCGGGTACAGGAGAGCTGCCAGGTGGCCTATGAGTTTGTCTGCCGCGCCCTGTGGGACAGCGTGCGCCCCAGGGTGACGGATGTGGCGCTCTTTGTGCCCCAGAGCGTGGACAACGCCTTCGGCAGCTCCCTGGGCGTGGCCGCCGCCGCCGCCATCCTCTCCGCCATGACGGGGCGGGACCTGGGGCCGGAGTGCGCCTTCCTGGGGAGCTGCGACCTGTACGGCAACACCTACTTTGACGACATCAGCGCCGACGCCTACCTGGACGCCCTGGAGGCCGCCGGCGTCACCACGGTGTACGCCGCCGCGGGGACGGGCGCCAAGCTGTACCGGTACAGGAGCGGACGGGGCATCCGGGTGGTGGAGGCGGCCAACCTGTCCGTGCTGCTGGAGGCGGCATACAGCCTGCCCGCCGCGCTCAGGCGGATGGAAAAGGAGGAGTGAGCCATGCGGGACCGGAACGAGGAGGGCTACCTGGCCTTCCTGTGGGACACGGCGCTCATGACCGGCCTGTTTCTCTTTGCCTTCTGGCGCATGGGGCCCTGCCGGCTGGTGAGCCCCTTCACCGGGGAGCAGCTGGAGCTGGGCACGTCTGTCCGGGTGCTGGTGGCGCTGGTGGCCGTGGCGGAGGTGGTGTGCTTCCTGGCCACCTCCGCCCGCCAGCGCCGGTTCTCCACCGCCCTGGTCAACGCCGCCCTGCCCTTTGCCGTCTACTGCTTCTGCTGCGTGCGGCCCTACTGGGGCTGGAAGTGGCTGGCCGTGCTGGCGGTGCTGTGCGTCCTTCTGGTTGGACTGGCACTGTCCAGCGTCCTCACCCCCGCCCCGGCCCGCTGGACATGGCCCATGCTTGTCCGCAGCAGGCTCCGCTTTTTCGTCTCCCGGGGGCGGTTGGCGGTGGTGCTGTGCTTTCTGGGGGCGCTGGCCACCGTGGTGGGCAACAGCCTGTTCGGCATCCCGGTCCTCACCGCGGAGACCCCGGAGACGCCGCCGGACACCCCGGAGGTGGACGAGAACCGGCTGGTCTGTCTCAACGAGGACCTGTGGGACCAGCTGGACGAGGAGGAGCGGCTGGAGGTGCTGGGCGTGGTGGCCCAGGCCGAGGGCGCCTATCTGGGCACCCCCGACATGCCCTCCGTCCACGGGGCCTACCTGGGGGGGTATGTGGTGGGGCAGTACGACTGGGAGAGGGAGAGCATCACCATTGACCTCCAGATGCTGGGCAGGGAGACGGCGGCCGAGTGCGTGGACACGGTGCTCCACGAGATGTACCACCACTACCAGCAGTGCCTGATGGACTGCTATGCCGGCCTGGAGGAGGAGTACCGCGCCCTGCGGGCCTTCCAGAGGGTGCCCGGGTACATCGAGGAGACGGAGCACTACCAGACCGACGGCATGGGGTACTACACCCAGAGCCTGGAGGAGGACGCCCGGGCCCACGCGGAAGAGCGGACGGACTACTATCTCGCCATGGCGGCGGAGCTGGCGGGAGAGGAGTAGAAAACATGGAAAACGGCCCCGGGCGCACCGTCAGGTGCGCCCGGGGCCGCTGCGCGTCAGGCGTCGGGCAGCCGGGAGCTCAGCTCATCGATAATCTCTCCGGCGATGCGGTAGACCCGGTCAAAGTCCACATGGGGATTGTAGAGGGATTCCAGCTCGTCATGCATGGCCTTGGCCTGGGCCAGGGACTCCACAGCCTCCTCCACCAGGGCGGCGGACACCTTTTTGGAGAACCGCAGTCTGGCCCTCAGGTGCCGCATGACCTCCTGATCCGCCATGGCGTCCAGCCGCAGGCGGCGATAGGGCCGTTTGCCGTAGGGCAGGGCGGGGGTGCTGGTGACAAAGGCCAGGGACAGAGCGGGGATGAGCAGGTGCTCGATCCGGTCGGGCCACATGGGGGAGGGGCAGAGAATCACATCGTACCCCGCCGCCATGGCCCCGGTGGCCAGATGGGTGAGCATGACGTGGCCCAGCCCGTAGCTGTCGGACAGCTCGTAGACCCGGCGGCACAGGGCGTCCACCGTGTCGAAATTGCACACGATGCCCTTCCAGGTGATGGCCCCCAGGAACCGCTGCACCGCTTTTCCAGGCTCCTTCCCGCTCTTCTTCACCTCCCGGGCCAGGATGCCCCGGGTCCGCCTGGCCAGCCTGGCCTCCACGGCGGGGGTGATGAGGGCGGCGCGCATGTCCTCGCCGATCTGGGCCGCCGCGGTCAGGCAGCGGTAGGCCCGTTGATAGCAGCCCTTGTAGCCCTTCATGCAGGCCGTCAGCTCAGCGCGCACCGACTGAAGCCCCGCCCGGTCGTAGCAGTCGCCCAAGTTGACATAACGCTCAACCGCTCCCGGCAGCTTTGGCTCCACCACATGGGCGCGGGCAACCGGCGGCCGTTTTCTCCGCCGCCGTCAAAATTTCCAGGTGATGCGGACGGCCTGCTCTCCGGTCTCCGGGTTCCGCTCCCCGATTTCAACGGCTTCAATCAGCAGAGCCGCCAGCGCCCGGGGCAGCTGCTCCAGCCGCAGCAGCTCATCCATACGCCCGGCCATATCCCCGCCGCCTTCCGGACAGGGCGCGGCCTCCAGCCGGGCCATCCGCTCCTCCAGTTCGGCCTGCTCCGTCAGGAAGGACTGGTTCAGCGCGCAGAACTGCTCCCGGCTGAGAAGGCCCTCCACCTTGTCCAGGTAGAGGGCCTTCAGGGCCTGCCGGTTCCTGGCCAGCCGGGCGGACAGGGCCTTCCGCTCCCGCTCCCGGGCGTCCTCCTCCGGAGCTGCGGCGGCGGGGAGGGCCAGCGTCCCCGGCGGGCAGCACAGCCCCACATACCGGCGGACCTGCTCCGCCACCAGCTCTGTCAGAGCGTCCAGGCGGACGGCGTGGCGGGTGCAGCCCCCGCCGTCGGCGTACCGCCGGCACCGGAGGTAGGACGGGCCCTGCCTGGCGTTGGTTGTCCGGCTCATGGCGCTGCCGCAGTCCATGCACCGCGCCAGACCGGCCAGGGGGTGGGGGGTCCCCCCGCCGCCGCCCCTGGCCCGGAGGGCCAGCCCCTGCTGGACGGCCTGAAAGAGGGCGGCGTCCACGATGGCCTCGTGGGTGCCCTCCACCCGGAACCACTGCTCCCTGGGCAGGTCGACAAGGGCCTTGGACTTGTAGCTCACCTTTTTCCGCCGCCCCTGGACCATGACCCCGGTGTACATCTCGTTGCGGAGGATGCGCCACACGGTGGTCTTGTTCCACAGCCCACGCCCGTCCGCGCCCGGGGGAACGCCGGGCCAGCCCCGCTCCAGCTTGTACCGGGTGGGGTTGGGGATGCCCTCTGCGTTGAGCAGCCGGGCGATCTCCTGCTTGCCCCTTCCCTCCAGGGACCAGCGGAAGATCTGCCGCACCACCCCGGCGGCCTCGGGGTCCACCACCAGGCGGTGCCGGTCGGCCGGGTCCTTCCGGTAGCCGTAGATGGGGGCGCCGCCGATGTACTGCCCCTGCCGCCGCTTCATGTCCAGGACCGTGCGGATGTTCTCCGACAGGTCCTCCAGGTACCACTCGTTCACCAGGCCGTTGATCTGCCGGGCCTTCTTGTTGCCCCGCACCTGGGTGTCGGCGTTGTCGGCCACCGCCACGAACCGGATGCCCCAGAGGGGGAACAGGCCGTGGATGTACTTCTCCACCAGCTCCATGTCCCGGGTGAACCGGGACTGGCTCTTGCACAGGACGACCTGGAACCGCCGCTCCCCGGCGTCCCGGAGCATTTGGTTGAAGCCGGGCCGCAGGCGGTCGGCCCCCGAGTAGTCCTCGTCGCAGTAGATTTGAAAAACCTCCCAGCCCCGGTCGGCGGCGTAGGCGGTCAGCAGGGCCTTCTGGTTGCGGATGCTCTCGGAGGCGTCCCCCTGCCGGTCCCCGTCCTCCTTGCTCAGCCGGGTGTAGATGGCGCAGCGCACCGCCCCGCTCATGCCTTCAGCACCCCGGACAGCCAGGCGGCCACCGCCCGCCGGACGGCCTCCCGGTCCGGCGGCGCACTGGATTTGAACTTCTCCGTGAGTACCAGCACGGTCTTGCGCATTTCGCTCCCTCCCCCTCTCATGGATTCCATAGAACTCTATGAGCGGCAAAGGGGGAGTATGAACGGGAGCCCTCAGGCTGTCGAAAAAGTGGCGGAAGCCACTTTTTCGAAGGAGCTTCATGAAATTTTCACCTCGATTTGTGATAAAATTGTTGGAAAAAATTTCATGAGAAGCGTCATTTTCGAGGCGCATGTCCCCGAAAATGACGGATTTTCATTTGATTCCGTCATCTGCGGATGACGGAACTCTGCGAGGCTTCCCCTTCTGGGAGGT
>CAJFTA010000062.1 GCA_904419835.1 uncultured Pseudoflavonifractor sp. | reverse complement strand
GGAAATTGCAAGATGAAATTGGAGGAAATTTTACTTTTTTTCTAAGATTGAACGGTTTTCCGGCATAATCCCTTCCCTGCTGCGCAAAGATGCAAAAAGAGCCGGGCAGTTCCCTCCGCTGCCCGGCTGTCATCGTTGATCGCGCCGCTATTCCACCCACAGGCGCTGAAAGCGGTCCCCCATGTGTGCGAGGATCTCGTTGGCGATAGTGCCGCACTGCTCCGCCACAGCGCAGGCGGTGATGATCTCACCGCCGTCGCTGCCGATGAAGGTGGCCGCGTCCCCCTGCCGGACCTGGGGGACCTCCGTCACATCCAGCAGCAGCTGGTCCATGCAGATAAGGCCCGCCACCGGGGCGAATTTGCCCCGGATGAGCACCCTGCCCCTGCCGTTGGACAGGCTGCGGGGGTATCCGTCGGCGTAGCCAATGGTGACCGCCGCCACCCGTGCGGGGCCGGAGGGGGCAAAGTCGCCGTCATACCCGGCGCAGTCTCCGGGCTCCAGGGTGTGGATTCGGGCAATCCGCGCCCGGAGAGACAGGACCGGGCGCAGGTCGGGCAGGGTGCCAACCTGCTCGTCCGGGCGGCTCAGCACGCCGTACAGGGCAATGCCGGGCCGTGCGTAGGCCATGCCGGCCTGGGGCGGGCAGTTGAGCAGGCCGTAGCTGCTCAGGGCGTGGAGGGCTATCGGTCCATACCCGGCGGCGGCGACCAGCTCCGCCGCATGGCGGAAGCGGTCCAGCTGCTCCTGGGTACGCTGCATTGCGTCGGGCGCCAGGGATTCAGAGAAGGCCAAGTGGGTAAACAGTCCGGTGACCCGGAGCCGCCTCAATCCGCAGGCAGCCCGCAGGCCGTCCCCGTCGTCCCAGGCGAGTCCCAGCCGGTGCATACCGGTGTCCACGGCCAGATGGACCTTCACGGTACATCCTGAATCGTTCAGCGCCCGGGCATATTCCGGGCTCACCACCGCCTGGGTCAGCCGCCAGCGGACGAGAAGGCGGGCCTGCTCCGGCGGCGTCCAGCCCAGGATCAGGACCTCGCCCTTGATTCCAGCGCTGCGGCTCCGGATGCCCTCCTCCAGTGTGGCCACAGCAAAGGCCTTCACGCCGCTGGACATGCAGGCCCGGGCGATGAGCGCGTCCCCGTGGCCATAGGCGTTGGCCTTTACCACCGCCATCAGTTCACAGCCGGAGGGGAGCAGCCCGGTCAGCTGGCCGATATTGTGTATCAGGGCGGAGCGGTCAATCTCCGCCCAGGCCCGGAGGGCGGGCCGGGAATTCTGCCCGCGTCTCCGCCGCTGCCGCAAGAGGGCGAAGGGGAGAGCTGCCAGAAAAGAGACGGCGGCCACGGCCAGATAGTGGAGCAGACTGCTGCCCAGCAGGAAGCCGTCCCGGGAGAGGATGCCCAGCGCCCTGGCTCCGCCCCGCACTGCAACGATAGAGAGGGGGTGGAGCACATAGACCGCTGTGGACGCGGCTCGGATAACTGGTAAGCTCTTACACTTTACAGAGCAGAGAAGCCGCATCAGAGGCCAAATGCACAGGGGCAGAGCCAGATACATGCTGTCGTGCCGGGGCAGACCCAGCCGGGCGACCAACACGCCCTCTGCCGCCAGCAGGGCCAGCCCGCCGCAGAGCAGCGCGCCGTACCGGCCGCCGGACAGACGGGGTGGGTGCTCCCGCAGAAGCACCCCCAGCAGAAGAAAGAGGGGAGCGAGAAAGAGGCCGTTTCTGGTGTAGTCAAAACAGGAGAAGAGCAGGCTGTAAAAGGCATTCAGGGGCGGCAGGGAAGCGGAGAGGCCGTAATAGCTGTCGCCCAGCAGGCCAACCAGATAGAGCAGACCGCAGACGGCCAGAGCGCCCCGTTCTCCCAGCCGACGGAGCAGGAGAGACACGATAATAGCGCCCAGCACGGCGGCGGGAAAGTACCACAGGTGGTAGAAGGGCCCGTTGAACACCAGGTCGGCGGCCAGGGAACGGAGCGTGCAGCCGTCAAAGTAGCCGTTGCGGACCATAAGGGGCAGGTAGACCAGAATGGAAACTCCGTAAAGCAATAGTACTTTGCAGCAGAAATGCCGCAGGCCGCGCCAGTTTTTTCGCATTCCGGGGGCCAGGAAGAAGCCGCTGACCGCCAGAAAGAAGGGGACGGCCAGCCGGGCCAGGATGTCGGTGATGAGATAGTTGGCCTGGGCGCTGACGGTGAGCAGCGGGCCGGTGTGGACCGCCATCACCAGGAGGGCGGCGGGGATGCGGAACAGGTCCAGTCCGCCGTACTGGGCCCCATCTCTCCCGGGGGCGCTCACAGCGCATCCCTCCAGATGGTGACCACCGCGCCGCTGCTGTTGTTCCCTGACCACTGGCACAGGGTGTTTCCGGGCAGGCGGCGGGGCAGGTCTTCCAGGTTGTCCCGGGAGACAGTATACAGCTCAAAGGAGCGGCCCCGATCCTGGAAGCGCAGGTGGGGGCCGGACTCCGGATAGCCCTCCAGAAGGCGGTGGTATTCCTCCAGCACCAGCCCATCCCGTTCCATCAGCCTGGCATGGGGCCACCCCACATAGCGGAAGTGCCAGGGCTCAAACTGGATGCCGGTGACGGCTGCCTTGTCCTCTGGATAGCGGAGGATAAAGCCGTACTCCGCAGCCCGGCGGCGAAAGGTGCGGAATACACCGGCATCGGGGAACTGGGGGCGGATGAAGTCCAGGTCGGGCCGGTTCTCCCCCAGGTCGATGGCCAGGCCGGTCTGATGCTCGCTGCACCCCGGCAGGGCCACGTAGGCCCGGGTAAAGGCCTCGCCGTTTTCCCGGAGGGAGCTGGAGAAAATAGCCTCCTGCTCCGCCCGGCTGCGGTAGCCGCTGACCGGCACAATCTCCCCCGTGCAGCCCAGGTCGGAGAGGAAGCGGCTGAGCACCGTCCCGGCCCGGGCCTCCAACAGGATGTCGGGGCGGCGGCTGTCAGGAGGCAGGAGGACGGCGGCGTCGGGCTCCTGCTCCAGCGGGTGGGTCTGGTTGACCAGCACCAGAGGGCCGGTGCGCACCATCTCTGCCGGGGTCATGCGCCCACCGCCCCTTCCACCAGCCGGTTTACCAGGGCGGAGAAATCCAGCCCGACCCCTGCCATCATGGCCGGATAGCGGCTGTGGGAGGTGAAGCCAGGGATGGTGTTGATCTCATTGAATACGATCTTCCCCTCCGGCGTGAAGAAGAAGTCCGCCCGGGCGCAGCCGGTGCAACACAGTGCGCGGTAGGCTTTGACGGCGGCCTGCTGGACCCGGGCCTCATCCTCCGGCGCGATGCGGGCCGGCATGTGGATTCTGGCGGTGAGGAGCTGGTATTTCTCCGTGTAGTCGAAGAAGCCGTCCGCCAGCTCGATCTCGTCCACCCGGCCCACGGTCAGGGCCTCGGCGCCCAGCACGGCGCAGCCCACCTCGAACCCGGGGACACGCTCCTCGATGACCACCTTGTCGTCGTGCTCCAGGGCGGCGGACACGGCCTGGGGCAGGTCGGCCCAGTCGGTGACCCTGGTGATACCGAAGGAGGAGCCTGCCCGGGCCGGCTTGACAAACAGGGGGAGTCTCAGCCCGGCGGTCAGGTCGGGGAGGAGGGCGGGGTCCTCCCAGGCGTGAAACAGGGCGGAGCGGGGCACTTCCAGTCCGGCGGAAGCGGCCAACCGGTGGGCTACGTCCTTGTCCATGCAGACGGCGGAACCAAGGCTCCCGCAGCCTACCACGGGGATGCCCGCCAGCTCCAGCAGGCCCTGGACCGTGCCGTCCTCGCCGTTTTTGCCGTGGAGCACCGGGAAGGCGGCGTCCAGCCGGATGACCGATGGGCCGGCGGCGGCCAGGAGCAGAAGCCCGTGGGTCTCACGGTCGGGGGAGATGAGGGCGGGCGTACAGTGTGCGGCATTGCGGTGCCATGTGTCGGCGGGAATGTCGGCCATGGGGCCGTCATAGTACAGCCAGCGCCCGTCACGGGTAATGCCCAGCAGGACCGGTTCATACCGGGTCTGATCCAGATGGGTAATGACCGCGTGGGCGGACTGGAGGGACACGGGGTACTCCGTGGAACAGCCGCCGAAGAGTACGGCAATGGTCTTTCTCTTCATCATAACGCCTTCTTTCTGTAACGTTATGATACAGGAAAAACGGCATGGGTTTTTGACGGCGGAATTTCGATTTTCTTACGAAAAGAGGTCGGAGTTCTTACAAAAAAGCAGCGACCTGATTTGTGGAAAACTGCCTTTGAAAAAAAGGGGCAAATTTTGTACAATAATTTTGCAACGTGTGGCATTCACTGCATAAATCCGGTTGAATGCTGCACGTATTCTGTTTTTTCCCACTTTTTAAAAGGAGGTGCCGCAAATGAAGCGGGTAAAGGCGGCGTGCATCTGTCAGACCCTGCATTTTATGCTGAAAGAGGACCTGGGGCTGGGGCTTGCCCAGAGAAGGGTTCAGGAAGAGATGGAACACTACAAGAAGGGCCTGGACCGGAGCGGGACAAAGTACAAAATCGTGGAAGAACTGCCCCAGAGCGACGGCTCAGTCATACTCAAGATTATCAAGCAGTACAACCAGAGCCCCGTGGGGGACTACCTGAACTGAAAACAAAAAGCGTGCAGCCGTCGGCTGCACGCTTTTCGTATAGGAACTTTCATCAGAAAGAAGAAAACAGGGTGAGCAGCCAGCCGGGGATGGTGGGGAAGGCCTGAAGAATGGCGCTGCGGATGGCGGAGGCGGGGAGCGCCGCGCCGCCGTGGTTGGAGAAGGTCACCGCGCCCTGGACCGCGTCCCCGATGGCGATGTGCCCGAAGGCCGCGCCTCCTGCGGCCACCTTTTCGGCAAAGGCCAGACCGCCTAAGGCGTAAATTCCCTTGGCCAGACCGCCGATGGCCAGCCAGCCCACAGCCAGGCCGCCTGCGGCGATCCCGGCGCCCAGGGCGATGCCGCCCAGCGCAACTATGCCCAGGGCCAGCGCGCCCATAGCCAGCAGGCCCAGGCTCAGGCAGCCAAAGGAGAGCAACCCTGCGGAGATAAGGCCGATGGACACCAGTCCGGTGGCCACGTTGCCAATGGCCAGGATACCCTTTGCCCGGTACAGTCCCACCCGGCCCAGGTTGATGTGGACCAAGGGCAAACCGAACAGCATCGTGCTGCTTTTGTATTCATAATGCCAGCCGTAAGGAATATAGAGCGTTTGAGATGCCTGGGCACCTGGGGCATCCTGACTGTTTTCGTCTCCTCTAAGGAGGTAGTCCAGCGTGACGCCAAAATATTCACTGATGGCAATCAGGTTGTCCATATTGGGCTGGGAGGCCCCGGACTCCCACTTCTGAACCGCCTGGCGGGAGACGCCCACAATATTGGCCAGCTCCTCCTGAGAGATGCCTCTCTCCCTGCGGAGCTGGTAGAGCCGCTCTTCAAAAGACATAGGTGATTCCTCCTCTTGATGGTGGTGACATGATAGCACACAGCGGGGAAAAAGGCCACCAAGAACAGTAAAATATTTGACAACTGCCGGTTGCGTCCGGCGGAAACAGCACAAAAGAGCGGCCTGAGCCGCTCTTTTGTATGCGCCGTATTCTGAATTTATACCCGGCCGATGTCGGTGCGGAACTGCATATCTGTAAAGGAGATATGCTTGGCAGCACTGTAAGCGCCGTCAATGGCGTCAGCCAGGGCAGGGCCGGTGGCGGTGACGCCCAGCACCCGGCCGCCGGCGGTGAGGACCTGGCCGTTCTCATCCAGACGGGTACCGGCGTGGAAGACCATGGCGGTCTCGCCCGCCTTCTCCAGGCCGGAGATGGGGTAGCCGCTCTGGTACTTTCCGGGGTAACCACCCGAGGCCAGCACCAGACAGCAGGCGGCGGCATCCTTCCAGCGGATATCCAGTTGGTCCAGGGTACCTTCACGGCAGGCCAGCATGATGTCCAGCAGGTCGCTCTCCAGCAGGGAGAGGACGGCCTGACACTCCGGGTCGCCGAACCGGGCGTTGTACTCCACCACCTTGGGGCCGTTGGGGGTGAGCATAAGGCCGAAGTAGAGCACGCCGTGGAAGGGACGGCCCTCCGCCTTCAGAGCGGCCACAGTGGGGAGGAAGATCTCCTTCATGCAGCGCTCCGCCACCTCGGGGGTGTAGTTGGGGGAGGGGGAGATGGCGCCCATACCGCCGGTGTTGGGGCCCTTGTTGCCGTCAAAGGCCCGCTTGTGGTCCTGGGAGGAGGGCATGGGGACTACGTGTTCCCCGTCGCAGAAGGCCAGCACCGTCACCTCGGGGCCGGTCATACACGCCTCGATGACCAGACGGGTGCCCGCCTCACCGAAGCGCTTGTCCGCCATCATGGAGCGGACGGCGTTCTCCGCCTCGGCCACGGTCTGGGCCACAATCACGCCCTTACCCAGGGCCAGGCCGTCAGCCTTGACCACGATGGGCGCGCCCTGCTCCCGGACATAGGAGAGCGCGGCGTCCATATCTGTAAAGGTATTATACTTGGCGGTTGGGATGTGATACTTGGCCATCAGATTCTTGGAGAAGACCTTGGAGGCCTCAATGATGGCCGAGTTGGCCCGGGGACCGAAGGCGGGAATACCCGCCGCCTCCATGGCATCCACCATGCCCAGGGCCAGTGGGTCATCGGGGGCCACCACCACGAAGTCGATGGCGTGGGAGACAGCCCAGGCCACCATGACCTCCACGTCGGTGGCCTTGATGGGAATGCACTCGGCCAGGGCGGCGATACCGCCGTTGCCGGGGGCGCAGAAAAGCTGATCTACTTTACGGCTCTTGGACAGGGCCCACACGATGGCGTGCTCCCGTCCGCCGCCGCCTACGACGAGAACTTTCATTGTGATATACCTCGTTTCTTGTTGGGGGTTGAAGTCCCCGCCGGGGACCGTTGTATGGTATGCGGCTTAATGATGGAACAGCCGCATGCCGGTGAAGGCCATCACGATGCCGTACTTGTCGCAGGTCTCGATGACGTTGTCGTCACGGATAGAGCCGCCGGGCTGGGCGATGTAGGACACGCCGGACTTGCGGGCCCGCTCCACGTTGTCGCCGAAGGGGAAGAAGGCGTCGGAGCCAACGCTGACGCCGGTCTGACGGGCGATCCACGCCTTTTTCTCCTCCACAGTGAGCACCTCGGGCTTGACCTTGAAGGTGTTCTGCCACACACCCTCGGCCAGCACGTCCTCATACTCGTCGGAGATGTACACGTCGATGGCGTTGTCACGATCAGGGCGGCGGATTCCGTCCACGAACTGGAGGCCCAGCACCTTGGGGTGCTGCCGCAGGAGCCAGTTGTCCGCCTTGCTGCCCGCCAGACGGGTGCAGTGGATGCGGCTCTGCTGGCCGGCGCCCACGCCGATGGCCTGGCCGTCCTTGGTGTAGCACACCGAGTTGGACTGGGTGTACTTCAGGGTAATGAGGGCCAGAATCAGGTCCCGCTTGGCGTTCTCAGGCAGGTCCTTGTTCTGGGTGACGATGTTGTCCAGCAGGGCGGCGTTGATCTCGAAGTTGTTTCGGCCCTGCTCAAAGGTGATGCCGTACACGTCCTTGTGCTCAATGTCCTTGGGCACATAGTCCGGGTCCATCTGCACCACGTTGTAGCCGCCCTTGCGCTTGGTCTTGAGGATGGCCAGGGCCTCGTCGGTGTAGCCGGGGGCGATGACGCCGTCGGACACCTCCAGGGCCAGGTAGCGGGCGGTCTGGGCGTCGCACACATCGGAGAGGGCGGCCCAGTCGCCGTAGGAGCACAGACGGTCGGCGCCCCGGGCACGGACATAGGCGGAGGCGATGGGGGAGAGCTCCATGCCCTCGGCAAAGTAGATCTTCCGCTCCACGTCGGTCAGCTCGGTGCCCACGGCGGCGCCGGCGGGGGAGACGTGCTTGAAGGAGGCGGCGGCAGGCAGGCCGGTGGCGGCCTTCAGCTCTTTGACCAGCTGCCAGGAGTTAAAGGCGTCCATGAAGTTGATGTAGCCGGGCTTGCCGTTGAGCACCTTGATGGGCAGCTCGCCGGACTCCATAAAGATGCGGGCAGGCTTCTGGTTGGGGTTGCAGCCGTACTTCAGTTCCAGTTCGGTCATGTTCGCTCCTCCTTACTGATGCTTGTTGACGATAACGCTGTCCGCCTTGCCGGTCTCCAGGTCCAGGTAGGAGACGAAGAGGGACACCTTGTTCTCCTCGTTCAGGCTCTCCCACAGGCGGGAAGCCAGAGAAGCGGCGTCGGAGGCGTCCAGAGCCACGGTGCGGGGCTCGCCCTCAAAGGAGGGCAGGGGGGAGCCGTCGCCCTGATAGGTGCTGATGAAGTGGGCCTGACCGGCGATGGGGGCGTCGTACTCGAAGAAGAACCGCTGGCAGCAGGCGGGATTGCCGTTGGCGCTCTTCAGGATGGACAGCCGGTAGCTGCCGTCGGCACGGACGGCGCCGGAGATACGGGGGGTGTAGTTGGGGCAGTCGGGCTCAAACTCACGGGTGCGCAGAGCACGGACAAAGCCCTCGCCCTTGCGGTAGGCGTCGGCGATGGTGTCGGTCTGGTCGCCGTTGGTGACGATGGTGGTGCCGTCCACCACCCGGACGGGGTGGTAGATGATGAGGGAGGGATCGGTCATCTTGGACTCGTCAAAGGCGCGGGTGCGGATGCCGTCCTCGGTGGCTTCAAAGACCCGGTTGCGGGAGTTCTCGCTGCGGCCCATGATGAAGTAGGCAATCACGGCCTTCTTGTTGTCGGCGCTGCGGCCCAGGACGATGCCGCGGCCGGGATAGGAGTTGGCGCTGAGAAGCTGAAACAGATCGAGCATGTCTTATTTTCTCCCTTACAAAAGTATCAGTGTCGGGGTGTCAGGCCTGAGGGCGGATACGGACCCGCCGGCCCTCCACGGAGAGGCGGTCCTGACAGAAGAGGGACACGGCCAGGGGGAGGAGTTTCCACTCGGCCTCCTCCATGACCCGGCGCTGGAGCACCTCGGGGGTGTCGCCCTCTCTGATTTCCACCGCCTTCTGGAGCACGATGGGGCCGCCGTCTGCCTCCTCGTTGACGAAGTGGACGGTGGCGCCGGTGACCTTGACGCCGTAGGCCAGGGCCATCTCGTGGACATGGAGGCCGTAGGCGCCCTTGCCGCAGAAGGAGGGGATGAGGGCGGGGTGGACGTTGAGGATGGCGTTGGGATAGGCCTGGACCATCTCCTCGGTGAGGATGTGCATAAAGCCGGCCAGCACCACCAGGTCCGCATTCAGTTCCCGGAGCTTGGCCACCAGGGCCTGGGTCATCTCCCTGTTTCCCGGGAAATCCTTCCGGGCCACCACATGGCCCGGAATCCCGACCGCCTTGGCACGCTCCAGGGCGTAGGCGTCGGGGCGGGAGGAGATGACGGCGGTGATAGCGCCGTTCAGAATCTCCCCACGGCTCTGGGCGTCGATGAGGGCCTGGAGGTTGGTGCCGCCGCCGGAGACCAGGACCACAATATTTTTCGGCATGAGAGTTACCTCCCCAATGTAGTAAAGTCTGTGCTGCAAAGCCTGGAAAGTGAAATCACTTCACAGAACGCAGCGACAGAGAAAAGAGACAGGGCGGCCCGGGCCGCCGGAAGGACAGCTGCGGGCCGCCCTGAGAGGGGGCGTCAGTCCAGCACGACGCCGTCGCTTCCGGGGATGACCTGACCAATCTGGTAGGCAGTTTCGCCGGCGGCGGACAGGACGTCCAGGGCCTGACCGGCCTGGGGAGCGGGGACGGCGAGGATCATGCCGATACCCATGTTGAAGGTGTTGTACATATCCCGGGTGGGGATGTTGCCCTTCTCCTGGATGAGCCGGAAGATAGGCGGGCAGGGGAAGCTGCCGGTGTGGATGGCGGCGGTGAGGCCGTCGCTCATCATGCGGGGCACGTTCTCGTAGAAGCCGCCGCCGGTGATGTGGCTGACGGCGTGGATGTCCACGCCCGCCTTCAGCAGGGCCTTGACGGCCTTCACATAGATGCGGGTGGGAGCCAGCAGGGCCTCGCCCAGGGTGGTGCCCAGGCTCTCGTGATACTCCTTCAGGTTCTCGGCGGTCACGTCAAAGACCTTGCGGACCAGGGAGAAGCCGTTGGAGTGGACGCCGGAGGAGGCCAGGCCGATGAGCACGTCGCCCTCAGCGAGGGCCTTGCCGTCGATGATCTTCTCCTCGTCCACAATGCCCACGGAGAAGCCGGCCAGGTCGTACTCCTCAGCGGGGTAGAAGCCGGGCATCTCGGCGGTCTCGCCGCCCACCAGGGCGCACTCGGCCTGGCGGCAGCCCTCGGTGATGCCGGAGACAATCTCCGCGATGCGGGCGGGGTCGTTCTTGCCGCAGGCGATGTAGTCCAGGAAGAACAGGGGAGCGGCGCCGCCGCAGATGATGTCGTTGACGCACATGGCCACGCAGTCGATGCCCACGGTGTCGTGCTTGTCCATGAGGAAGGCGATTTTCAGCTTGGTGCCCACGCCGTCGGTGCCGGACACCAGGACCGGCTTCTTCATGCCGGTCATATCGGGGGCGAACATGCCGCCGAAGCCGCCCAGGGTGCCCATGACGCCGGGGATGTAGGTGGACTCCACCATGGGCTTGATGCGCTTGACCGCCTCGTAGCCGGCGGTGACGTCCACACCGGCGGCGGCGTAGGACTCAGAATGGGAGTTCTTCATCTCAAAACCTCCAGATAAAATGAGGAAGTGGGGTGCTGAGGGGTACGGGAAAAGCCCGCAGGTTTTACCACGCAGGGATAAAACAAATAAGAAATCATGTGCGGAGCAGGACATGCGCCTGCGCAGCACACCGCTGCTTGCTTCACCACCGGCGGGCAACCACCCGCGCGTGCGCGGGTGAGGGGGGTATCAAAACCGTTGTGCCGCAGGAGGCGGCGCGGCGGTTTTGTATCCAGGGGGGAAGAATTCCCCCCTGGAAGTGAGTTTACTCCTTGCCGTTCCAGCAGTAGGTGCAGACTTTATCCCGGTCGATGCCGATGGCCTCCAGCAGGCCGTCCAGGGACTGATAGCCCAGGGAGTCAAAACCCAGCTTCTCGCAGATGGCCTTGAGCATGCACTGGCCCCGCTCCGTGGAGGCGTCGGCGTACTCCTCCAGGTGCTGCTGGCCCTCGTCGCCCTCCAGGTCCTGGATGGTGCGGCGGGCGATGAGCTCCATGTCGGAGTTGCTGCGGGAGAAGTTGAGGTACTTGCAGCCGTACATGATGGGGGGGCAGGCCGAGCGCATGTGGACCTCCTCAGCGCCCGACTCATACAGGAACTCCACGGTCTCCCGCAGCTGGGTGCCACGGACGATGGAGTCGTCCACAAAGAGGAGCTTCTTGCCCTCAATGAGCTCGGGGACGGGAATCTGCTTCATCTTGGCCACCTGGTTGCGGGCCTCCTGGTTGGCGGGCATGAAGGACCGGGGCCAGGTGGGGGTGTACTTGACGAAGGGGCGGGCGAAGGGCTTGCCGCTGCGGTTTGCGAAGCCGATGGCGTGGGGCACGCCGGAGTCGGGCACGCCGGCCACGTAGTCCACCTTGGGCAGCTTGCCCTTCTGGACCTCGTCCCGGGCCATAATCTCGCCGTTGCGGTAGCGCATGACCTCCACGTTGACGCCCTCATAGTTGGAGTTGGGATAGCCGTAGTAGGTCCAGAGGAAGGCGCAGATCTTCATCTTGTCCCCGGCGGGGGCCAGGGTGGTCCAGCCGTCGGCGGTGACCCGGACAATCTCCTGGGGGCCCAGCTCGTAGGCGTCGTGATAGCCCAGCTTGTGGTAGGCGAAGGACTCGAAGGACACGCAGCAGCCGGTCTCGCTCTGGCCGATGAGCACGGGCAGGCGGCCCATCCGGTCGCGGGCGGCGATGATGCCGTCCTGGTCCAGCAGGAGGATGGTGGCGGAGCCGTCGATCTCCTCCTGGGCGTGGCGGATGCCGGAGACCAGGTCGTCCTTCTGGTTGATGAGGGCGGCCACCAGCTCGGTGGAGTTGACCTTACCCGAGCTCATGGCCATGAACTGGTGGCCATGGTCGGAGAAGTAGCGCTCCACCAGCGCGTCGGCGTTGTTGATGATGCCCACGGTGGTGATGGCGTACAGGCCCAGATGGGAGCGCACCAGCAGAGGCTGGGGGTCGGTGTCGCTGATGCAGCCGATGCCGGAGCAGCCGTGGAAGTCGGCGATGTCCTTGTCGAACTTAGTGCGGAAGGGAGTGTTTTCAATGTTGTGGATCTGCCGCTGGAAGCCGTCCTTGGCGTCATAGACCGCCATGCCGCCCCGCTTGGTGCCCAGGTGGGAGTGGTAGTCGGTGCCGAAGAACAGGTCCATGACGCAGTCATGCTTTGAGATGGTGCCAAAAAAACCGCCCATGGATTACTGATCCCCCATCAGCCGGCGCATGACCTCTTCATAGGCCTCCTCAGCGCCGCCCATATCCCGGCGGAAGCGGTCCTTGTCCAGCTTCTCGTGGGTCTTTTCGTCCCAGAGACGGCAGGTATCCGGGGAGATCTCATCGGCCAGCACAATGGTGCCGTCGGCAGTCTTGCCGAACTCCAGCTTGAAGTCCACCAGGTCAATGCCGATCTCCTTCATGAAGCCCTTGAGCAGGTCGTTGACCATGAAGGTGTACTTCTCGATGAGGGCGATCTCCTCCTTGGTGGCCAGCTTGAGGGCCAGGGCGTGGTAGGTGTTGATCAGGGGGTCGCCCAGGTCATCGTTCTTGTAGGAGAACTCGAGGGTGGGCTCGTCGAACACGATGCCCTCCTCCACACCGTACCGCTTGGCAAAGGAACCGGCGGAGATGTTGCGGACAATCACCTCCAGAGGCACGATGGAGACCTTTTTCACGGCAGTCTCACGGTCATTGAGCTCTTCCACATAGTGGGTGGGCACGCCCTCGGCCTCCAGGCGGCGCATCGCGCATCAGGTTGTTGGTCATGCGGTTGTTGATGGCGCCCTTGCCGGTGATGGTGCCCTTCTTCAGGCCGTTGAAGGCGGTGGCGTCGTCCTTGTAGGACACGATGACCACCTGGGGGTCGTCGGTGGCATAGACCTTCTTGGCCTTGCCCTCATACAGCTGCTCGCGCTTCTCGTAACTCATGTAAAACCGCTCCTGTCTGTCTGAATTGATGTTATTTTTATCCACAAGGGAGAGAAATTCAAAAGGTTTCGGCCTGGAGCCTGCGGTCCTTCTCGGCAACCTCGTCGGCCATGGCGGACTTGAAGTCCTTCAGGGCGGAGGAGAGGGAGGCGTCGGAGAGGGCCAGCATCTGGGCGGCCAGGATGGCGGCGTTGTCGGCGCCGTCCACGGCCACGCAGGCCACGGGGATGCCCTTGGGCATCTGGACCATGGACAGCAGGCTGTCCAGACCGCCCATCATGGAGGTCTTGATGGGTACGCCGATGACGGGCAGGGTGGTGTAGGCGGCCAGGACGCCGGCCAGGTGGGCGGCCTTGCCCGCGGCGGCGATGATAACGCCGAAGCCGTTCTCCTCAGCATGGGAGGCAAAGTCCTCGGCGGCGGCGGGGGTGCGGTGGGCAGAGATGACCCGCACCTCGCAGGGAATGCCGAAGCTCTTGAGACGCTTCACGCAGGGGCGCATGGTCTCCAGGTCAGAGTCGGAACCCATGATAACTGCAACTTTCTTGCTCATAACGACCTCCGTGATACAAAAAATTTCAGCGCTGCGAAAAATAAATCAGGTCATCCTTTATTATGGATGACCTGATATGGTTCAGCAGTCTGATCCGGGTGCATTGGGGCCGTTGAGAATGACGGTCAGGCAGGCAATGTGTCCTCCGTTCAGCAACGCAAGCACCCCTCTTAGTACCAAGAATACATACAATATATCGTATTGCGACCCGTATTACAAGGGACCGGGGCGAATTTCGTAGGCTTAGACAAGAAAGGACAAATGGATACAATAGACAATTGACCATTTTTGACAGAGCGAAAAGAAGGGGGCATTCAGCATAGCCCAATGGCGTCCAGAATGCGGCACACCTCGTCCGCCCGGACGCTCCAGGCCGCGGCGGCGCCGTAATTCCGGCGGCGGCATCTGGTCCAGCTGCCCACCTCGGTCAGGGCGCTGGCGCAGAGCTGGGAGAACTCCCGGGCGGTGTGGGCGCCGTAGATTACGTCGGGGAAATGCTCAATCTGCCCGCTGCCAACCATGGAGACAATGGGATTTCCGGTGGACAGATACTCGTAGATGCGGCTGGGGATAATATCGGTGGGCTGCTCCCGGCCGGAGAGCAGGTTCAGGCACACATCGAAGCGGCACAGGTAGTCGGGCAGATCCACCGGCGCCTTGGGGCCCAGCAGATGCACGTTGGGGAAGGTAGACAGTCTGCGCAGCTGGGCGCTGCCCTCCGTCCGGCCCACCAGCACAAAGGAGCACCGGGGCAGGTCGGCCGCGGCCCGCAGAAGAGGGGAGAGGTCCAGGTCCCGCCGGATGGTACCCGCCCAGCCCAGGATGGGCCTGGGGATGGCGGCCAGGTCGCCGGGGGGCTCCGCCTCCTGCCGGGAGAACATGGGAAAGTTGACGCCGTTGGGGAGAAGAGCGATGTTGTCGTTGCAGGGGGACAGATGGTCTGCAAGCCCCTGAGATGCGGCGAAGATGACGTCGGCGGACAGGGCCAGGTCGCTCTCCCACTCCAGGGGGAAGCCGGACCAGTACCGGTCGCAGTCGTACACCAGCCCCCGGAAGAGTAGGCTGTCCAGCAGGTGGACCTGATCCGGGCGTGTGGCCCACAGGATGGGGTCCCGGAACCGGTGGCGGTCCATTTTTGCGGCGATAAAGCGGGCAAGCTTGTTTACGCCCCGGGAGAAGAGAAAGCTGTAACGCTCGTCCACCTGGAGAACGGGAGGCAGGGCGTAGACCGTCAGGCCGGGCCGCACCCTGCGGCCGCCGTCCCGGGCGCCTCTGCCCCGGGGGGATGGGGGCTCAAAAAACAGGACTTCCGCGTCCCGCAGGCGGGTCATCAGCTGCTGGGTCCGGGTGGGGACCGCCTGCCAGGGGGAGGAGGAGAGACAGACATATTGCTTCAACCGAGATAACCTCCCGAGGAATATTGAAAAACGGACGGGGCGGGGGAGCACAGGGGACGGATCATTTGCCCAGCAGCTCTGCCGCCGTCTCGCTGTTGCGGCGCTCCACCTTCCGCAGACGGTCCACACCGCCGGAGAGGAACTCCGTGTCGCCAATCCGGGCGCAGGCGGCGTCGATGTGGGCGCACAGGCCCTCATAGGTCAGGTCGGCCAGCTCGGTGTACAGGTCCTGACCGATGTAGGAGAGGAAGGAGCTGATTTTGGGGTCGTACACCACGCCCACCAGGGGCACGCCCTGACCGGCGGAGAACACCAGCGCGTGGAGGCGCATGGACACCACCGCCTGCATCCGGGCAAAGAGGCCGATGGTGTGGTCGCTGCTGCCGGTGGCGTGGATGATGCGGTAGGGGGCCTTTTTGATATACATGGCCGCCTTCTGGGCCGCGCCCACGTCCAGCCGCCGCTCGATGGGCAGGAACACCGGCGTCATGCCGTACTTCTCCCACACATAGTCGGCCGCACGGCCGAAGATGGCGGCCTTCTCCTCAAAGCCGGGCCAGGGACGGAGGGTAAAGCCGAAATACTTGCCGGAAGGGTCCAGACCCTCGCTCTCCAGCACGCCGTCGATGACCTCCGGTCCCGCGGCGGGGAGGATGACGGTGGGGTCGGCGGACAGGACAATCTTGGGGTTGGTGACCCCCATGTCCTCTAGCTCCACCTTGGAGTGGGTGTCCCGCAGGGTGATGGCGTCCACCCGCTTCTGGAGCACCTTGGCCGCCCGCTTCCGGTTGGAGGGGGAGTGGATGGGGCCGATGCCGCAGCCGTACATCATCACCTTGTTGCCCAGAATCTTGCCGGCGGAGATGGTGAAGAGGTAGAACCACAGGGAGCGGTGGCTGGTCACGTCCTGCATCAGGGAACCGCCGCCGTTGATGTAGAGCCGGGTCTTGCCCATCCGCCAGAGGAACTTGGGGAAGGCGAAGGTGTAGATGGAGTTGACCCGGTAGGTCAGCCGGGTCTCCGAGGGCTTGCGGGACAGGACCCACACGGGCAGGTCGGGGTCAATCTGCCGCAGCTCGGTGACAATGGCCTCCAGAATGGCGTCGTCACCGGCGTTGCCTCTGCCGTAGGCGCCGCATACCAGTGCGCCGTCCCGCTTGCCGTGGTTCCGGGCCTTCCGGCGGAGAATGACGGAGTAAATCTCCAGCTGCCGCTGAAGGGTGCTCTCCAGGGAGTAGTCGTTCTTGCCTTTCTGATAGAGCCGCTGGCCCATGTGGGTGCGCATGGTCTCGTCGGAGGCCAGGGCGGTGAGATGCTTGGCCAGGGTCTCATAGTCCCCGGCCTCAAAGAGCAGGCCGTTGACGCCGTGGTCAATAAGGTAGGGCACGCCGCCCACCCGGCTGGCCACAGTGGGCAGTCCGGCCCGGGCACCCTCGGTGAGGGAGTAGGGGAAGGTCTCAGACAGGGAGGTGAGGGTGTTGATGTCCAGTGCGCCGTAAAAGCTGTCCACGTCGGACACCCACCCGGCGAAGCATACGTCCTCCGCCACCCCCAGGTCGGCGGCCAAGGCCTTGAGCTCGCCCATCTGCTCGCCGTCGCCGGCAATGAGCAGCCGCAGCTTGGGACAGGACTGCCTGGCCCGGGCGAAGCCCCGGATCAGGGTGGGGATGTCCTTGACCGGGTTGAGACGGGCGGCGATGCCGGCGATGACGCAGTCATCCGGCCAGTTGGCGCCCACGCTCTTCAGATACTCGCTCCGGGTCATGGAGGGGGTGCGGGGGGTGAAGTCAATGCCGTTGTAGATGGTGAAGAGCTTGTCCGGGTCAAAGCCACGGGAGATGAGCAGGTCGGTCATGGCGTCGGACACGCCGATACGGTAGTCCAGCAGCCGCAGGGCCAGGGTGTTGATGGTGCCGTAGGTGAGGCGGGAGATGGGGCGGCCCATATAGTCCAGGCGGTAGTCCGAGTGGACGGTGGTGACCACGGGCAATCCGGTGGCCCTGCGGAGCAGCGCGCCCATCATATTGCCCCGGGCGCCGTGGCAGTGGATGATCTCGTATCCGCCCTCCCGAATCATATTCTTTAAGGTGCGGAAGGTGCGGAAGATGTTCCTGCCGGGCAGCACCACGGTAGGGATGCCCAGCTCCCGCGCCTCCTGGGAGAAGGGGCCCTCCATGAAGCAGACCATGGTGACCTCCACGCCGGGGGTGCGGGACAGGTTCTGAAGGAGCATATGGACATGGGTTTTGGCGCCGCCGCTGTCGCCGCCGGAGATGAGGTGGATAACCTTCATATGTCTGGAGCCTCCAAAAAAGACTTGTTATCATGGGCAGAGGTATGGTACAATGTCCGCAGTGTCCCTTTATTGTATCATAATTATGTCAATTTACAAGTTCCATTGACAGCGCACACGGAGGTTTCTCGGAATGAACAAAAAAAAAGGAAAAATCGTGGATGAAAAGGGCCGGCTGTTTGGCAAGATTAACGTGATCGACCTGATTGTTCTGGTTCTGATTGTAGTTGTGGCCGCCGTGGTGGCCCTGAAGTTCCTGGGCAGGGACGCGGGGATTCCCGGCGAGAGCAGCACCACCCAGATTGAGTATACCGTCAAAGTGCCCCTGGTGCAGGAGTCGGTCTATGAGGCGGTAAAGGCCCAGGTGGAGGCCGGCGGCGAAGGGGCCCAGCTGATGGCGGACGGCGCCATGCTGGATGCGTACGTACTGGATGTCTCCTCGGAGCCCAATCTCGTCCCTGTGGAGATGGAGGACGGCACTGTGGTGCTCAGCGAGCAGCCCGGCTATGTCAGCGTGAATTTCACCATCCGGGCGACCATTACCAACCCCATCACCCAGGCGGTCGGCACCCAGGAGGTCCGAATCGGCAAGAGCCACATCGTCAAGACCAAGACCTTCGAGCTGGTCAACGGCATTATCCAGACCTGTGAGCCGGTGGAGCCGGCGGCCTGACGCAATCATACAGGGGCGGGGGAGCGCGAGGGGGCAGCCGCCCGCCTCGCGCGGAATCGAATGCTCCGCAAGCCTTGCAGCGCAAGGCTTGCGGAGAGCGAAGCGAGGACTTTTGCGCCGTCATGCGGCGCGAAAGTAACGGCATTTTTACAGGCTGTCGGAAAAGTCCTTGGACTTTTCCGACAGCCTGTAAGGCGGGGGAGACCCCGCCCTTTTTCTTCTGCGCTCCCGCTGAGGACAGAGAAAACAGAATAAAAAAGGAGGAAAACCGTTGCTGGATACACTGCTCGGCCTGGACGGAGCTGTTCTGCTCTGGATTCAGGAATTTGTGCGCTGTGAAGTACTTACCCCACTGATATCCTTCTACACACAGCTGGGCAATGCCGGCATGCTGTGGATTGTGCTGTCTGTGGTGATGCTCTGCTTTCGCAGGACCCGCCGGGCGGGGATACTGTCTCTGGCGGCCATGCTGCTGGGCCTGCTGTGCACCAATGTGGTGCTCAAGCACCTGGTGGCCAGGCCGCGCCCCTGGCTGACCGTGGAGGGGCTCAGCTTCCTGGTGGTGGAGAACGACCCCAACTCCTTCCCGTCGGGCCACACCTGCGCGGCCTTTGCCGCCGCCGGTAGCTGGTTCAGAACCCTGCCCAGGAAGTGGATGAGGTGGACCGCAGTGGCGCTGGCGGCCCTCATGGGCTTCTCCCGGCTGTACGTCGGCGTCCATTTCCCCTCCGATGTGGCCGCGGGATGCCTGGTGGGCCTGCTGTGCGCCTGGATGGCCTGGCGCCTGTACCAGGCCGCCGAAAATCGCTGGGGGCCCATCCGCTGGCTGGATACATAAGCCGTATATAAAAAATACCGTCAGGAGAATGCCCTGACGGTATTTTTTATTTGGATTTTATCACGGGAGCGGTGCATCGGGGGCAGACGCGGCGGAGCAGCTGACGCCTTGAAGCTGATTTGCCAATGAAAAAGTAAAAATATTTATATCTATTTACCGTGATAAAGTTTTCGAATTTGTTAAAACTTTAAAGTGTATCCAACAAATTTTCTTATCTATATTTTTTTATATATAAAAAAATATATTTATATCAAATTTATATTATACTTTCTGCTTTTGTTATGATACTATGTTTTCGTTCTTTTGTATAGTTGTTTATTTAATTAATGTGAAGTTATTGGGCAAAGTGTTCATACATGGAGTTTCCTTGCTGCGGGACGTCCCGCTTTTTTCGCGCTCAATGCGGCAGCAGAGCCGCTGCTCAGGGCGACCTGAAATCAAAGAAGAGGAGATGTTGTTATGAGCGAACAGCCGAAAACCAAAGCACCAGCACCGGAAAACAGCAGCGAAATGGAATACGTCTACGACGCAGTGCCGCAGAGCGCACGTAAAAGCGTCGGCAGTATTCTGGTCATCCTGACCGGCTATACTATTTCACTGTCCAACTTTGTCACCGGCGCCACCGTAGGCTTTAAGATGCCGTTTAAAGAGGCGGTACTGGCCTGCGCCGTGGGCAATCTGATGCTGATTCTGGTCGCCACCCTGCTGGGCGTCATTGCCTACAAGACGGGTCTGTCCACGTCGGTGCTGGCCAGAAAGTCCCTGGGCGCCCGCAGTTCTTCCATCCTCTCCCTGCTGCTGGCGGTGTCCGCCGTCAACTGGATTGCCGTCAACGCCGATACGTTTTCCAACCTGATTGACTCCACCTTCAGCTGGTGGCCCATTCCTGTCGGCATTACCTCCATCATTGTGGTAGCCCTGTGGGCCCAGTCCGCTATCCGCGGCGTGAAGGGGTTGGAGATCGTCAGCTGGCTGGGCGTTCCCTGCGCCATTATTCTGACCATTGCCTGCGCCATTGCCATTGGAAAGACTGCCGGCTATGAGGCCGTGTTCCACTTTGTCCCCGAGGAGGGCAATGCAATCTCCTTTGCCGCCGGCTCCACCTCCTTCGTAGGCGCCTGGATCTTCGGCTGCATCGTCTCTCCCGATGTGTGCCGCTATGCCAAGAAGGGTTCTCACGTGGCAATCGGTGCACCCGTCTCCGTGGCTGTCGGCCTCTTCGGCCTTGAGGTCATCGGCATCATGACCGCTCAGGCTACCAACAAGAGCGACTTCGTCACCGCCACCGCTGCCCTGGGCCTGGGCGTGCTGGTGTTCATCTGCGCCATCTTCTGCGTCTGGACGACTCAGGACAACAACATCTACAGCGCCAGTCTGGCTCTGCAGAACGTCATGAAGGACACCCGCATGGAGGGCAGAGTGAAGCACGCCGTGCTGGCCGTGATTGTGGCGACCGCCGCCGCCATCTTCGCCGCTGTGGGTGCCACCAAGTTCCTTCTGCCCGTGGTGCAGACGCTGTCCGTCCTGCTGCCCCCCATCCCCGGCCTTATCATTGCCGAGGCCTTCTGCGTCAAGCGCAGCAAGGAGAATAAGAAGATCAACTGGGTTGCCATCATCACCTGGATTATCGGAACGGCAGTAGGCGAGGTGGCACTGATATACAATTTCCTGGTGCCTGCCATTGTCAGCATGGTCGTGACCTTTGTGCTCTACATTATTATGAGCAAGGCGCTGGACAACGTTCTGAACAAGGACGTGTAATCCAGGACAGAGACAGAACGCCCCGGACGCTCCGCCATGGAGCGTCCGGGGCATTTAATTTTATAGAGGCCGGCCACCTGGCGCCAGCTGTGCGGCGAGAAATGCAGACAACGTCTCCAACAGGGCGGGGTCGCAGGCGGGAGGCGGATAGAAGCATCTGGCCCTGGGATGACTGCGCACAGCGGCGAGAAAGGGGGTGTCCAAGTCCCGCACCCAGGCCAGAATGGGGGTATCACCGCTCAGCGCGTTCAGAACTGCCCGACAAAAGCGGGGAGAGCGGCTCTCCATGGGGCCCAGCTCATCCAGCAGGAGCAGGCCGCCGGGGGCGGCCTGCTCAACCAGTCCGGCACAGTGGTCAAAAGCCTCCGGAATGGAGACAGCCTGCCTGTCTCTGCACCAGCCCAGCAGGATGGGGCCGTACTCTTTAGCAGACTGGCCCACAGGGTAGAGCCGGATGGGAGCGCGGCCTGTCCCATCGGCGGCCTCCTTTGGTGTGCGGTACCCCCAGAGGGGGAGGGAGGAGGGCAGGGCGTTCAAAAGCGCCTCCATCCAGAGGGAACGGCCCTTGCCGCTTGGGCCCACAAGAATGGTATGAAACATACTGTTTTCCTCACGTTCAGAATGGTTCCGGGTATACCGGGTATATAGGAATCAAGCAGCCGGATGCCCCTCCGGCGGGGTGGCATTGCAGCACATAGGGCGGTATGTGTCAAGGCTCTGGGGGAGGCGAAAGGGGGACTGACAAGGCGTCTGTTCCGTTGACTGGCTTTCCTCCTTCGACTATAATAACATATTGCGTAAAATAAAGAAACCAGGCGTACAACCCTGCCACTGAGCCGGAGTGCGCTGGATATTGGAGCAAGCAATGGACTTTTCCCAATTCAAAACACGATTTTCTATCCGCCTGGACCCTCAGCAGGAGGCGGCGGTACAGGTGACAGAGGGACCGGTGCTGCTGCTGGCGGTGCCGGGCAGCGGCAAGACCACCGTCCTGGTGACCCGGCTGGGCTGTATGTGCTATGTGCGGGGTATCCGGCCGGAGAGTATCCTCACCATGACCTATACCGTGGCAGCCGCCAGGGACATGGAGCGGCGGTTTGCCTCCTGCTTCGGTGAGGAGGCGGCAAAGAGACTGAGCTTCCGCACCATCAACGGCGTATGCAGCCGGATTATCCGCTATTATGAGCGAGTCACGGGCCGCTCCGCCTTCCGCCTGCTGGAGGACGGCGGGCAGAAGAGCGCCCTGCTGGGGGAGCTCTACCGGAGTCAGACCAACGAATTTGCAACGGAGAGCACCATAAAGGGCCTCCAGACCGCCATTACCTACGTCAAGAACCAGATGATCAGGGGGGAGGAGCTGTCCGAAATCGAGGTGGAGGGGCTGGACTTTCCGGCCTTCTACCAGGCCTACTGCAAGGCTCTGCGGGACAGGCGGCTGATGGACTACGACGACCAGATGGTCTATGCCCTCCAGATACTCCGGCAGTATCCCCGGATTCTGGGCGCAGTCCGGGACCGGTATCAGTATTACTGCGTGGACGAGGCTCAGGACACCTCCAAAATCCAGCACACCATCATCCGTCTGTTGGCGGGGCAGAACGGGAACCTGTTCATGGTGGGAGATGAGGACCAGAGCATCTACGGCTTCCGGGCGGCCTGTCCCCAGGCCCTCACCGAGTTTGACCGGGTCTATCCCAACGCCAAGGTGCTGTATATGGAGCAGAACTACCGCTCCACAGAGCAGATTGTGGCGGCGGCGGACCGGTTCATTCAGAAGAACAGAAACCGCCGTCCCAAGCACATGCGGGCCACCCGGGGGAGCGGGGCGGAACTCCGGGAGATCTCGGTCTATGACCGGCAGAAGCAGTACCGCTATCTCTGCAAGATGGCGGAGGACTGCAATACTGAGACCGCCGTGCTCTACCGGGACAACGACAGCGCCCTGCCGCTGATAGACCTGCTGGAGCGCTCCGGCATCCCGTACCGCTGCCGCCAGGTGGAGAGCCTCTTTTTCACCAACCGGGTGGTGCGGGATATTACGGATATCATTCGCTTCGCCAGGGAACCGGGCAATGCCGAGTACTTTTTGAACATATACTACAAGCTGGGGGCTGGCATCAGCCGGGCTCTGGCCCAGGAGGCGGCCGCCCGGGCCGGCGGAGCGGGGGAGACCATTCTGGAATACATCGCATCCTCTTCGGCGGCGTCCCCCTGGACCAAAAGGCAGTGTAAGGCCCTTCAGACCCACATGAACAACCTGCTGGAGGAACCGGCGGACAAGGCGGTCTACCGCATTGTGCACTTCATGGGCTACGGGGCCTACCTTGAGGAACGGGGCGGCGACCTGAACAAGGCGGAGATTCTGGAGGCCCTTGGGGCGGAGGAGCCTACGCCGGGGCGGCTTCTGGACCGGCTGGAGGAGTTGCGGGAGGTGGTGCAGGCAGGAGCCGGCACACCGGACTGCCCCTTTGTACTCTCCACCATCCACTCCAGCAAGGGACTGGAGTACGAACGGGTGATTTTGATGGATGTGGCGGACGGCATGCTGCCCAAGGCCCTGCCGGAGCCGGACGCGTCCCCTCAGGAGTTGGATGCCTACGAAGAGGAGCGGCGGCTGTTTTATGTGGGGATGACCCGGGCCAAACGGGAGCTGGACATCGTCACCTTCCGCAAGCCGGGACTGGAGTCCACTTTTTCCCGGGAAATTTTCCCGCCCAAAGCCAAGGAACCACCAAAGGCAGAAAAGAGAAAGCTGCCGCAGGTAAAGCGCCTGACCAAGGAGCAGATTTTCCGGCTTTCCGAGACGTATGAGCCCGGCACGCGGCTGCGCCACAAGGCCTTTGGTCTTGGGACGCTGGTCAGCCGTAGCGGGGACATCGTCATCATCGCCTTTGATAGCGGGGAGGTCAAAAAGTTGGCGCTGTCCACGGCAATCCGGGCCAAGCAGCTTCAGTTGGAGGAGCAGGAAATATAGTCAGGACCCCCGGCACTTTTGTCAAGTGGTTTTTATGTCTTTTTTCAAATATTTGCAGAACAGACCAGACTGTATGCGAGACAGTCTGGTCTGTTCCTTATCTTAATGAGATTACGGCTATGCCGGGGGCTTGTGTAAGCCCTGAAAGGGTATCATGCCGGCAAGCCTCTCAAGAGGCACCGAAAAATCCACCACTTGCATCATTTGCCCCACAGCCCGTAAACGGGCGTTGTTTATCAAATGATAATTTCTTAACAATAGTAAAGTTGTTGTTCTCTTCTCACTTTGCTCGATGCTTGAAGCTAAAGCTTTTTTGCAGGGTGCCTCCACCGGCAGAGCCGGTGGTTCCCTTAACCCCAATAAAAAATCGGAGTGCCCAAATCTGGACACTCCGATTGGTCCGAGTGGCGGGATTCGAACCCACGGCCTCTTGGACCCGAACCAAGCGCGATACCAAGCTTCGCCACACCCGGATATGAACCTCTGTCTGAACATACACTGAACTGATGCGCTCTGTACAGACTGCAATTAATTATAGTGACTTTGCTGGAAAATGTCAAGGTGATTTTTTCTCTGGCAGAGAGATATTTTGTAGGAGTACAATACATGTTGGACAAATGAATAAAAAAGGATGAAGGATACGGCCTCATCGGTTATAGTTGGAGTTGCAGACAACAACTGTACGA
>CAJFTA010000061.1 GCA_904419835.1 uncultured Pseudoflavonifractor sp. | reverse complement strand
CAAAGCAAGCGCGCTACCAACTGCGCTACACCCGGTTATGAAATTTTCCAATTGTGGTCAAACATGTGGTCAACGCCGATTTTTGACCAGTTACCGGCGAGGGGGAAAGTGCTGTCAGCCCATGTGTCCCAAGACTTTCCGGGTTTTCCGAGGACTTCGGCCCGAACCTGGGCCTCACGCTCCCAAAGTAGGCGCACTACCAACTGCGCTATACCTGGATATAGAGTTGTGGATTGGCCCGAGCATATTCCACTATTCAGTATGGTGACGAGCGTTAATAGTATACGATAAAAGAAAGAATATTGCAAGAGTGTAGGAGTACAATACATATTGGACAGTGAACTCGTTAGGAGAAAGCCAGTTAATCGGCCTCATAGGGAAATTATTGGAGCGGCGGTCATGGAGGATGCGCTGTTTAGCGAAGCCATCCAGGGAGAAAAATCTGTGGCAGGAATAGAAGTGCTTCTGATCCTCATGGTGGCTGCGTTCAACCTTGCCGTTGTGTCTGGGGGTATAGGCGCGGATGAGCTTGTGACGGATACCCAGTTGGGCGGCGGCGGTCTCAAACAGCGCAGGTATCTCCCACCACATCCACTTTAACCCGATGGCCGGGATAGGTCATCTGCTGGTAGCGCTTGGGCTTGCAGGCCGGTTTCTTCTCTTTCGGTGGGAACAGTCCCAGTTTACGCATTACCCGGAACAGGCTCTCCGGGCGGCGGGTGTAGCCGCAGCCTGTGCCACAGCTCCACCATGCCCAACCGGGGATTTCTCCGGCGCATATCCCGGATCCGCTTCGGCTCTGCCTCTGTGTGTCGGTTCGAATGGCTGTGGGCCGCAGAACTGGCAGGCCAGAGACTCCTCTGTTCCATATAAGAACTTCCAACCCAAGGCGCCCAGCGAAGATGAAGGAACTGAAGGGGCTGAAGAGTGGGAGCTATGAGTCTGAGGCAAACGGGAGCATCCTGGAGGCCAGGCTCTATGACACCGGCGTGCGGGAAGTGCTGGAGAAAATCAACCAGAGCAATGCCTCCGTGATCTACCACAGCGACCATGTGTTCAAAAACGCGCACTATCCCTACACGACACGCCGGACTACGACGGAGCCCCGTGTACCGCTGGGACTGCTTCTACACGCCGGTACGGATTGGGGTTAGGGATAGATATATCCGTCGATTAATTTGACGCTTACGCTCCTGCCACTCTAAAACGAAGCCTGGCGCTAATCGACGCTAGACCTCGCAAAGTCTTAAAAATTCCATTCTGCTCGGAAATTATAGGACTTTGAACTCACTTCCGATTACACTTGGTTTGATAATCCGCTCTTGTCCTCATTTTCCACCTCGGACGTTTCCTCGAGCGGCTCAGGTGGAAGCTCACCCATGGTGCCTACACAGCGGTTGATGGGGGTACCCAGGTTGTGAAACTTCTCCTCGTAGTCAGTCATCACGCCGCAGATGCCGTTTGCGTGCAGATCTCGGGTCACCTCGGAGAGCGCAAAGCCAGCCTGGGGAAACTGGGTGAGGGACCACTCGAACAGATCTCGGTTATCTGTCTTAAAGTGGATCTGCCCCTCCTCTTTCAGAACCTCACGGTACTTTTTCAGGAAGTTTACAAAGGTCAGCCGCCGTTTGGCATGCCGCTTGGTAGGCCATGGGTCGCAGAAGTTGATATAGATGAGGTCTACCTCTCCGGGGGCAAAGTATTCGGGCAGCCTGGCCGCGTCTCCATCCACAAAAAATACATTGTGAAGCTCCATAGCCGTTACCCGTTCCATGGCAATGACCATGGCGTCCGGAACCCGCTCCACAGCGATAAAAAGAATATCCGGGTTTTGCGCCGCCGTCTCGGCAGTGAACCGTCCTTTGCCGCATCCCAGCTCCAGCCGCAGCTCCCTCGCCTCCGGCATCAGGTCACGCCAGTGTTCGCGTCTGCTCTCAGGGTCACGGATTTGACACGCCGCACAGCGTTCCATTCTCGGAATCAGATTTGGCTTTTTCCGCATTCTCATACTGTCTGCACCTCACTTAAAATCTTTCATATCATATCATATCACGTACTTTTCTGTAAAGACCGTAGGTCTGTCAAACAGCAGGACTGCAATATATCTTGGACAGCCAAATAAAAAGGATAGGACCTCATCGGTTAGAGTTGGCATTGCAGCCAACAACTATACGAGACGAGGCCCTATCCTTCATGGGCAAGAGTATGGCACAGGACCTGGCATACCGGCAATCCCTGATGAAATTAGGGCGGTATCGTGAAAAGACCTCCTTGATCTGCTCAGGCAGTGCGTTGGTGGCGACATCTCAGTCCTTGCCGGTGCCCTCGCCGTGCACGTAGTCGCGCGCAGCGCCTCCCGCAAGGAACGCCTCTCAGCCGGCGCTTCCAGCAGTTCAAAGGCCGTTTTCACCCTGGGCGGTAATTCCACCATGGGCTACATCTCCAGCGCGGACAGGAATAAGCGGTTGAGTTCCTCCCAATCCCGGACCTTCTCTCTCGGGTACCGCGTGACCAGCTCCCGGACCTCGGCGATGCTCTGTTCCATATACGCATTGAGCGCATCGATCCTCGGGATCATCTTGACCTCCGGCGCGTTCATCTTCAGCGCAAGCAGCTTTCTGACCGTGTCCCCCAGCTCATGCGGCAGCTGGCTGTCCGCCAACTCTGAAAACAGCATCGGCGGCGGTGTTCCCTTTTCCAGGATCCAGCGGCAGGCAAGGATTGGCCGCAGCACATAGAAATATTTTTTTGCCTTGACCATATCGCCGCGCAGGTAATCGCGGTAGTTCCCTTCCGCCATCTGAAGATAGTGCCACAGCCCGCTCTTGGATGAGAAATAGTGCCCCATGATCGGTTTAAATCGCTCGGCAAAGGACGTTGTCCTGTACACAATGGGCGAGGAGAACCACTCAAATACAGTGGGATTGGATTTATGGAGGAGTCTCAGTGTCTTGTCCACATCCCAGCCGTTGATATCCAGACTGTCATGGATGGGGCGTTCAATCACATCGCGGACGCGCTCCAGCCTGAGATAGCTCTCCCTGGGCCGCACGTAGATAAAGCGCACGTCGTAGTCGCTGTCCGGCGAGGCAAAGCCCCAGGCGCGACTGCCGGACTCCACCGCCAGCAGAATACGGCAGTTCTCCTGCCGCTCTATCTCATGCAGTTTTTCTTTGATCCATGCTTCCACAGCCAACACCAGCCTCCCTGCTTTTGGTTTAATCCGCCGCCTTAAAGTTATAGACCGGGCGGATGCGGGCAGCAATCTCCACCGTGGGGCCAATCTGCGCGATAATCTCATCCATGCTCTTATACGCCATGGGGGATTCGTCCAGGGTGTCCGGCAGCACGCAGGTGGTATAGATCCCCTCCATCTCACTTCGGAACTCCTCCATGGACAGCTCCCGGAGCGCCGCTTGGCGGCTCATCAGGCGGCCCGCGCCATGGGGTGCGGAGCAGTTCCAGTCGTCGTTTCCCTTGCCGGTGCAGATCAGGCTGCCGTCGCGCATATTGATGGGAATCAGCAGCTTCTCACCGGCCCTGGCAGAGACGGCGCCCTTCCGCAGGATCATGGCATCCGTGTCAATATAGTTGTGGATGGTGGTGAACGCCTCCACGGCAGTGAGGCCCATGCCGGTTATGATCACATCGACCATGGCCTTGCGGTTGAGCGCGGCAAACCGCTGGGTCAGCCTCATGTCATGGATATAGTCCTCGAACAGTTTGCCCTCCACATAGGCCAGATCTCTGGGGATGTGCAGCTCGTGTTCCCTCTTCAGCCCTTTGATTGTCCTCTGAATCTCCTGAAAACGGCCCTCAGCCTTCAGCCGGGCAATGGCGGCCTGGATCTGATAGTGGGCGCCGCCCCAGAGGGCGCGCCGGCCCTCCTCCTGATAAAAGTTGGCCACCTCGGTGCCCAGATGCCGGCTGCCGGAATGGACCACCAGAAACAGGCGGCCGTCCTCGGCCCGATCCACTTCAATAAAGTGGTTGCCGCCGCCAAGGGTGCCGATGCTGTGCATGGCGCGGCCCAGGTTGACCTGTCCCGCACAGCGGAGCTGTGCCAGATCAATCCGGCCATTCAGCGGATGGGGAGATTCCCGCACCTCCCGGCCATAGGGAATCTCCTTGCGGATCAGCCCGTCCAGCCTGTCAAAGTCGATCTCCCGCTCGGCCAGCTCCACCGTCTCCATGCCGCAGCCGATATCAACGCCCACCATGCCGGGCACGATTTTGTCCTGTATGGTCATGGTGGTGCCGATTGTGCAGCCCTTGCCGGCATGGACGTCGGGCATGATCCGAATTTTGCAGCCGGCAAACTCCGGCCGATCGCACACCGCCTGGATCTGGTCGCGCGCCGCATCCTCCAGTGCGGGGGTGTAGCAGACGGCGGTATTATATAAACCCTGAACTGTAACCATAGCCAACTCCGTTCTCAATCCTTTGTCCGGCTCCTGCACCGGCGAAAGCGCTGTCTCCATATTGCTCAGTCATATGCTTCCAGCGGCGCTTCTGCCTGCCTCTGCCGTGATTTAAGCATACATGATAGTCTGCGGAAAATCACGGAAAAAAAGTTGCGATCTCATAAATGGGGCATGGCGCCATATCGCAAAAGTACCCCATGATGCAGTACTTACGTTTTCCTGCATCAGGGGGTACTTTGTCACAGTCCGTTTTTACCGGCCGTATTCAACTCTTCCATTCGATTTTCCTCACGGCCGGATTGGGGCGGTTACAGGATACCCGACTCCACGAACCGCATCAGGATGGCGGCCACTTCCGCACGGGTGGCGGTGCCGCCGGGGTTCAGGCCGGCGCCATTGCCCTGAATAATGCCCGCGCTCACGGCCCAGGCCATGGCGTCTCCGGCCCAGCTGGAGACCTGGCCTCTGTCGGAGAAGCTGTCCAGAGCGCTCGCATCCGCCGCGGGGGCGCCCGCATAGCGGTACAGGATGACCGCCAGCTGCTCCCGGGTGACGGTGTCGGCGGGACCGAACCGGCTGTCGCCATATCCGGTGACAATCCCCTGGCTGGCGGCCCAGCGGATGGCTTCCGTATACCAGACGCCGCCGGCCACGTCCGCATAGTCCATGGCATAATCCACCACGGGCTCGCCTTCCATACGCCACAGAATGGTGGCGATCATGGCCCGGTCAGTGGTAAGAGCAGGCCCAAACAGGCCGCCGCCGACACCCTGCATCAGGCCGTTTTCGTAGACGTACTGCACCGCGTCATGGTACCAGCCTCCGCTCACATCGGTGAAGGGCATCTCCACTTCCGCCGCAGCGACAAAGTCAACCGTCACAGTTACGCGGCTGCCGGGCTGGATAAAGCTGTAGGTGCCGTCCGGATTGGCGGTGACGTCCACGCGGCTGCCGTTCCGGTCGGTGACAGTCACGGTCCCCACTTCATAGCCCGGCTCGGGCTGGACCGTGATGGTCACCTCGCTGCCCCGCTTGGGGTTGGTGGGCGCGACGGTTACGGAGCCGTTGTCCGCATCCGCAATCTCCGGCGGATAGGAGGGGTTGGGCAGCTCAGGCACCGGGATGCCGGTGGCGGGGAGCACCTCGCCGCGCTCCAGCAGGATGCCGCAGCGGGAGCAGACCCAGTCGCCGCTGTAGCCGTCCTCGGTGGCGGAGGGGGCGATATAGCCCTCCAGCACCCTGTTGTGGCCCAGAGGCTCGACAACGGAGCCCTCGCTTACGATCTCGCCGCAGATGGTGCACTGCCAGTCGCCGCTGTAGCCGGGCTCGGTACAGGTGGCCTCCTTTTCGTTGATCAGCACCAGCTGGTGATCGTGCTCGCCGCCGGGCACCACCCGGACAATGCAGTAGGTGGCGACGGAGGAGTTTGCGCGGGTAGCCGCCCGGACATAGGCGTAGCCCACAGACTGGGCGGTCAGGGTGCCGTCCTCGTCCACAGTCACCACGTCGGGGTTGTAGGAGGTCCAGATCAGCTCCTCATCCTCCGCCAGGGTGGGCTGGGGCTCGAAGGTCACGTTGGGGGACAGCGTCTCTCCCGTCTTCATGGTCAGGCTGTGCTCCATGTCGATGCGCTCGGCATCAATGGGCATGCAGACGACAGCGAAGTTGCAGCTGTACTTACCGTCCTTGGTGGTAGCGGTGATGTAGCTCACGCCGGGCTCGGAGGGGGTGTAGTAAGCCACGTTCTTTGTGATGTTGTTCACCAAGACGCCCTCGGCTGTAGTCAGCTCACCGGTGAGGGTGTGATCCGGGGTGGCGGCCCAGTCGAAGGGACCGTAGAGCGGCTCCACCTCTTCATAGGTCTCTCCGCTGAGGGTGCCGCCGGGATTGTCCTCATCGGCCACGCCGTCGGCCCGGATAGCCAGAATATTGTCGCTGCCCGTAGGCGTTTTGGCCGTTATCTCTCCGGTGGCGCTGTCATAGGTGAACCAGGCATATGCATAGGAGGGAACAGACTCCGCGTCTTCATAGTATGTAAGCTCAACCTCATGGCCGGAGCTGTAGCGATAGTACATATGGATTTCCTCCGGCAGGGCGTAGCCCGCCTCGTTGACCAGCTTGCCGGTCCAGGGCTCGCTGCTCCCCACATAGAAGAAATCAGGGCCGTCCAGAACAAGGCCAACAGCGGGTGTGGTGGGCTGGTTGTCCTCACTATAGCCCTCCGCCGTGTACAGCGCCACCTTGCCGACGTTGTGGGCGCCGGCATCATTGTACCTGGTCACCAGGGTGGCGGTCTCGCCCTGGGACACATAGATGATCTGCTCATTGTAGCCGATGTCGGGGACCAGGTCCTCATCGGTGCTCTGGTTATACAGGCTCTCCCAGTCCAGGGTCATGGTGCGGCTGACACCGTTGAGGGTGACCGTCAGCGTACCCTCGCCGCTAAGGTCCAGCCCCTCATACTCGCCGCCTCCGGTGGCGCTGTAATTGAGGGAGATCATGCCGGACAGACCGTCGCTGCTGTATTGCTCGCAGGTAACCAGGCCCTCGTAGACCTCGGCGGTCTCGTCGCTCTCGCTGACCTCCCAGCGGATCTCCTCCAGCTGCACGTCGGCGGGATAGAGGTCGGTGACCTTGACCAGAAGGGCGCCGTTGGGCTTCATGCCGCTGAAATTCTCAATGGACAGGTTGAAGTCCAGCACCTCGGTGGTATGCTCCCGCACCGCCACAACGCACACGGCGCTGCCGCTGCTGTTGCTGACGGTAATGACGGTCTGGCCGGGCGCCAGGGCGATCACGCTGCCGGCTTCGTCAATGACAGCCACTTCGGGGTTGCTGGAGGTGTAGATCAACTCCTCATCGGTCCCGGTGTTGTCCACCACGCTCAGGTCGAAGGAGTCCCCCACATAGAGCAGCGCGGAGGTCTGGGACAGGTTGATCCGGTCGGGTGTCTTGTTGCCCTCGTCCACGGACACGGCATAGACCCGCTCGTTTCCGCCGTAGTCGCCGCCGTAGATGTAAACAGCTCCCGTCCAGGTAAAGTCATAGGCGGCGCTCTCGCCGGGGTAGCTCTCGTTATGTGTGTACTCCGTCACGTCTGCAACAAAGGTGTAAGTGTGGGAGGCCTCGTCGTAGATGTACTCGGTGAAGAAGGAGTCGCCGGTGGCTACCGCAGTGTCGCTGTAATCGGGGTTATACTTGCTGGTGCGGGTCACCACGGGCGCCACCTGCACCAGGGCCAGGGATCCGTCGTCCACAAAGGTGCCGGTGAGGTACGTGCGGCCGTCCTCCTCATAGATGGACACGGCGTTGTTCTCCAGCCGGGGCGCCTCGGTGTCCACCAGGACGTGGAAGGAGATCACGTCGCCGGTCTTGTCCATGGCGTGGCCGTTGAAGGTGGGCTCGGTGGCGGGGTCGGTGGGGTCCACCGCCTCAAAGTCGCTGACGTAGCGGCCGGCCTCTTCGTTATAGACTGTATCGCCGTAATCCCCCTCGCCATAGGCCGTGATCGTATAGACGCACTCGGTGCCGCTGGGCAGCACGTTGCCCTCCAGGTCAGTGCCGCCCCAGTAGGTATCCGTGAAGTAGCGCAGGGAGTAGGGGATGGGATAGCCATAGCTGGCGTCGTAGGTGGTCTTGAGCTGGTAGGTGGCCAGGTCGCGGTAGTAGAGCTCGCCGGTCTCGGCATCGCGGGCCTCCACCACCAGCAGCTTGGCGCTCCTGAGCTGGTAGATGATAATATCGTTGATGGACTGGAACACGCCGCTGCCGGGGGCCAGAGTGACGTTCCCCTCGTGGTAGACCGTCTGCTCCTGGCCGGAGGTCCCGTCAAAGATATTCTGGCCCAGATTATAGAAGCCGTAGCCATCGTAGTAGCCGAATACAATGGGCTGCCACGTGTAGTCGTTGTCAAAATAGGAGCCGGAGTCCGTCTCAGCGGCATCCAGCCAGGTGGCGGCGTCAAAGATGGGCGCGGCCGTCCAGTCCCCCAGGAAGGACAGGAAGGGCAGGCCGAGCTGGGGATCAGTGCCGTTCCGGGGGGTGAGGATGACGTAGCCCTCCACATAGGTGCCGTTGGGGAAGAGGGCGCGCAGCGCTTCAATCTCCTCGCCGGTCAGCGCCGCGTTTCCGGAGAAGCTGACGCTGGAGAAGGCGCTGCTGTTCATGGCAGGCACGGTGACCGAGCCCAGGTCCGCCGTCTTAATCACCACGTCGCTGTCCAGGATGTAGGTGTGCTCGCCGTCGGTGCTGGTGTCGGGCCGCAGGAACACGGCCTGTACGTCGTAGGTCAGCTCGTTGGCGGTCATGTTGTTGACCTGGAAGGTAAAGTCATAGGAGCCGGTCCAGGCGGGGTCATCATAGAACTCCAGCTTACCCACGCTCTCTCCATCCACGGTGATATAGGCGGGGGTGGAGATGGCGGCCCCGGCGTTCACCAGGCCCGCGCCCTGAAGGCGGGGGGAGTAGTACACGCCGTCGCCGTCCTTCTGAGGTATGGCGGTGCTCACCAGCAGCCGGCTGGTCAGGTCGGCGATGTCCTGCTTGGAGCTCAGGCCCTTGGTCCTGACATACTGCTCCACCAGGGCGCCGATGCCGGTCATATGGGGAGAGGCCATGGAGGTGCCGCTCATCATGCCGTAGGAGCCGGTGCTGCCGTCGGCGGAGGAGCCGCCGGTGATGGAGGACCAGATATTTCCTCCGGGGGCGGTGATCTCCGGCTTGAGCTCCAGGCCGGGACCCGCGCCCCAGGATGAGAACTCGGACATCTCTCCGGCCTGATCCCAGGAGACCAGCCGGTCCTCCTCTTGTACGGTGATCTTCACGTCATAGCCGCTCTCGATGGCCTCCACAATGGCCTCGCCGTCGGCCTTGGAGATAAAGCAGGAGGTCAGGGCGGTGCCGTCCACGCTCATGGTGACCAGCTCGCCCTCCACATTGTCGTAGACGATGACGGCCTGCACCGGGCACGCAGAGACGTTGGTCCCCGTGCTGGAGTCGTAGTAGTTCCAGGTAAAGCGGGTGGCGTTGTTGATCTTATCGGCAAAGGTGACGGGCTCGCCGTCCTCATCCTCGCCGCCCCGCTGCACCAGGGCGATTCCGGAGACACCCTTTTCGCCATATCCGTAGTAGTTGCGGAAGCCGGCGTCATAGTAGTCCTGCTCGGTGCCGGCGCCGCTCACAGGGATGATGGAGACGGGCTCCTGCCCCGCGAACTTATACTTCATGGCCACGCCGGTGGGGTCGTTGTAGACCACCCTGTGCTCCACCTGGTCCTCGTCCGTCCAGGTGAAATAAGCCTCGACGGCCACGGTGCTGTTGATGGAAGCCACCGCCAGGTTGGAGTCGTACACGGCGGGAGAACTCATCATGGAGATCTCGGGGTCGCTGGACAGGTTATATCCACCCCGGTTGTTATTGCTGCTGGAGTAGGCGGAGTTGCCGGAGGAGGTCATCAGGATGATGCCAGCCTCTTCCGCCGCCGCATAGACGTCGTTGGCGGCGGTGTCATCCTCGGCAAATCCGTTGTCGCTGCCCAGGGACAGGTTGACCACATCGGCGCCCAGCTTCACGGCATCCTCCAGGGCGCTCAGGATGTCGGGTTCAGCGGCGCTGCCGGTGGCGTCGCCGAAGACCTTCATAGCCAGGATCTGGGCGTCGGGGGCCACGCCGGAGAATTCCACCACGCCCTCCTCATCCTCGGAATAGCCGGCCGCGGTGCCCGCGACGTGGGTGCCGTGATCGCTCTCGCTGGGCAGTACGTTCAGGTCCAGGTCAGCGTAGTCATAGGCGAAGGGGACCTTCAGATTCTTATACAGGGCATTGAACTCATAGGTCACCTCGGTCTCGCTCCCTCTGGTCTCGGCATTGAGGGAGTTGCTCAGAAGGAAGCTGGCCAGGCTGGCGCTGTTGTAGCGGAGGTTCTCCTTGGCGTCAGCGCTCTTGAAGGAGTTGTCGGTAAAAGCCTCGTGAACCGACCAGATGTGAGAGCCCTCGGTGCTCTCATAGGCCCTCCAGTCCAGGTCCAGGCCGGTGTCCAGCACGGCCACCAGCATACCCTTGCCGGTATAGCCCGCGTCCCAGACCTCCTGCAGGTGCACCATATCATAGCTGTATCCGGCAATCCCGCCGGCGTCGGTGACCGGCTCATCGGGCTCGGCAAAGGTCCGGGCCACATAGGCCCGCTTTACGCCGTCCAGAGCCCGGATCTCGTCCAGCATCTTGTAGGGGACTTCAACAGCCATGCCGTTGAGCAGGGCGGTCCACTGGGCCACCACCTCCGCGCCGGCAGGCTGCGCGCTGAACGTGCGGCTTGCGCCATCCTGGCCCAGACCGGCAATCTGGTTTGCGAGCATTTCCTGCTCGTCCAGCAGGTCCTGGGCGGCGGACTGCGCAGCAGAGGAGCCCAGGAACGCGGAGACAGACTCGCCGGGGGTCATGCCATTGTCCGCGCTGTATGCGCTCGTGCCGTAATAGTCCATCAGAGCAGGGTCCTCCAATTGGACAATCACGGTCACAATCTCATTGTCATCATACAGCGGCTCGACGTTCACCCGGTCGCTGTCAGATGATTCCATGTCATCCAGGAGCGACTCCCCTGGAACTTCCACAGCTTCCAGCTGCGTTCCGCGATCCGCCTGCCCGCTGTCTGCTGCCAAAACTGCCGGGGTAAGGCTCAGCATCATTGCCAGTGTCAGGAACAATGCTATCGCTTTTTTCATAAGATTCATCCTCTCTCGGCATCCGCCTGCTTCATGAATGCACATATGTTTAGAACAAACTTGTTCTATCTATATATGTCATTCTTGCGTTCGATTATACAGCAAGTACTTTCCAGCTGTCAAGACACTTGTCCTACATTTGACAGATGAATCGTTTTGTGTAATACTGAGTGTAATTGCCGCCGGCGCGGCTCTGGGAGCCGCCCCTCCCGTCCACAGCAAAACGGCGCTTCCCGATGGGGCGCCAATATTTTGACCGAATCAAGAGGTACCATATGGACTATCTTCCCATCCCCAATTTCCTTTTAGAGGCGCTCGCCTACCTGGGCCGCAAGGCTGGCGGATATACCGGCCAGTACATGGCGGAACACTTGAAGCAGCGCGGCGTACAGGATCTGGACGGCTTCTGGACCCGCTTTTCCCCTATCGACCAGATCTTCACCTACCTGGATGACAGCGTTTCCACCCCTCCCCAGGCGTTGGACCGTTTCTTCAACAGTCTTCCGGGATTTTCGCACAGCACCATCGGCGCCTATTCCCCCGCTTTTCTCCTCTTCTATCCTGTACTCAGCCGCTATGACGGCAGCCTGTCTTCGCTGCTGGAGCAGGCGCATGCGCTCTCTTCCAACCATGCAGCTTATCACCTTTTGATGTCTCTGGGCCTGTGCGACAGCACGGAATCTCCCGGCGAGGATTCTGAGGGTAAGCTGATCGATGGAATCCGCGCTCTGGAGATTCCCTCCGACAGCAAGCTGGTTTTGCTGGATGTTTTCCACCGTCGGGACAGTTATCTGGATGAGGCGGCCTCCTATCTCGCGCCTGTACTGGACGCTTTGTCCCAGCGGCGGGAGGAGCTGGAGGCAATTGCCCGCTCCTTTGGGGACGTGGTAAATGCCCCGGACCCGGAGTCCTATCTGTGCCAGACTTCCAGTCTCTCTCTGTCCTCCAATACCGTCTACCATATCCGTCCCTTTATATTCGGCCTGGATACCAACCTGTCCGTAAATCCCGGCCTTCAACTGGGACAGGGTGAAGTGCTGCTGTACAGCGGCGTGATGCGCCGTTTTCTGCTGGATCAGCTGTTCCGTTTGGAAGATGAGGCCACGGAGATCTTCAATGCCATCAAGGTTCTCGGGGATCGCACCCGCTTTGACATCATGTGCTTTCTCCGGGATCACCCGGCCTATGGCCAGGAGCTGTCCAACCATTTCGGCCTTGCCCGCAATACCATCCATCACCATATGAGCAAGCTGTCCAACGTGGGTCTGATCTCCTGCACGGTCGACGGAAACCGGGTCTATTATTCGGTGGACAAGGCCGCCGTGGATCATCTGCTGGCCCACCAGCGGTATTTGCTTCTGGGGAATTATTCCACTACGGATTACCTGCGGTAGCTGAGGGTCTGACCAGTCTGGGGCCCCAGCGGAGAAAAAAGTATCCCATTAGGGCCCGGATCCGCCTTTTGGCATGTGCCAGCCGGACGCCCTAATGGGATATTATTTTTTAGATTTTTTCCAGGCCGGGTACATCCCAGCTCCAGCCCTGGCTTGAGAGGCCGGAAGCAGAGATTGCTCCCGGCGGTGTTCACCAGCCTGTCCAGAGTAAATGCGTAACCCATCCCCTCCTCCATCATCAGGGAGGCATTGTAGAGCAAATTATAGGCGGCTATGGTCTGGAGTTCTGAGGGCTCCTTCCGCAGCCAGCGGTGCAGGCCGCTCTTGTTGTCCACCTGCCGGGAGATGAGCAGGGGCTTGTCCCGCAGGTCCCGGGGTGAGACGTCCTCCTGCTGTTCCTGGGGAGCTGTCCCGCCGGATTGGGACGCCCCATGTGTCCCGCACAGGCAGTTCTATGCAAAGATTGCTTGTGAGGCGGTGCGAATAGTTCCTGACAGCCATCTATCCGCCCCCTGTAGGTTTGTCAAACAAATTGGACGGCGAATTCGCAAGGAGAAAGCCAGCCAAGCGGCCTCATAGGGAAGTTGTTAGAACGGCGGTTGTGGGCAGC
>CAJFTA010000060.1 GCA_904419835.1 uncultured Pseudoflavonifractor sp. | reverse complement strand
GGCATTCGATTCCACGCGAGGCGGGCGGCTGCCCCCTCGCGCTCCCCCGCCCCGACACAGGCGGATTCTGTTCAACCGAGGTTTTTCGACACGCTGAAACGTCCTGGACTGTGGTCCAGGACGTTTTTTCATCCCCCGCTGAGCAGGAGCAGGGACTCCGGCGGCAGCTCCACCCAGAGCTGCTCCCGCCCCTTCAGGGCGGCCCACTCCTCCCGGCTCAGCTCCAGCCGCAGCCGGGAAAAGCCCTTATCTCCTCCGGGGGTGGACAGGTTCACCGCGGTGGAGAACATCTCCTCCACCGCCCGCCCGGGGATGCACGGCAGCCGGTTGGGTCCTGGCCCGTCCGCCGGGCGGACAAAGTGGGCCCGGATGCCCACATGGGTGAGCCCCTCCGGCAGGGGGCGGCCCGGGTCCAGGGTGACGCCCCAGTCCAGGGCCTCAGTTTTTCCGCCCTCCGCCGGCCTGGCTCTGGACACATTCTTGCACCCGGAGAGCAGGCAGGCCGACAGGGTCCTGGGAGCCCGGAACAGCTCGTCCACCGGCAGCACCGCCTGGGACCTGCCCCGGTCCAGGACGCAGGCCTGGTGGCAGATGCGGCGCACCTCGTCCCGGCTGTGGGTGACAAAGAGCACCGGCCCGGCGAAGCTCTCCAGCAGGTCGGCCAGTTCCCCCTCCACCTGCCATTTCAGGTAGCTGTCCAGGGCGGAGAAGGGCTCGTCCAGCAGCAGCGCCTCCGGCTCGCTGGCCAGAATCCGGGCCAGGGCGGTCCGCTGCTGCTGGCCGCCGGAGAGCTGGCGGGGGTACTTGTGCTCGTTTCCCGCCAGGCCGAAGGCCTGAATGAGCCGCTCTGCCGTCTCCTCCCTGGCCTTCCGGTCCCGGACGCCTACGGTGATGTTCTGCTTCACGGTCATATTGGGGAACAGGGCGTAGTTCTGAAAGAGATAGCCCACATGGCGGCGCTGGGGGGAGAGGTTGATCCCCTTCTCCCTGTCAAAGAGCACCCGCCCGTCCAGGATAATGCGCCCCTCGTCGGGGGTCTCGATGCCCGCGATGCACTTGAGGGTCACGCTCTTGCCGCAGCCGGAGGCCCCCAGCAGGCCGGTGACGTGGCCGCTGCCTGTCTCAAAGGACACATCCAGCTGAAATTTTCCGTAGTTCTTGCGGATATCCACCACAAGGGACATCATGCCACCTCCCCGGAGGGGGCCGCCCGGCGGGGCCGGCGGTCCTTTTTCTCCAGCATGTTCACCGCCAGCAGCACCACGGTGGAGATGGCCAGATTGACCAGCACCCACCGCATGGCACCGGCGTCGTCGCCGGTGCGCCAGAGCTGGTAGACAGTGGTGGAGATGGTGGCGGTCTTGCCGGGGGTGTAGCCGGCGATCATGGCGGTTGCGCCGTACTCCCCCAGGGCCCGGGCAAAGGCCAGCACCGTGCCGGCGATGATGCCCTGGCGGCACACCGGCATCCGCACCCGCCAGAAGATCCAGGCATTGGAGCGGCCCAGGGTCTGGGCGGCGTGGGTCAGGGTGGGGTCGAAGGACTCAAAGGCCCCCCTGGCGGTGCGGTACATGAGGGGGAAGGCCACTACCGCCGAGGCAAACACCGCCGAGTACCACACCATGGTCAGCCGCAGATCGAACTGCTCCAGGAACCATATGCCCACCGGCCGCTTGGGGCCCATGGTGCACAGGAGGAAGTACCCCACCACCGTGGGCGGCAGCACCAGGGGCAGGGTGAGCACCACGTCCAGCACGCCCTTGATCAGCCGGGGCAGCTTTGCCACATAGTAGGCCGCGCCGATGCCCAGGAAAAAGATGATAACCGTGGAGATGGCCGCGATGCGCAGAGAGTTCAGGAGGGGATACCAGTCCATATTCGGATCACCTGCACTTTCATGACTGGCAGGGGCCGGCACATGCAGCGCCGGCCCCTCCGCGTTTTAAACAGCCCTTCAGGGCAGCACCGTGAAGCCCACGTTCTCCAGCACGGAGACGGCGCTCTCATCGGTGTGCAGGTAGTCCAGGAAGGCCTGGGCGGCGTCCCTTGCCCCCTCGGTGCCGCTCTTCATCACGGCGGCGGGGTAGATGACCTGGCCGCACATATCGGATGTGGCCTGAGCCACTACGTTGAGCTCATAGGTATTGGCGTCGGTGGCGTATATAATGCCGCAGTCCACGGCCCCCTCCTTCACCTGGTTGGCCACCTCGGAGACGTTGGAGGCGTAGGTCACCTTGCCGTCATTCTCCAGCTGGGCGATGTCGATGCCCAGGGTGTCCAGGATCTCCAGGGAGTAGGCGCCCACAGGCACGTCGTCGTTGCCCAGGCACAGCAGGGAGAGCTTGTCGGTGCCCAGGTCGGAGAAGTCCTGGATGTCCTTGGGGTTGTCATCGGGCACCGCCAGCACCACCTTGTTCTCCACCAGGTCGATCCGGGTGTCGCTGTACACGAAATCCAGGCCATCGGTGTTGGTGCCGGTGGTGTCGGCGCTGTCCAGCTGGTTCATCTGCTTCTGGGCGGCGGAGATGAACAGGTCGCACACGGCGCCCTCCTCGATCTGGGTCTTGAGGGTGCCGGAGGAGTCAAAGGTGAACACCAGGTTCACGTTGGGGGCCACCGTCTTGTACTGCTCGGCGATCTCGGTAAGGGAGGCCTCCATGGACGCGGCGGCAAAGACCACCACGTCCACGGTCTCCTCCCCTGTCTCTCCGCCGGTGGTGGAAGTACAGGCGGTCAGTCCCAGGGCCATCGCCAGGGCCAGGACCAGGGCAAATACCTTCTTCATTTCTCAAAACTCCTTTACAAATACGGTAGGCATACCCGTTTCCAGGTATACCCCGGCCCGCCGCCATAGGACACGCTGTCCCTTAGGCGGTACGGGCTCGAAGTGCTGAGGCCGCGGGGATTTAGTCGTCCACCGCCACCATGACCGAGGTGGCCTTGACCACGGCATAGGCCGTGCCGCCCACCTTCAGGCCCAGTTCCCGGATGGACGCCATGGAGATGGTGGAGGTCACCACATTGCCGCCGCCGATGTCCAGCCGCACAATGCCGTTGACCGCCCCCTCCTCGATGGAGAGAATGGTCCCCTTGAACTGATTTCTCGCGCTGATTTTCACTGTTTTCCCCTCCTTCCTGCTGATGTTTTATTCCAAACTCCCTGTAGCAGGGAGGCGGAACCGGATTTACCGGGCGCAGTTGCCCGCCGTCCCCCGGAGCATCTCCAGTCCGTGGCCCAGGGCGGGCAGGATGAAGGTCAGGCACTCCTTCACCGCCTTAGGGCTGCCGGGCAGGTTGACGATAAGGGTCCTGCCCCGGATGCCCGCCGCCGCCCGGCTGAGCATGGCACGGGGGGTGATCTGGAGGGACTGCCACCGCATGGCCTCGGCGATGCCGGGGGCGGGCCGCTCCACCACGGACAGGGTGGCCTCGGGGGTCAGGTCGGTGGACGAGAAGCCGGTGCCGCCGGTGGTAAGCACCAGGTCGGCCAGGTCCCCGTCGCACAGCCGCTTCAGCTCCCCGGCCAGGGGCTCCACCCCGTCGGGCAGCAGGGCGGTATGCACCACCTGGTAGCCCGCCTCCTCGGCCATGGCCCGGACCAGCGGGCCGCTTTTGTCCTCCCTCTGTCCGGCATAGCCGGAGTCGCTGAGGGTGATGATGGCCACTCGCATATTACCCCTCCTCCACAATGGTCAGCTGGTCCCCCACGGAGATGGTCCCCCCGTGGAGCACCCGGGTGAACACGCCCTCGTGGGGCATGATGCACTCCCCCATGGCCTTGTAGATTGCGCAGTGGGAGTGGCACTCCTTGCCGATCTGGGTCAGCTCCAGCACCACGTCATTGCACTTAAATTTGGTCCCGATGGGCAGGGTCTTGAAGTCGTACCCCTCCACCACCAGGTTCTCCCCAAAGGCCCCGTGGTCCACCACGGCCCCCCTGGCCCGGAAGGCCTCCACCTGCTCGTGGGACAGGAGGGACACCTGCCGGTGCCACTTCCCCGCGTGGGCATCCCCCTGGATGCCCCAGTCCTCGATCACCTGGGCGGCGCCCACGTTTTTCTTCTGGGTCCCCTTTTTCTCACTGATGCACACGGCAATCACCTTGCCCATGGTAAGCACCTCACATTTTTCTTTTTATCCGCCGATCTGGCTCATGTTCCTGGCCTCGTCCCCCGGGCCCGCCGGCCCGGTGAAGTGGTGCCCCGCCGGCTTGTCCTCAATGGCCCTGCGGATGGCGTCCAGGATAACTCCGTCCTCTGCGCCGGCGTCCAGGAGGGGTTTGAGCGCCGCGCCCCGGTCGTACTGGAGGCAGGTCTTCAGAAAGCCGGAGGAGGTGAGCCGCACCCGGTTGCACCGGTCACAGAACCGGTGGGTCATGGCGCTGATAAAGCCCACCCGCCCCCGGAAGCCGTCAAAGGTGATATACCGCCCGGGGCCGCCCCCCTCGTCCTGGGGGCAGGGCCGCGCCGGGCCGAAGGCCGCCTCCAGCCGCTCCAGCACCTCCGCCTCGGTGCGGCGGGGGAAGCCGCCCCCCAGGCCGATGGGCATCAGCTCAATAAACCGGACCGAGAGGTCCCGGTCCCGTGCCAGGGCCGCCAGAGGGACCAGCTGGCCGTCGTTCTCCCCCATGGGGACGCAGTTGAGCTTGACCTTCAGTCCGGGCACGGCCAGAGCCGCCTCCAGCCCGGCCAGGGCGGCGGGCAGCTGGTCCCGCCGGGTAATGGCGGCGAACTGCTCCCGGTCCAGGGTGTCCAGGCTCATGTTCACCCCGGTGAGCCCCGCCTCCACCAAACCCGGGAGCTGCTCGGCCAGCAGCACGCCGTTGGTGGTGACGGCCACCTCCCGTATCCCCGGCGTACCGCTGACGGCGGCTGTCAGGTAGTGCAGGCCACGGCGCACCAGCGGCTCTCCGCCGGTGAGGCGCACCTTCTCCACGCCCAGCTGGGCAAAGAGGCCCACCAACCGGGCAATCTGCTCGTAGGACAGCAGGGCGCTGTGGTCCATCCAGTCCACCCCGTCCTCGGGCATGCAGTAGCGGCAGCGCAGGTTGCACCGGTCGGTCACCGACACCCGCAGATAGCGGATAGCCCGGCCCTGCCCGTCCCGCAGGCGCTCCTCCGGCCTACACACAGCGGTATGCCCCCGACTTGCCCCCCTCCTTGTACAGCAGGCGGACGCCGGTGATCTCCATGCCCTTGTCCATGGCCTTGCACATGTCGTACACCGTCAGCAGGGCCACCGACACCCCGGTGAGGGCCTCCATCTCCACGCCGGTCCGGCCGGTGAGCCGGACGGTGCACTCCGCCCGGACGGCGCACTGCTCCTCCAAAATCTCAAAGTCCACCGCCGCATGGCTCAGAGTCAGGGGGTGGCACAGGGGAATCAGCTCCCAGGTCCGCTTGACGGCCATAATGCCCGCCACCCGGGCCACGCCCAGCACGTCCCCCTTGGCGGCGGTGCGGCCGGTGATGGCCTCCAGCACCGGCCGGGACACCCGGATCAGCCCCTCCGCCGTGGCGGTGCGCACCGTGGGCTCCTTGCCGCCCACATCCACCATAATGGCGTTTCCCTCCTGGTCAAAGTGGTTCATGGCCGGTTCCATGCCGTCCCCTCCTTTTCTCTGTGTCATACGCCCTTGCCGAAGGGGCAGACGGGGTAATGGCACGTCCCGCAGCCCAGGCACAGGCCGCCGTGGCCCATGGCCTTCAGCTCGGCCCGGCCCACCCGCACCCCGGCGGCGATCCGGGGCAGCACCAGGTCGAACACAGTGGCCTTGGCGTACATGACGCAGCCGGGCAGGCCCAGGATGGGCACGCCGCCTTCAAAATATCCCAGCAGAAACATGGCCCCCGGCAGAACGGGCGCGCCGTAGGAGACTATCTCCGCCCCGGTGTCCCGGATGGCGCCGGGGGTCCGGTCGTCCGGGTCCACGCTCATGCCGCCGGTGCACAGCACCATATCCACCCCCTTGTCCCGGAAGGTCAGGGCGGCGGCGGTGATGGCGGCCCGGTCGTCTCCGGGCAGGCAGTGCTCCGTCACGGTGATGCCGTAGACCGCCAGCTTGTCCACAATCACGGGGGTAAAGCTGTCCTCAATCAGCCCGCCGGCCACCTCGCTGCCGGTGGTGATCAGGCCGCAGGTCTTCAGCTTCCAGGGGGTGAGGCGCAGGATGGGGGTGTCCCCCGCCCTGGCCTCCACCGCCTTCAGCTTGTCCTCGGCGATGACCAGAGGGATGATGCGGGTGCCCGCCAGCTTGTCCCCCCTGCGGACCGCCGTGTTGGTGTGGCGGGTGGCGATCATGATCTCGTCCTCGCTGTTGAGGGCGTTGAGCCGCTCCACGTCCACCTGGAACAGGCCGTCGCAGTCGGCGATGAGCTCGATTTTGCCCTCCTTCACCGCCGTGGGGTGCATGTGTTCGTTCTGGCACAGGGCCCGCAGCCGCTCCGCCGCCTCGTCCTCGTGGAGCATGCCCGGCGCCTTCTCCCACACGTACAGGTGCTCCTTGCCCATGGAGAGCAGGACGGGGATGTCCTCCTCCCGGACCACATGGCCCTTGCGGAACCGGGCGTCCTTGGTGACGCCGGGGATGATCTGGGTCAGATCGTGGCAGAGCACATGCCCCACCGCGCTGCGGGTGTCAATCAGCTTCATATGCAGCCCCTCCTGACGGCTTAAATTTGGGTTTCTTGCCGTGTTCTGTCCATGATTTCCGTCTTTTTCCGCAGCAAAAAGCGGGAGCGCCGCCTGTCAGCAGCACTCCCGCAAAGGGCCAAAAGGGTAAAAAAGGGCAGACTACCCCCTTGGGCGAAAGCTGCTCCTTTTCAAAAGGCGGAAGGCCGGGCCGTTTCCAGCCCGGCCCCGGCGGTGCGCCATAGGCCTGCGGCCCTTAGGCGGTCCCGCTCGGAGCATGTACAATATTGTAAAAATCGTACCACACCCGGCGGCGGATTGCAACAGAAAAGTCCCGGTTTCTTCCATTCCGCCCCCAAAAGCGCGGCCCGCATCCACAAAGCTGTGGATGCGGGCCATTCATATACTTATTCCGGGTCCTCTGCCAGCTCCAGAATGTCCGCTATGCCGCAGTCCAGGGCGTTGACCATCCGGGTGAGCACGTCGGCGTCATACCGCACCACCTCATTTTTGTAGTAGCGGTCAATGGTGGGATAGCCGATTCCCGTGGCCTGTGCCAGAGCGTATCGGGAAATCCCCCGGCTGTCCAGATAGGTTTTCAGGCAAAGCCGCACGCTGCGCCTGCCGTTCTCCCTGTTCCTTCCGCTCACGGCTCATCCACCAGTTCCAAAATATCCTCAATCCCGCAGTCAAGCGCCTCCGCGATTTTCCCCAGATTCACCGCGTCATACCGGACCACTGTATTTTTATAGTAGCCGTCAATGGTCTGGAACTTGATGCCTGACCGGCGGGCCAGCTCATAGCGGGTGATATTGTGGGCAGGCAGATACTTGTCCAGCTTTACACGTACTCTTTTCATGATATACCCCCATATCGGTATATATATGATAAGTAGTGTAAAGTTCGTTGACAATTTCCCTTAATCGGTATATCTTGTTATTAGTATATACCAAAAGAGGCGTATTATATGGAACTTTACCAGCAGATGTATTACATTCTGTTTCACGGCATTTCCGACGCTCTGGAGGCCCTGGACGAGGCGCGAATTCAGGATGCCAGGCAGCTCCTCCGGGCTGCCCAGCAGAAAGCAGAGGAGCGCTATCTGGAAGGGTAATGCAAAAGGCGTCCGTTCCGCAGACTGCGGAACGGACGCCTTTCATTGTCTCTCTTACTTGCCGTAGTAGGCCTTGAGGTACATCTCCTTGATCTCGCTCATGAGGGGGTAGCGGGGGTTGGCGCCGGTGCACTGGTCGTCGAAGGCCTGCTCCACCATGGCGTCCAGGTTGTCCAGGAAGTACTTCTCGTCCACGCCGTACTCGGCAATGGTCTTCTTCACGCCCACGGCGGCCTTCAGGTCCTCAATCTTGGCGATGAGCTTCTTGACGGCCTCGGCGTCGTCCTTGGCCTGGATGCCGCAGAAACGGGCGCACTCGGCGTACCGGGCCTGGGTGTGGGGGTACTGGTACTGGGAGAAGGTGCCCATCTTGGGGGGGCACTCGGCGGAGTTGTACTCCACCACCAGGCTGATGAGCAGGGCGTTGGCGATGCCGTGGGGCAGGTGGTGGAAGGCGCCCAGCTTGTGGGCCATGGAGTGACACACGCCCAGGAAGGCGTTGGCGAAGGCCATGCCGGCCATGCAGGAGGCGTCGGCCATCTTCTGACGGGCCTCCACGTTGCTGCCGTCGTTGTAGGCAGTGGGCAGGTACTCGAAGACGTTCTTCATAGCCTTCAGAGCCAGGCCGTCGGTGTAGTCGGTGGCCATGATGGAGGCATAGGCCTCGAGGGCGTGGGTGAGCACGTCAACGCCGGAGGCGCTGGTCAGGCCCTTGGGCTGGCTCATCATGTTGTCGGTGTCCACGATGGCCATGTTGGGCAGCAGGGCGTAGTCGGCCAGGGGGTACTTCACGCCGGTGTTCTGGTCGGTGATAACGGCGAAGGGAGTGACCTCGGAGCCGGTACCGGAGGAGGTGGGGATGGCCACGAAGTAGGCCTTCTCACCCATCTTGGGGAAGGTATGGACACGCTTGCGGATATCCATGAAGCGCATGGCCATGTCCTGGAAGTCCTCCTCGGGGTGCTCGTACATGACCCACATGATCTTGCCGGCGTCCATGGCGGAGCCGCCGCCCAGGGCGATGATGCAGTCGGGCTGGAAGGCGGCCATGGCGGCGGCGCCCTCCTGGGCGTTCTTCAGGGTGGGGTCGGGCTGGACGTTGGAGAACACGGTGTAGACAATCCCCATCTCGTCCAGCTTGTCGGTGATGGGCTTGGTGTAGCCATTCTGATAGAGGAAGGTATCGGTCACGATAAAGGCCCGCTTCCGGTTCATCACCCAGCGCAGCTCATCCAGGGCCACGGGCAGGCAGCCCTTCTTGAAGTAGACCTTTTCGGGAGTTCTGAACCAGAGCATGTTTTCACGCCTTTCCGCCACGGTTTTGATGTTGAGCAGGTGCTTGACGCCCACGTTCTCGGAGACCGAGTTGCCGCCCCAGGAGCCGCAGCCCAGGGTCAGAGAGGGGGCCAGCTTGAAGTTGTACAGGTCGCCGATACCGCCCTGGGAGGAGGGGGTGTTGACCAGGATGCGGCAGGTCTTCATGGCAGCGGCGTGCTTGGCCATCTTCTCGGTCTCCCGCACGTCGATGTACAGGGAGGAGGTGTGGCCGTAGCCGCCGTCGGCCACCAGCCGCTCGGCCTTCTGGAGGGCCTCATCAAAGCTCCCTGCCTTGTACATGGCCAGCACGGGGGACAGCTTCTCGTGGGCGAAGGGCTCGGAGGGATCGGTGCTCTCCACCTCGCCGATGAGGACCTTGGCGGCCTCAGGCACGTCCACGCCGGCCAGCTTGGCGATGGTGTGGGCGCTCTGGCCCACGATCTTGGCGTTGACGGTGCCGTTGACCAGGATGATGCTGCGGACCTTGTCCAGCTCGTCGCTCTTGAGGAAGTAGGCGCCGCGGGCGGCGAACTCCTTCTTCACGGCGTCATAGATGGGGGCGAGCACGGTGACGGACTGCTCGCTGGCGCAGATCATGCCGTTGTCGAAGGTCTTGGAGTGGAGGATGGAGCTGACGGCCATGCGCACGTCGGCGGTGTCGTCGATGATGACAGGGGTGTTGCCGGGGCCCACGCCCAGGGCGGGCTTGCCGGAGGAGTAGGCGGCGGTCACCATGCCGGGGCCGCCGGTGGCCAGAATCAGGTCGGACTCACGCATGACCTGGTTGGTCAGGTCCAGGCTGGGCACGTCAATCCAGCCGATGATATTCTCAGGGGCGCCGGCCTTCACCGCGGCCTCCAGCACCACCTTGGCGGCCTCGATGGTGCAGGCCTTGGCGCGGGGGTGGGGGGAGATGATGATGGCGTTGCGGGTCTTCAGGGCGATGAGGGTCTTGAAGATGGCGGTGGAGGTGGGGTTGGTGGTGGGGATAACGGCGGCGATGAGGCCGATGGGCTCGGCAATCTTCTTCACGCCATAGGCCTTGTCCTCTTCGATGACGCCGCAGGTCTTGGTGTGCTTGTAGGCGTTGTAGATGTACTCGGCGGCGTAGTGGTTCTTGATGACTTTATCCTCCACAACGCCCATGCCGGTCTCGGCCACGGCCATCTTGGCCAGGGGGATACGGGCCTGGTTGGCGGCGGTGGCGGCGGCCAGGAAAATGGCGTCCACCTGCTCCTGGGTATAAGTGGCGAATACCTTCTGAGCCTCCCGCATGGCGGTCATCTTCGCCTCGAGAGCCTCAACGTTGTCGATGATTGCGGTTGCCTGCTTCTGCTCTTTCATCTGTGCAGCCTCCTCAAAAATGGTGGGAGCGGTGGGTACGCTCATTTGATATTTTTTTAACGATGTGCATTATACCGTACTTGTTAAATTATTGTCAATGTGGAAACTGCATTATTTTTTTGCCGCTGCCCGCCCAAAGGTTCATTATTTTCTGTGAAAAGTATAAGTTTGAAAACAAAATGAAAATAAATCTCTTTTTTATCGTTAAAATATTATCAATTTTTGCAACCTTTTTTCTCCCGTCTTTTTGACGAACCCAATTCCCCTGCTCCCTGAATTTTGTCCGTTCCACCGCAAAAAATAAGGACAGGAATGCCCTCCTGTCCTTATTTTCATACGGTATTTTCCGCTTTTTCTCACTTTCCCACGCAGAAACGGGAGAAGATGCGGTCGGTCACATCCTCCCGCACCGAGCGGCCGGTAAGCGCGCCAAGTGCGTCCAGCGCCGCCTCCACGTCGGAGAAAACCGCGTCCGCCGGCATTCCGGCGGCCAGGGCGCTGCGGGCGGACTCCACCGCCCCCAGTGCTCTGCCCGCCGCCTCGGCCTGCCGGGCGTTGGTGAGCAGCTCTCCCCAGTTTTCCTCCCCCTGGGGGAACAGCGCCGCCACGACCTCCTCCAGCTCCTTCAGCCCTTCCCCGGTCCTGGCGCTGAGGGAGACCACCGGCGGGCAGTTTTCTCCCCGCAGGGAAGGGCTTGTATCCTCCCCGTTATTCAGGTCCGCCTTGGTGAGCACCACGATGACCTTCTCCGCCGCCGACCGGGCCTGGGCCAGAATGGCCAGATCCTCCTCCGTCACGCCGCCCTGCGGGTCAATGAGCACCAGGGCCAGCCCGGCCTCCTTCAGGGCGGCCCGGCTCCGCTCCACCCCCAGCCGCTCTACCGGGTCGTCAGTGGCCCGGAGACCCGCTGTGTCAATGAGCCGGAGGAGCACACCGCCCAGGCGGCACTTCTCTTCAATGGTGTCCCGGGTGGTGCCGGGGATATCGGTGACAATGGCCCTGTCATACCCCACCAGGGCGTTGAGGAGAGAGGATTTGCCCGCGTTGGGCCGCCCCACAATGGCGCAGGGCACCCCGTGCGCCAGCTGCCTGCCACGGTCGTAGGTGGCCAGCAGTGATGACAGCTCCCTCTGTGCGGATGACAGCGCTGTTTCCATGGTCTCCGCCCGGAAGGGGTCGATGTCCTCGTCCGGGTAGTCCAGCACGGCGCAGAAATGGGCGGTCAGATCGGTGAGGGCGTCGTATACCGCCGCCACCCGCCGCCCCAGCGCGCCGGAGAGCTGGCCCGCCGCCTGCCGCACGGCGGAGGCGGTCTCCGCGTCGATGAGATCGGCCACCGCCTCGGCCTGGGTCAGATCCAGTCTGCCGTTGAGGAAAGCCCGGCGGGTGAATTCCCCCGGTCCGGCCTGCCGCACCCCCTGGGCAAAGAGAGCCTCCAGCCCCAGGGTGAGCACAGCCGGGGAGCCGTGGCACTGGAGCTCCGCCGTGTCCTCGCCTGTGTAGCTCCCCGGCCCCCTTGTGTATGTGGCCAGGGCCTGGTCGATGGCGTTGCCCTCCCGGTCGTACAGGGTGCCGTACACCAGCCTGCGGCCCTCATGGGCCTCCAGCGGCCGCCCGCTGGCAGGCCGGAATACCGCCGACGCGGCCCGGACAGCCTCCGGCCCGGACAGCCGTAAAATTCCGATGGCCCCCCTGGCCATGGGGGTCGCCACCGCGGCGATGGTATCTCCCATTTCACACCCTCCTGACATGCCTGATCCGCCGGATCTGCTCCCCCGGAGTGCGCCGCAGCTTTCGGCTGCGGCGCGCCCCTGCACAGGGCCTCCGGCAAGTTTGTGCACTCCGCCGTTTGTTTTATGCTTGACATGTTTTTATGTCAACTGTTTTTGTATATCCCCAGGTTTTCCACCGTTTCCTCCCCCTGTGGAAAACCCGGTGGATAATGTGGAAAACCCCTGAAACGACATGATTTACAATTTTCTTACAAGCCCTTTTCACTGCATACGCAATTGGATACACACCGTACAAACTTCATTATGCGTCTCCTGGACATTTGACGCTTTCTCTCTCCGTCCCGTCCGGCTGCTATTACAGTCTGGATAAAAAGCGTCAGGTAATACAGGGCCGCCCGGACGGGCGGCCCTGTATGTTCTGTGTTGTCCTGTTGCGCGGGTCGGCTTACTTCAAACGTTCCGAGATGACCTGCGCCACCTTCACTCCTGAGGCGCCCGCCTGGGCCGCGTCGTCGCAAAGTCCGCTCCACTTCGCTTCCGCCGCCGGAGCGGCGAAAGCTGCGTGCGCTCCCTTGCTCCTCCTTTCCAGAGCAAACCCGCTCCGCTGGGCTTTGCTCCGGTTCCCGCCGCAGGCGGCGGTTTTGGGGCGGCCTGGCCCGCCGGGCGCCCCTTACTTCAGCCGCTCCGAGATGACCTGCGCTACCTTTACGCCCGAGGCGCCCGCCTGGGCCAGGCCGCGGGTCACGCCGGCGCCGTCGCCGATGGCAAAGAAGTTGGGCATGGCAGTCTCCAGCTCGGGGGAGAGGGCCAGGCGGGAGGAGTAGAACTTGACCTCCGCGCCGTAGAGCAGGGTGTCGTAGTTGGCGGTGCCGGGGGCCAGCTTGTCCAGCTGGTAGATCATCTCAATGATGTCGTCCAGCTGCCGCTTGGGCAGGGCCAGGGACAGATCGCCGGGCACGGCGGCGGTGAGGGTGGGCCGGACAAAGGACTTGCTCATCCGGTGCTCGTTGGTGCGGATGCCGCCCACCAGATCGCCGAACCGCTGGACCAGCACGCCGCCGGCCAGCATGTTGCTCAGGGATGCGATGTGCTTGCCGTACCGGTAGGGCTCGTTGAAGGGCTGGGTAAAGCGGTTGGACACCAGCAGGGCGAAGTTGGTGTTCTCGCTGCGGAGGGACGGGTCGGAGTAGGAGTGGCCGTTGACGGTGTTGATGCCCTCCACATTCTCCGGCCGTAGGGGTTCATGCAGAAGGTGCGCACCTGGTCGCCGTACTGCTTGGTGCGGTAGACCAGCTTGGACTCGTACACCACGTCGGTGATGTGCTCAAAGACCTTGGCAGGCAGTTCCACCCGCACGCCGATGTCCACCTGGTTGTTGATGAGCTCAATGCCCATGTCCTTGCACTGATTGGCGAACCACTCGGCGCCGGACCGGCCGGGGGCGGCGATAAAGTAGGTGCAGTCCACCGTGTCGCCATTGGCGGCAGTCAGGCGGTAGCCCTCGTCCCCCAGGCGCTCGATTTTGGTCACCGCGGTGCGGAAGCGGAACTCCACCCCCTCCTTGACGGTCTCATAGATGCTCTGGAGGATCTTCAGGTTGTTCTCCGTGCCCAGGTGCTTGCAGCGGGCCTGGAGCAGGTGGAGGTCGTACTCCAGGGCCTTCTTCTCCAGGGCCCGGGCCTCGGGGGTGGCGGTGGAGTAGACCTCGGTGGTGGCGCCGTGCTTGACGTTGATGGAGTCCACGTAGTCGATGAGGTCCATGACCTCCTTGGCGTCCATGAAGTCGGTGAGCCAGCCGCCGAAGGCGGTGGTGAAGTTGTACTTGCCGTCGGAGAAGGCGCCCGCGCCGCCAAAGCCGCACATGGTGTCGCAGATTTTGCAGTGGATGCACTCCTTCACCTTACCCGCCACGATGGGGCAGCTGCGGCTGTAGATGTCGGCGCCCTGGTCCAGTGCCACTACCTTGAGGCCGGGGTTCCTGAGCATCAGCTCGTAGCCGGCGAAAATGCCCGCCTCGCCGCAGCCCAGAATGGCAACGTCATACCGTGAATTCATGTGCATCGTTCCCTTTTCATCAAAAATACGGGCCATAAAAACCCATAATAAATTATACCATACAAAGTCAAGTCCAGTCTATAAAAAATAGCGCAAAGCGCTCAGCCTGTCAAAAAACCTTGGTTGAACGGAATCGGGCTGTGTCGGGGCGGGGGAGCGCGAGGGGGCAGCCGCCCGCCTCGCGTGGAATCGAATGCCCCGGAAGCCTTGCTGTGGTGGAATCGAATGCCCCGGAAGCCTTGCTGTGCAAGGCTTCCGGAGAGCGGAGCGGGGACTTTTGCGCCGCTGTGCGGCGCGAAAGTAACGGCATTTTTGCAGGCTGTAGCGCAAAGCGCTGTTTTTATGCGCAAACGGGCGCTGGAATTTTTAAGTCCATGGCGCGGCGGAGCGCGCCGCATGGATATTTTGGGGGTACGGCCGCCGGCCCACGGGCAAACACCGCAAATATTTACCAAGAAAACAAAAATTTCTTTCTACCGCCCCGGCGGCCTCCGCTCTAAAATATAGTCAGCGGCAGGGGCAGCTGCTGTCCCCGCCCTTTCCATTCTGTGTCTGGAGGTTGTTCTGCCATGGGATCCCCGTTTGCCGGCAATTATCCTGAGATGATCGCGCTGTGTCTGGCCGCCTTTGACCGGGGCGGGCCGGCGGCGCCGCTGGACCTGCTGGAGGCCATGATGTCCCTGCCCGGCGTGGAGATGCACACCCCGGAGCACCACTTTATGGTGCCCGCCGCCCTGCTCACCGCCGCCCACAGCGTGTCCGGCCGGGACCGCTCCGCCCTGGAGCTGGATCTGAACGCCGCCCTGACCCGGTCCAAGCGGGTACCCGGCGGCAGCTGCGGCGACTGCGGCTGCTGCGGCGCGGCGGTGGGCGCCGGCATCTTCGCGGCACTGTGGCTCAAAACCAACCCCAAGAGCACGGTCCGCTGGGCGGACGCCAACCGCTTCACCGCCTGGTGCCTGGAGTATATCGCCACAGTGGACGGTCCCCGCTGCTGCAAGCGGGTGTCCTATCTGGCCCTCGAGGCGGCGGTGCCTCTGGCCAAGGAGGTCCTGGGGGTGGACCTGGGCCAGCGGCCCAGGCCCGCCTGCACCCGCTTTGCCCAAAATGCCGAGTGCCTCCACACCGCCTGTCCCTACTTCCCGTCCAGAAAGGCCTGAGCATCACACATTAGGAGGAGTATGTCTGATGAAACGATTCCTGTCCCTCGCCCTCTCCATGGCGCTGATCCTGTCCCTGGCCGCCTGCTCCGCCCCTGCCCGGCAGAGCGGCGCGCCCCAGTCCTCCACCCCCAGTCCCTCCGCGCCCCAGGAGAACCCGGCCCCCTCCGGCGAATCCGCCCTGGGGGACCTTTCCATGACCTACGACCTGTCCGTGGGCCAGATGGGCACCGGCATCAAGGCCGCCATGGTGGTGCTGGCCCATGAGATGGGCTACTACGAGGAGGAGGGCCTCAACGTGGAGCTGACCCAGATCTCCAACCTGAACGACGGCCTGACCGCCATCACCCTGGGCAAGCTGGACGTGCTGCCCTTCGGCGTGATCCCCACCTGCACCTTTATCGCCCAGGGGGCGGACCTGACCGTCATCGGCGGCACCATCGCCGAGGGAAGCGCCTGCGTGGCTCTGCCGGAGCGGGAGGAGGAGTTCCGGGACATTCAGAACTTCGCGGGCAAGACGGTGGCCTGCGTCCGGGCCGAGACCGGCCACATGATGATGAAGGACCAGATGCGCCAGGCGGGCGTTGACATGAGCACCGTCACCTTTGTGGAGCTGGACGGGTTCCAGTCGGTGGTGGAGGCGGTGCTGAAGGGCACTGCCGACGTGGGTTTTGTCAACAGCGGCTTTGAGCAGAACGCCGTCACCCAGGGCCTGGTGGTGCCCTTCTTTGTGGGGGAGTACACACCCGACAATGTGTGCTGCCGCCAGACCACCTCCGGCGCGATCATTGAGGAGAAGCGGCCCGCTCTGGTCCGCTTTGAGGTGGCCAACCTGCGGGCCATGAAGCTGATGTACGACGACCCGGAGACCACCATCGCCACTCTGGCCGCCTTCTCCGGCCAGAGCGAGGACTATGTGAAGTACTGCATCTACGACGGCTGCATGAAAATCTCCATGGACCCGGCCAAGAACCGGGTGGTTGAATTCTTCGACGTGATGAAGGCCAACGGGGACATCGGCGCGGACGTGGAGAACACCATGGCCGACCACGTGGATGCCTCCATCTACCTGGACGCCCTGAACATCGTGCTGGAGCGGTACCCCGACGACGTCCACTTCCAGGAGATGCTGGAGGCATACGACGCCAACAACCTGTAAGCCTGCAATTTCCCGCAAAGGAGGCCTTCCCGTGCCTGATATTTCCCTGCGCGACGTGTCCTTCTCCTACCCCGGCGGCCCCCGGGTTCTGGACCGGGTGTCCCTGGAGGTGGAGCGCGGTTCCTTCCTGGCCGTGGTGGGCCCCTCCGGCTGCGGCAAGTCCACCCTGCTGCGGCTCATCTCCGGCCTCTCCCTGCCCGGGGAGGGGACGGTCTCCATCGGCGGCACGCCGGTAACCGGCCCGGCGCCGGGGCGGTCCATCGTGTTCCAGCAGGGCGGTCTGTTCCCCTGGCTCACCGCCCGTGGAAACGTGGCCTTTGCCCTGCGGAAGGCCAAACCCGGCCTGTCCCGGGCCCAGGCGGCGGAGCAGGCCGGGGCGGCTCTGGTCCGGGTGGGGCTGGGGGACGCCCTGTCCCGCTACCCCGGAGAGCTGTCGGGGGGCATGGCCCAGCGGGTGGCCATTGCCCGGGCCCTGGCGGTGGGCGGGGAGGTGCTGCTGCTGGACGAGCCCTTCGGCGCCCTGGACCCCAAAAACCGGCAGGCCCTCCAGCAGCTGCTGCTGGAGCTGTGGCAGGCGGAGGGGAGCACGGTGGTCATGGTCACCCACGACATCGACGAGGCCATCCTGCTCTCCGACCGCATCGCCTTCTTCCGCCCCGGCGGAGTGGGGCTCACCCTGCCCGTCCGGGCCCCCCGTCCCCGGGACCCGGCGGAGTTCCTCACCTCGGCCGAGTGCTGCGTGGTCCGCAAGCGGCTCATCGGCCTGTTCTACCAGTACGGAGAGGCGGTGGGCGAGACGCTGTGAAGGCCCCTGAGAAAGCATCCCGGCCCATCGTACTGGTTCACCTGCTCTTTGTGCTGCTGATGGTCCAGGTGGCCCTGCCGGGCAAAAACGAGACCGCCTCCCCCCTTCTGTTCCTGTGCGCTGCCGCCCTGGCGGAGCTGATCTGCCTGTGGCATATCGTCCGGCGGAAAAACGCCCGGGCCGCCGGTGACATCGGCGCCGCTCTCTTCCTGCTGTTCAACCTCTGGGAGCTGTGGGCCACGGTGCTGGGCCAGGCCCACCCCATCCTGGTACCCACGCCGGAGGCGGTGTTCCAGGTCTTCTGGGACCAGCGGCAGCTGATGCTCCGGGGCATCGGCTCCTCCCTGTCCCTGCTGGCCATCGGCTTCGGCATCGCCCTCCCCCTGGGGGCCCTGCTGGGCATGCTGGCCGGGTGGAGCCCCCGGCTTCGGGGCTTTCTGGTGCCCATTGCCCGGGTGCTCTCCCCGGTGCCCGCCATTATCTACGCCCCCTACCTCATCGCCCTGATGCCCTCCTTCCGCTCGGCCTCGGCCTTGGTGATCATTCTGGGCATCTTCTGGCCCACCTTTCTCCAGACCGTGGGCCGCACCGTGGGGTTGGACCCCCACATTCTGGACAGCGCCCGGGTGCTCTGCCTCTCCGACCGGGAGATGGTGTTCCAGATCTTCCTGCCCGCCCTGCTACCCGGCCTGATCTCCGGCCTGCGGGTGAGCCTGTCCACCTCCTTTATGCTCCTGACCCTGGCGGAGATGATGGGGGCCACCAGCGGCCTGGGGTACTTCATCAAAAACTTCGCCGACTACGCCAACTACACCAATGTCATCGCCGGCATTCTTTTGGTGGCCCTGGTGGTCACCGCCCTCAACGGCCTGGTCACCCTGCTGGAACGGAAGGCCGTCCGCTGGAGCTGACCGGTCCGCCGCCCGCCCATTTCACCCGGAAAGAGGTGTTCTCCTTGCCCCGGCTCTACCTGGTCACCGGCTTTCTCGGCGCCGGAAAGACCACCTTTCTCAAGCGGCTTGTCCACTGTTTTCCCGGCCGGCGGACCGCCCTCATCGTCAACGAATACGGCCGGGAGGGGGTGGACGGCGCCCTGCTGTCCGGCCTGGGGGCCAGCCTGACCGAGATTGACAACGGCTCCATCTTCTGCTCCTGCCGCCTGGCGCGGTTTGAGGAGGTCCTCCGCTCCACCCTGGCGGAGGGGCCGGATGTCATCCTGGTGGAGGCCTCCGGCCTGTCCGACCCCTCCGCCGCGGGGAGGATTCTGTCCCAGCGGGAGAAGTTTCCCGGCCTGACCTACGCCGGGGCCGTCTGCCTGGTGGACGCTGCCCGGTTCCACAGCGTATACGCCTCCTCCGGGGTGTGCAGGCGCCAGCTGGCGGCGGCCGGCCTGATTCTCATCAACAAGACCGACCTGGTCTCCCCGGAGCAGGCGGCCCTGGTGAGGGCGGAGGTGGAGGCCCAGCGCCCGGGCTGCCCGGTCCATGAGACCTCCTTCGGCACCCTGGACCCGGCCTGGCTCTCCGCCCTGGACGCTCCCGCCCCGCCTGCGGCCCAGAGCCCGTCCCGCCGCAGGCTGACCCTCACGGTGGGGCCGGACTGTCCGCCCGCCTCTCTGGAGCGGTTTCTGTCCGTCTTTGCCCGGGACACCCGCCGGATCCGGGGCTTTGTCCCTCTCTCCGACGGAATGTACCTGGCCGACTGCGTGGGCCCCCAGGTGCGGCTGGAGCCATGGCAGGGGGAGGCCCTCAACCCGGGGCGGCTGACCGTCCTCTTTGACGGCGACATGCCCGCCCCCGGGAGCCTCTGGGCCGCCATGACCTGGTACCCCGAGTGCCATGCGGCAGTGGAGTGACCCCGCTGTCAAAAAAGGTGCTTTGCACCTTTTTTGAGGAAGGCCGCATGGCGGAAGGGGCTCGATTTTTGGCAAAATTGTCGTCCCTTCCGCCATGAGAAGTGTCATTTCCGAGGCGCATGTCCCCGGAAATGACGGATTTTGGTTTGATTCCTGCGGCTGCGGCCGCAGGAACTCTGCGAGGCTTCCTTCTCTGGGCAATTTTTCAATATGCTAAGGCCCCGGCGCCGTGCGCCGGGGCCTTAGCATATTGATTCTGCCATCTGCTCCAGCTCCACGCCGGTGTAGTACCACTTGAGGATCTCCTCATAGCCCTTGCCCTCTCTGGCCATGGCGTTGGCGCCGTACTGGCTCATGCCCACCCCGTGGCCGTAGCCGGTGACGGAGAAGGTCACCGCCGTGCTGTCCGCCTGGACGGTGAACACAGTGGAGCGCAGGCCGAACAGGTCCCGCAGGGCGGCACCCGTCACCTCCGCGCCCCCCACCGCAATGGAGACGACCCCGCCGTTGGAGGCCAGCACCGGCGGGCCGAACCACCCGCTCGGGTCGCCGCTCAGGTCGGCGCCGGGTGCCTGGGAGAGCAGGGTTGTCCGGAATTCCTCCAGAGGCACGGTCACGGTGCTGTGGTAATTGGGCACCTCCTCCCCCTCAGGGCTCTCCACGCCGGTGAGGTAGGGCACGTCATTGCCCCACACCTCCACCGCGCCGGCCGTCCGCCCGGCGGCGGAGGAGAAAAACACCGCCTGGATGGGCTGTCCGCCGTAGGTGATGATGACCCCGTCCGTGTCCGCCACGGCGGCGGAGATTTTGGCCTCGTAGGAGGGGGCGGACTCCCCCCAATTGGACGCCGCCTCCTGGGGGGTGATGTAGGCCTGACAGCAGCTGATATCGGTGCATACATGGGCGTCCGGGTGGTTGGCCTCTCCCGAGGCCATCTTGGCCGCGGCATAGGTCCGGGCCGCCACCGCCTGGGCCTTCAGGGCCTCCGGCTCAAAGGAGGCGGGCATCTCCGCCGCCACCACCCGCCACAGGTAGTCGGCCATGGACATCTCGGTCACCGTACCGTCGGGCAGCTTAACCCGTATGGAAGTGGTCTCGTCCGCACCCGTCCCCTCTGCCGGCGGCGGGGACACCACCGTCCGGTCCAGGGGCAGGGTGCCGGTTGGCTGCGGGTCCTCCCCCGCCTCTCCCTTCCCCCCCAGGAACAGCAGGGGCAGCAGGAACAAGAGGGCCAGCAGCCCCAGCCCCACCGCCGCCGCCCGTCTCATGCCGTTTTCCTCTTTTGCGCGCACCGCTCTCACCTTCCGCTTCTCCCTCTGCCGTTGACTTGCATAAAAATTCGTAGTAAAATGAGATATTCAAACAGATGCAAAGGAGGAGTCCTCATGCAGTTGGCCCACACGGACGGCTCCATGGATTTTATTAAGAGTCTATGCGGCGAATTTGAGAAGCATAACCGTATTGATCCGGCCTACTACGAAAAGTGGGACGTGAAGCGCGGTCTGCGCAACGCCGACGGCACCGGCGTTCTGGCAGGCATCACCCAGATTGGCAATGTGCTGGGCTACTATGTGCAGGACGGCGAACGCTTTCCCATGGAGGGCAGGCTCATCTACCGGGGCATTGACCTGGGCGACCTGGTGGACGGCTTTATGAGCGAGAACCGCTTCGGCTTTGAGGAGACCGCCTATCTGCTGCTCTTCGGCGCTCTGCCCACCCGGGAGCAGCTGAAGCTCTTCCAGCGGGCCCTGTCGGTCCACCAGCCCCTGCCCCCCATGTTCACCGAGGACATGATCCTCCGGGCCCCCAGCGCCGACGTGATGAACAAGCTGGCCCGCTCGGTGCTCTCCCTCTACTCCTATGACGACGCGCCCGAGGACCGCTCCCTGGAGAGCGAGCTGGGCAAGGCCATCGCCCTCATCGCCCGCCTGCCCACCATCGCCGCCCACGCCTACGCCGCCAAGCGGCACTACTACGACGACGAGAGCCTCTACCTCCACCGGCCCCAGGAGGGGCTGGGGGTGGCGGAGAACTTCCTTTACTCCGTCCGGCACGACAACCAGTTCACTCAGGAGGAGGCCCGGCTGCTGGACCTGTGCCTGGTGCTCCACGCCGAGCACGGCGGCGGCAACAACTCCGCCTTTGCCTGCCGGGTGCTCTCCTCCTCGGGCACGGACATCTACTCCTCCATTGCCGCCGCCATCGGCTCCCTGAAGGGGCCCCGCCACGGCGGCGCCAACAAGAAGGTCATGGAGATGTTCGGGTACATTGAGGACGGCGTGAAGGACTGGCGGGACGAGGACGAGATCCGTTCCTATCTGGGCCGGATTCTTCGCAGGGAGGCGGGGGACGGCTCCGGTCTCATCTACGGCATGGGCCACGCCATCTACACCCTGTCCGACCCCCGGGCCGTGCTGCTGAAGAAGTTCGCCAAGTCCCTGGCCGCCAAGAAGGGCATGCTGGACGAGTTCGAGCTCTACGAGGCGGTGGAGCGCCTCACCCCCGAGGTGCTGTCCGCCTCCGGCCAGCGGAAGGTGGTGTGCGCCAACGTGGACCTGTACTCCGGCCTGGTGTACAAGATGATGGGCATCCCCCAGGAGCTGTACACCCCCCTGTTCTCCGTGGCCCGGGTGGTGGGCTGGTGCGCCCACCGCATCGAGGAGGTCTACAACCCCGGCAACAAGATCATCCGCCCGGCCTACAAGGCCGTGGCCCCCGCCCGGCCCTTTATCCCTCTGGACCAGCGGGGCTGAATTCCAGACGTGAAAACGCGGGACCACTTTTGCAGTGGTCCCGCGTTTTTATGGATTACTCCATGAGCCAGTAGATTTTTTCGGGACATACCGTCATCCCCGCCTTCTGCTGGAGGGCCAGGGAGGCGGCGTTGTGCTCCGCCACCTGTCCATAGGCGTACCGCCCCTCCCGCACCGCCATCCCTACGGCGGCCAGCAGGAGCACCAGGCCGTACCCCCTGCGGCGGTATGGTGGCAGCACCTCCAGCATACCCAGGCTCCCCTCGTCGTGAACGCCGACGAACCCGGCCAGCACATCCCCCTCAAAGAGACCCAGCATCCCCCGGTCGATGGCGCCCCGGATATAGTCAATGTCCCCGAAGGTCCGGCCGTAAGCCGCGGCCACCGTCTCCGCCCACTCCTGCCCCAGCCGCCGCAGCTCCCCCCGGAAGGGGGGCAGCTCAGGGGGAGGTCCGCCGGTCCATACGGACTGGAAAAAGGCCTGTCCCTTCAGGCCCAGCCGGGTCTCCAGGGCCTCCAGATACCAGCTCTCGTGACAGACGGCCAGCCGGGCCTCCGGCGGAATCAGGGTCAGCGCCCGACTCAGGTCCTCCTCGCTCCGGGCGCTGAGAAACCATGCGCCGCTCTCCTTGTCCCAGAGCAGTACTCCCGCCGGCCCGGCATAGCGCAGTGCGCCCCCGTCCCGGCGGAGCAGCTCCAGCATGTCCACGCAGCGCAGGCCCTGCCGGGCCAGGTAGTCCGCCGCCTTATGTTCTGTTGTCATCTGTTCCACAGTGTACGCTCCTTATGTATCATCCTGGGCCTGCCCCTCCTCCAGCCCGGGCAGGCTGATGACAAAACTGGTGTGCTTTCCCGTGCTCTCGGCCCGGATATTGCCGCCGTGGAGCTCCACAATCTCCTTGGCGATGGCCAGGCCCAGCCCCGCACCGCCGGTGCGGGTGGATCGGGCGGCGTCCAGCCGGTAGAACTTCTCAAAAATCCGGGCCAGCTCCTCCTCGGGGATCTCCAGGCCCTCGTTGCTGATGACCACCTCCACCAGCCCGCCCCGGCGCCGGGCGGTGATGCCCACGGTGCCGCCCGGCGTGGAGTAGCTCACCGCGTTGCGCAGCACGTTGTCAAACACCCGGGCCAGCTTATCCGGATCGCCGGACACCGTGAGCCTGGGCGCTATCCGGGCGTCGCATTTCAGGTCCTTTTCCGCAAAGAGGGGGTAGAACTCGTCGGTCAGCTGTTCCAGCAGCATGGTCAGCTGGACGGTCCCGCCGCTGTCCGCCCCGCCCTCCAGGTCCATGCGGGTGATGTCGAAGAACTCGCCCAGCAGCTCCTCCAGGCGCTCGGCCTTGTCCAGGGCGATACCGGTGTACTTGGCCCGCTGTGCGCCGTCCATCTCCGGCCTGTCCCGCAGGAGGGTGAGATAGCCCACCACCGAGGTGAGGGGTGTCTTTAAGTCGTGGGCCAGAAAGGCCACCAGATCCCGCTTGCGGGCCTCGTTTTCCCGGACCTCCGCCTCCCGGCTGCGGAGCTGGCGCTGGATGGCCCGCAGGTCCTCCTCCACCGGCGCCAGCTCCCGGGGCAGCCTGATCTCCTCCCCGCTCTCGTTGACAATCCGCCTAGTGGCCCGGCCAATCTGGTCCAGCCACCGGGTAAACCGGCCCATGGCCAGATAAAAGGCGGCCAGCATGAGCACCAGCATGGCGCAGTTGAGGATAAAGGGCTTGTTGTTGCGGATAATCTGCTGATAGAGGTCCAGGGCCTCCTCCTGGGTGTGGCCGAACACCTCCCGGGCCACCCACACGAACCCCCGTGCAAAGGGGTCCTGGAGCAGGCCGTCCACCACCACCTCCAGCAGGAACAGCCCCAGCGCGGCGGCGGCGGCAGCCCCAAGGGCCACCATCAGGAGCATCTTCAGCTTGAGCCTCGTATACTTTTTTCCCATCCTCTCCTCCTGATTTTCATCTCAGCTGTTGGTTTTCCACATTTTCCACCAGTTTTCCACATTCATCTTCCACTGAAATCCCGGTCAAACCAGCTGTCCAATGCCGCCTCCCCCGCCGCAGCCCGGAACAGGACGCCGGTCTTCTCCACAGCCTGGGGCACCGCCTGATCCACCAGTCTGTCCAGCACCGTGCTGCTGACGGCGCACTCCCCAGCCGCCCTACGGCTGAGCACCGCGCCCCGGAAGTCCGGCTTGTCGGGCGTACGCAGGGAGAGGGCGTCCACCGCGCCGCTCAGGCCCACCCGGCAGGCCAGGGTCTGGAGACGGCAAACCCGCCGGTAGGACGCCAGGCTCTCACGGAACTGTCTGCCGGTCACGCCGGGGTAGAGGCCGGCGATGGTCTCCATCTCCTCAGGGCGCAGCCGGGGCCGGGACAGCGGCGTCTGCCGGAGGGGGTCGATGCCGGCCCGCTCCATCAGCAGCCGGTCGTACTCCCCCTCCATCCGCAGGTGGCTGGTCTGACCCCCTGCCGCCCGGGCCTCTATGTAGCCGTGGCAGCCGGCATCCAGGGCGAAGTGGCAGAGGAATCCGGCGGCGTAGCCGGCGCCGCCGGGCCGGTCCTCGGAGATGATCCGCGCCAGCCGGCGGAACACCGGCAGGGCGGATACCTTGTGCATCCGCAGTCCCACCTGCCGCACCGGATTGTCGTGGAGCAGGTGGTAGAAAAAGAGGGGATCGGGGCCGTAGCAGCCCACGTCGAAGGCCGCCCGCTGGGCCGCAATCCTGGTGCGGAGGGGCTCCGGCAGCGCCGAGAGCACCCGGCCGCCGAACTGAAGATGGGTAAAGTAGTTGGGCATGTGTCTCACCTGAGCTTCTGCTGTGCAGTGGATTTGTTTTCGTCTGTTGTGTGTGCGCTGTTCAACAGACCTTATTTTATCACAAAATTCCCCGAACGAAAGGACAATTTTCCTCCGGCTTCGCCCCCAGCAGCAGGAGCACCCCGGCGGCGGCCAGAAAGGTCATGGGGTCCTCTCCGGGCGGAAAGGGCGCCACAAATTCCTGCCGCTCCACCACGTGCCCGGCCAGGCTGACCAGCTCCCGCTGGAGGGCCAGGCAGATCCGGTCCCCCTCCAGGCTGGAAAAGGTGAGGGTATCCCTGGGAGAGGTGCCGTAGCTGACGGCGCTGCGGCAGCGCATCCCCCGGGCCAGGGGTCCCGCCGCCCCGGGGAGCAGGAGCACGCCGCACTCCGCCGACCTGGCCCCCGCCCAGCCGTCCGAATCCGGGCCGATGCAGAGCAGATCCACCGCCTCCCCGGCGAACTCCGCCGGATGCCGCCCGGACACCAGCTGAATCTCCTCCATCCGCCGGCCCAGGGAGCGGCGCACCGCCCCGGACACCCGCTCCTGCTTCTCCCAGATTCCAACCCTTGTCACAGCGCAACACCTCGGGGAGAGTTTATGGAGTTTTCTTCGTCTTATACCCCCCTCGGCCCTTGACTTTTCAGGGGTTTGTGCATAAAATGATGTTCGATACTCCGACACGCAAATACATCTGTAAAGGATTGAAGACCGATATGGCACAGGACAAAAAGCAGGTGGAACAGATCACCGATATGGAGGTGGACTTCGCCCAGTGGTACACCGACGTGTGCAAGAAGGCGGAGCTCATCGACTACTCCTCCATCAAGGGCATGTTTATCTACCGCCCCTATGGCTACGCCATCTGGGAGAACATTCAGAAGGAGCTGGACGCCCGGTTCAAGGCCACCGGCCATGAGAACGTGTCCCTGCCCATGCTCATCCCCGAGAGCCTGCTCCAGAAGGAGAAGGACCACGTGGAGGGCTTTGCCCCCGAGTGCGCCTGGGTGACCTACGGCGGCAGTGAGAAACTGGAGGAGCGCTACTGCATCCGTCCCACCAGCGAGACCCTGTTCTGCGAGCACTATAAGAACATCATCCACTCCTGGCGGGACCTGCCCAAGCTGTACAACCAGTGGTGCTCCGTGCTGCGGTGGGAGAAGACCTCCCGCCCCTTCCTGCGCCACCGGGAGTTCCTGTGGCAGGAG
>CAJFTA010000059.1 GCA_904419835.1 uncultured Pseudoflavonifractor sp. | reverse complement strand
ATTCACTTCCGCCGAGCAAGTCCAATCGGGGCCCCCGCGGGGCCTGCCCCGTGGGGTTAAGACCGGCTATCTGGCCCGATACGCCAGGCAGGTGACCAGCGCGGCCCGGGGGGCGGTGCTGGAGTAAAACGAGAAAAAAGTACAGTGCGGCGGGCTCTGTTCAGGCAGGGCCCGCCGTTTTCTGTGCCGTTGGAGCGGCCCTCACAGCGGCTGGCGGCTTGCAACGGACAGGAAAATTTGCTATGATTAAATAACCTCTATATACCGTATCAGCGGGTCGGCCCGCCGGAGAAAGGGGGCGCGGAGGCCGGTGCAACAGAATATGGACCAGTGGTTTACCGACCTATACCGGCTCAACGCGCCCAAAATGGTGCGGTATGCCTACGCCCAGCTGAGGCGGATGGAGATTGCCGAGGAGCTGGTGGAGGACGCGTTCGTGATGCTCCTGCGCAAGCAGGACCAGGTGGCGGAGCACCCCAACCCGTCGGGCTGGCTGTGGAAGACCCTCCAGCACCTGATCCTCACCGAACTGCGGGCGGCCCGGAACCGGATGGAGGTGCCGCTGGAGCAGGACTTTGACCTGGCGGCCCCTCATCGGGAGGAGGAGGCCCTGTCGGACTGCCTGCCGGAAGGGCTGACGCCCCGGGAGCGGCAGATCCTGCTCCTCTACTACGAGGAGGAGCTCAGCCACGAGGAGATCGCACGGAGGCTGGGCATCTCTGAGCTCAACTCCCGCACCAGGCTCTTCCGGGCCAGAGGACGGTGCCGGGAGCTGCTGGAAAAGAGTCAAAAATAGCGCGCAGTATACCCGTGCGATATGGGTACATTTTGCCCGCTTGCTGAACGCAATGGATAAAAAATTCCGTCCCCCTGTAACGAAACGCCGCGGTGATGCGATATTCCTTATGAAAGGGGCGCGGAAAGCGCCATATGGCGCTTTTATCGTCCGTTTTACGGACGATAAGGAGGAGGTGAACAAGGATGCCTGAACATCGGTGGGACGACATGGAGCCGGAGGAGCGGCTCGAGGCCCTCTCCGACTATCTGGATGAGATGGAGGAGGAAGCGTTTGACCCCGCGATCGTGGATCGCTGCCTGGCTGCCATGGAGGACCTGGAGCCGGAGGCATCCGAGTTTGACGCGGAGGAGGCGCTGAGGACCTTCCGCGGGAAGCACAGGGATCTGATCCGGGGAGACAGTGCCGCCGGGCGGGAGCAGCCCGAATGGAAGGTGCTCCCCGCCGTGCGCAGGCCCCGGAGACGCCGGCTTGCCGCCCGTGTGGCGGCTGTGGCGGCGGCAACGGCCGCAGGCTGCCTGCTGATCTGCCAGGCCGCGGGCATTGACGTGCTGGGATTCTTCGCCAGATGGGGCCGGGAGGAGTTCTGGTTCCCCGGCTCTGAGGCCGTGGCGGAGAGCAGCGCGGCGGTGACCGGGACCTATGCCAGCCTTCAGGCCGCGCTGGACGCCAACGGCATCACCGCGCCCCTGGCGCCCAACTGGACGCCGGGAGAGGCGGAGGGCTTCGGCGCTCTGACCCAGCGCGCCCAGGTCTCTCAGGAGATGCAGTCCACCCTGATTACGGCGGACTGGCGGGACAGTGCGGGCAGGGGATACGCCATGGAGATTGTCCGCTACGATCTGGCCGGCGCATCTGTCTCCCACGCCGCGGCGGGGGAGCGGGACACGGAGCAGTACGTCTGCGACGGCACATCTTACTATATCATGGACATGGGGGACGGCACGGTCCGGGTCCTCTGGAGCCGGGAGAACTTCAAGGCCGAGCTGACCGGCGAGCTGACGGCGGAGACGGCCAGAGCGCTGGTACGCTCCATCACCCGGCGGTCTGGCGAGCGGGTGTACCTGGCCCCCAGCGCGGACTACGAGCCCCTGGGCAACAGCATTCAGTCCATGCTGACGGTCCACAACCTGGACGCCCGCATGGCCCCCACCTGGCGGCCTGCCGGCTTCGAGAAGTGCGACATCAGCGCCGGGCGCAGCGGCTATGACAGCAAGGTCACCACGGTGCACGCGGTCTATGACAACCGTGAGAAGGAGCAGTCCCTGGCCGTCCACCTGGAGTGGTGGGATGACGCCGCCGCCGTCACGGCGCCTGTCTTTGAAGGCGTATCAGGCGAGCCGGTGTGCTACCTCCACAACGGCGTGGAATTCCGGATCTACACCTGCGGCAGCGGCCATGTGGCCGCCTGGCAGGAGGGACATGTCTCAGGCTATATCAGCGGCGACCTGACCCAGGACGAGATCAAGCGGATGGTGGATTCCATCCCCCGCTGGCCGCAGGAGCGGCCCGAGCAGGAGAACAGCGGCGGCCAGGTCATAGAGCCGGAGTATCAATGCTACGACAGCCTGGCCGGCGCCCTGGAAGACTATAATCTGGACGCGGGCCTGGCCCCGGCCTGGGTGCCGGAGGGCTTCGCGCTGGAGGAGGCAGAGGCTGTCGAGCTGCTGAACAGTGTGGAGCTGGAGGCCGTCTATGTGCGGGAGGGAGAATACCTCACAGTCCACCTCAGCCTTCTTGGCGAGGGGGACGACGGCCGCACCACGGTCTACATGAAGGACGACCGGCCGGTGACGGAATACCTCCACAACGGCGTCACCTACTACATCATGACCAACGGGGACTGGCGCACCGTGGCCTGGAAGAGCGGCAATATTGAGGGCTCCATCAGCGGCAGCTTTACCCTGGAGGAGGCTAAGCGGATGGTGGACTCCATCGCCGCTGTCCCGGAAGGCTGAGCCGCAGGGATGGACTTCATATGAAATAATGTGCTAAAATAACAAAAATAATTTTAAAATATAAAGATATATTGTACAATATAAACGTAAAACGATGGCGGCGGAGTTGGTCTTAATGAATGGATACGAGATGGGATGGCATTTCATGCGGTGCAACTAGTATCGCTTACAAAAAAGTCGAAAAGAGAAGGGATGAATTACAATGAGGCAAAGAGTGATAGCAAGGCTGCTCGCGGTCTCATTGCTTGTAGTTCCTGCATTGCAACTTTCGTCCTGTACAGTTGATACCGCGCCCGCCGCTGTCCAAGCTGGGAGTACCAGCTACTACATCTTGCGCGATAAAACCGGAGAAATCATCGACTACAACCTTCCTGTCCCCTTGGAGAGCATCGAGTCCCGGGCAGAGGATGGCACCTATCTGAACAAGACATCCATACAGACGGGGTCAATCTCCCGCTTTGACTGCGGCTATCACCCCCAGAGCTCCATTTGGAGCAACCCTACCCGATACTATTTTACGGAGAATGAGACAGTTCCCATTCGCTTTGAACTCGGTCTCACTTGCGAGATAAAATGTGACATCTCTATGAATGTCTCTGCAGCAGGATCCAGTGATCCCGACGCAATAAGGTCCTACCAGGCAGATCAGACCAGACAGTCCAAGATTCGTGTGTATGGCGATTTTGACTATACGGTCTACAAGGCGGAAGTGAGGAGCAGTGACACGGACGAGATATTGTATACCTTTGAGGTGGCGGAGGTAGAAAAAACCGGAGAGTTCTTTGAGGTTGTATACAAAACGTAACAGTGATTCCTCTGAAATGAAAGGGTGAGGCGCTATGGGCGTATGGAAAATTCTGTTCAGCATAGGGCTGGGGATGGCCTTTTTGCTGGCCGCCGTTGCGTTTACAGGAACGGGCATGCTGGAGGTGCTGGTTGCCCTGAACGCCGCCATCGGCATGGGGATCATCGCCCTGCTGGCTGTCATCATTGAAAAGATATCCAAGCCCAAATAACCACGCCGCGCATACGCCTCCGCGCCCCCGCCGTTCACCGGCGGGGGCGCTTTTTGTCAGGAGGCCTGCTTCCGCTTCCGCCCATGGCCCAGATGGAGGTACCAGCGCAGCGCCTCGGTGCTCCGCGTCCGCCGCAGGACGCGGAAGGTGAGGACGGCGTCGGCGGCCACCAGGACGGCGGCGGGGAGGGTAATCCAGCCGGGAATGGCGGGGAGGAGCACAGAGGCCCAGGGCTGGATCAGCCCCATAAGGCCCAGGGACAGCAGGCCCCACAGCCCGGAGAAGAGGAGGCACACCCGGCCCCCAAGCTGGAGGGGCAGGTGGCTGTAATCCCAGAAATCCACCCCGGCGGCGTAGTGGTAGACCACCGCCATGGCGTACTCGGCGGCGGTGGCGGCCAGGGAGCCGCAGAAAAACAGCAGCAGGGGATTGGACAGCACGGCGGGGGGCAGCAGCAGGATGAGCACAGCCCCCAGGCCGTACACCGGGCAGAGCGGGAGAAAGAGGTGGCACTTCCGGTCCCGCTTGGGATTGCCCGTGGCCCGGGCGAAAAGCACCTCCAACACAAACCCCACAAAGCTGTACAGCACAAAGTACCAGAACCATTCCGCCATGCCCGCAGCACCTCCGAAATATGAATTGCCTTTAGCATGGGCGGAACGGCGCAAAACATGCGGGCAATTTCTGACAAAAAACGGAATGTCCGGCCGGTCGGTGGAGTTTAACAGAGCTGGGCGGGAAAAAACGCGGAAATTAGTGAAAACACTCCTTGTCCGCGGCAGAAAAATGTGATATTATAATCCGAAAAATAAAATGGGGGAAGATGGGCATGCGGCATCTGATTGATTTTGGTGATTTGCCTCGGGAGGAGTGGGACGCGCTGTACCGGCGCTGCAGCGATATTATCGACCACCCAGCCGATTACATGGACGCCTGCAGGGGAAAGGTGATGGCGAGCCTCTTTTACGAGCCCTCCACCCGGACCAATTTCTCCTTCCAGACGGCGATGCTTCGGGTGGGCGGCTCGGTGTTCGGCTTTGCCGATCCCAAGTCCACCTCCACCGCCAAGGGCGAGACACTGAAGGACACCATCAAGATGGTCTCCGGCTATGCCGACGTTGTGGTAATGCGCAATCCCCGGGAGGGCGCGGCCAAGGCCGCCTCCCTGTACTCCGACGTGCCGGTGATCAACGCCGGAGACGGCGGACACATGCACCCCACCCAGACCATGGCGGACCTGACCACCATTACCCGCCTCCACGGCGGCGTGGACGGCCTGTCCGTGGGATTGTGCGGCGATCTGAAGAACGGCCGCACCGTCCACTCCCTCATCAAGGCCATGGCCAAGTTCCGGGACATCAAGTTCTACCTCATCTCCCCCCGGGAGCTGGCGGTGCCCGAGTATATGCGGGCCTTCATGCGGGAGAACGGCATGTGGTTTGTGGAGGTCACCGGCCTGGAGACCGTTATGCCCCAGCTGGATGTGCTCTATATGACCCGCATCCAGCGGGAGCGCTTTGTGGACCCCCTGGAGTACGAGCGGAACAAGGGGATCTATATTCTCACCCGCAGCAAGCTGGAGCGGGCCAGGAAGGAACTGCTGGTGATGCATCCCCTGCCCCGGGTGGACGAGATCGCCATCGACGTGGACGACGACCTCCGGGCGGTCTACTTCGAGCAGGCCCGGTACGGCATGTTTGCCCGCATGTCCCTCCTCATTGAGCTGGCCAACCAGCCCCGCATGAGCCCCGGCGCGGTGGAGATTGGCACCCATCCGGTGTGCAGCAACCCCAACTGCATCACCCAGACCGACCACTATCTGCCCCCGCTGGTGAAGAAGAACGGCGGCGTGGACTGCTGCGCGTTCTGCGACGCCCCGCTGGTGTAAGAGAAACGTTGAGAGGTCCCCTTCCAACGGAAGGGGACCTCTCTCAGTTCAGCGTGTCGAAAAACCTTGGTTGAACAGAATCGGGCTGTGTCGGGGCGGGGGAGCGCGAGGGGGCAGCCGCCCGCCTCGCGTGGAATCAAATGCCCCGGAAGCCTTGCTGTGCAAGGCTTCCGGGGAGCGGAGCGAGGACTTTTGCGCCGCTGCGGGGCGCGAAAGTAACGGCATTTTTGAAGTCTGTCGAAAAAGTCCGAGGACTTTTTCGACAGACTGAGGCCCCCTTCCAGCCGGAAGGGGGCCGTATTCGTTTTCGCCTGTATAGGATTAAAACCGGAACACGACGCCGACGACCGCCGCGGCGGCGATGTACACGATGGGGTGGAGCTTCTTCAGGGCCTTCACCTGCATGCAGGCAAAGACCAGGGCGGCCAGCGCCACGCCCTTCCAGTTGATGACGGCGGTGAGGGAGTTCCAGCCCGTCCAGGCCGCGCCGGTGAGCAGGGCGATCTGGGCCACCGAAAGGCCGGCGGCGGCAATGAGGCCGGTGGAGGCGGGCCGCAGGCCGGAGAATACGCCGTCCACCACCGCGCTCTGACGGAACTTCTGGAGAAACTTGGCAATGATAAGGATGACCAGGATGGAGGGGGCCACCAGGCCCAGGGTGGCGACGACCGCGCCCACGATGCTTCCAAACGGCAGGCCGGACTGTCCGCCCATGGTGAAGCCCACGTAGGTGGCCATGTTGACGCCCATGGCGCCGGGGGTGGACTCGGACACAGCCACCATGTTGGCCAGGTCGGCGGCAGAGAACCAGCCGGTCACATCTCCCAGGTGGCGCAGGAAGGGCAGGGTGGCCAGTCCGCCGCCCACGGAGAACAGGCCGACCTTAAAGAACTCATAGAACAGACGGAGGAATATCACTTTGCGGCCCCCTTTCCCCGGTTCAGGTAGCGGATGCAGGTGCTGATGGCCAGGCCGCATACGCCGGACAGGATAACCAGCAGCACCGGGGACAGCCCCACGAAGGCGGACAGCGCCAGCACAACCAGGAAGATGACGGCCGACCACCAGTTGACCACGGAGCCCTTTGCCAGCTTGATGACGCTGGAGAAGATCAGGGCGCAGACACAGGCGCGGATGCCGGCAAAGGCATGGATGACCACCGGGAATTCAGCGAAGTTCTGGAGAAAGGCGGCAATGATGCAGATGATCACAATAGAGGGGAACACCACGCCCAAAGTGGCGATGGTACCGCCCAGGCACCCGGCCTGGGTGTACCCCACAAAGGTGGCGGTATTTACCGCGATAATGCCGGGGGTGCACTGCCCCACGGCGTAGTAGTCGGCCAGCTGGTCCTCGGTGGCCCAGCCCCGCTTTTCCACCACCTCACGCTGGAGGATGGGCAGCATGGCGTAGCCGCCGCCGAAGGTGCAGGCGCCCAGCTTGGCAAAGGTTAAAAACAGGTCCAAATAGCGGTTCAAAATCTCTCAACCTCTTCCGGTATCTAAATAATGTTCAGCCTACTCGTGCCCCTGGTGCCGACCATTTCCGTAGCCGTGGCGGCCGTTTTGACTACCATGGCCGCCATTGTGGCCGGAACCGGCCTGCTGTTGGGCCAAACTGCTGGAGGATGACTGGCTTTGCTGACCGGACGAGGTCTCGGTCTCGCCGCCGGAGAGGGCGGCAATCCGGGAGCGGATCTCCCGCATGGACATGGCCTGCGCCTCCTCCGCCGTCACCGAGGGATCCAGCGCCTGGAGCGCCAGAAAAGCCCGGTACTTCCCCACCGACATACCCGCGTGGTGGGCGCCCTCCAGATCCGCGCTGCTGCCTGCATGGCAGTACACCCGTCTGCACCCCTGGGCGCAGGCCTGGGTGGCGGAGAGCAGCTGGGCGCTCTTGTCCGGATTATCACAGGCGACGGTGATGGACACGGCGCTGTCCTCTGCCAGATAGGTGGACATGGCTTCGCTGGAGAGAATCTCCTCCAGCGCCTGGGTGTAGGGCTGGAAGGACACGTCCAGAGTGCTGGCCAGGGCCTCCCCCTCCGGGTTGAAGGCCTCCACCGAGATGACCCGGTCCAGGCGGTTGAGGGACAGCTCCAGGGAAGGGTTTACATCCACGCTGATGGCGGACACCGGCACAAGCAGGGCGTAGTATCCGCCGGCTCCCAGCAGCACAAGCAGACAGGCAGCGGCGGCCGCGATGGCCCGGCGCAGGCGGGCGGCGGGGCGATGCCGGGCAGGGGACGCCCCGCCGGCATCGGCCAGAAAGGCCAGGGTGCGCTCCTTCAGCTCCGCCTCGGCGTGGACGCTGTCAAAGGCGGCGCGCAGCTTATCCTCCATATCCGTCACCTCCCAGCCTGTCCTTCAGCAGCTTTCTGGCCCGGGTAAGCAGAGTGTACACCGTGTTGGGGTTCTTGTCCAGAATGCGGCCAATCTCTGGGGCGGAGTAGCCCTCGTAGTAGTGGAGATACACCGCCTCCCGGTACTTTCCCGGCAGAGCGGCCACCGCCTCCAGCACCTCCCGGTGCTCCTCCGGCACATCGGCGGGGATATCCGGCAGTTCGTGAATGGACACCGTCCTGCTGCGGAAAAAGCCACGCAGCAGGTCCCGGCAGGCGTTGAGGGTGACCCGGATAAACCAGGCCTTCTCGTGCTCCTCGCTCTCAAACACGGCAGTGCTGAGGACATATTTCAGAAACACCGTCTGAAACACGTCCTCCGTGTCCGCGTGATTTTTCAGCTGCACCAGACAGATGCGCCGGACCGTATCGCCGTACCGGTCGATGGCCCGGAGTGCCTCCGCCTCGCTGCGCATGGACCTCCCCCATTTGAACCGTTTAGCTGTGCCGGCCTCCGTGGTGGCGGCCGCCGCCGTGACAGGAGCCACGGCCCCAGCCGGAACCGCAGCCGGAGCCCCGGCAGTCGGAGCCGCAGTTGTCGCAGATACCGTCGTTATCGGCATCCACAAAGCCCAGACCACAGCCGGAGCCCTGGCAGTCGGAGCCGCAGTTGTCGCACACGCCGTCATTGTCGGTGTCCACAAAGCCCAGACCACAGCCGACGCTCTTGCAGTCAGCGCCGTAGTTATCGCAGATACCGTCGCCGTCCGCATCCACAAAGCGGCTGGCATGTCCCCGCCCGGCGGCAAGAGCGCCCGCGGTCATCGCGGTGAGAACCAGTACCACAGCCAGCGTGCCAATCAATACCTTTTTCATCTTCTTACCCTCCGCAATCATAAGATAACCCCAAGGGGTTTCAACCATAATACGATTGGGGAAAGGATTTCCATTCGTTTGTGCAAACTATTTTTTGTTTTTCTTACAGCCGCCGCCCCATGGGCGACTGGCGGGGGAGGGATGGTTTTAGCTCAGGGTTTCCAGCTCCTCCAGCCAGAGCCGCGCGGAAGCGTCGCTGGGCATCCGCCTCGTCGCCGCAAGCTGCGCATCCCTCGCCTCCGCGGGGGCCGCGAAGGCTCGCTCGCTCCGCTGCGTCTCCTCTCCCCACGCGGCCCGCTGTGCTGGGCCCGCGCGGGGGCCCCATGGGCGACTGGCGGGGGAGGAACGTTTAGTTCAGGGTTTCCAGCTCCTCCAGCCAGAGCCGCGCCGAAGCGTCGCTGGGCATACGCCAGTCGCCGCGGGGCGACAGGGTCACCGAGCCCACCTTGGGGCCGTCGGGCAGGCAGGAGCGCTTGAACTGCTGGGCAAAGAACCGCCGGTAGAAGTTCTTCAGCCACTTGAGGATGACAGAGCGGTCGTACCGGTCCCCCAGGGCCTGTTCCGCCAGACGGAACACCTTCCGGGGCGGGAAGCCCCAGCGGACAATATAGTAGAGGAAAAAGTCGTGGAGCTCGTAGGGCCCCACCAGATCCTCGGTGCGCTGGGCGATCTCGCCGCCCACGGCGGGAAGCAGCTCGGGGGACACGGGGGTATCCAGAATGTCCTCCAGCACGTGGGACAGGCGGGGGTCCTCCGCCACCTTGTCCCCGGCCACAAAGGCCACCAGGTGGCGCACCAGGGTCTTGGGGATGGAGGCATTGACGCCGTACATGGACATGTGGTCGCCGTTGTAGGTGGCCCAGCCCAGGGCCAGCTCGCTCAGGTCGCCGGTGCCCACCACCAGGCCGCCGCACTGGTTGGCAATGTCCATCAGCACCTGGGTCCGCTCCCGCGCCTGGCCGTTTTCAAAGGTCACGTCGTGGTTGTCCATGGACTGGCCGATGTCCCGAAAGTGCTGCTTTACCGCCTCGCCGATGTCAATGCGCTTCAGGGTGGCCCCCAGCCGCCCGGCCAGCTCCACGGCGTTGTCCCGGGTGCGGTCGGTGGTGCCGAAGCAGGGCATGGTCACCGCGATAATATCCGACGCGGGCCGGTCCAGCAGCTTCATGGCCACAGCGGCGATGAGAATGGCCAGGGTGGAGTCCAGCCCGCCGGACAGGCCCACCACCGCGGCGGCGGCGTGGGTGTGCTCCAGCCGCCGCTTCAGGCCCAGAGCGGCGATCTTCAGGATCTCGTCGCAGCGCTCGGCCCGGTCCGTGCTGTCCTCGGGCACAAAGGGGGTGGGGGAGAAGCGGCGGGTGAGACGGGTCTCCTCCCGTTCCAGGTCAAAGTTGACGCGGCCAATCTCCATGGCCTCCTTGGAGGCGGCATAGGTGTTCATCCGGCGGCGCTCGTACACCAGCCGGTCCACGTCAATCTCACTGATGGTCAGGCCGCAGGCAAAGCGCCGCTCCGCCAGCAGGGCGCCGTTTTCCGCAATGAGGTTGTGGCCGGAAAAGACCATATCGGTGGTGGACTCGCCCTCGCCGGCGTCGGCGTACACATAGCCGCACACCAGCCGGGCGGACTGGCCGGTGACCAGGGCACGGCGGTACTCCGCCTTGCCCACCACCTCGTCGGAGGCGGACAGGTTGAGCATTACTGTGGCTCCTGCGGCGGCCAGAAGGCCGGAGGGGGGCTGGGTGCCCCACAGGTCCTCGCAGATCTCCACGCCGATGACCAGGTTGGGCATGGTCGTGCAGCCGAAGAGCTGACGGGCGCACAGGTCCACATCCTGGCCGCACAGCGGGATATAGAACTCCACACCCTCGCCGGAGGCAAACCATCTGCCCTCATAAAATTCGCCGTAATTGGGTAGGGAGGTCTTGGGCACCAGGCCCAAAATCTCTCCCCTGTGTATTACTGCCGCGCAGTTATACAGTTTGTTGTCCCATTTGCACCGCACCGGCAGGCCCAGAGCGGTGACCATGTCCAGATTCCGGGTGGCCTCCAGCACGGTGGCCAGGGCCTCCTCCGCGCCCCGGAGCAGGGTGTCCTGGAGAAACAGGTCCCCGCAGGTGTATCCGGTGAGGCACAGCTCAGGCAGCGCCAGAACCTTGACCCCCTGTTTGGCCGCCTCCCGCATCAGGGTGAAGCAGGCCTCCGCATTGTGGCGGCAGTCGGCAACCTTGATTTGGGGCGTGCCCGCCGCGACTTTGATAAATCCGTCCCGCATACAAATAACCTCCTTGACGGGGAAAGTAATCCTGCGAATTTAACACTATATTTTACCTCAACGGCTCAGGGATTGCAACAGCCCCCGGCGGGGCGAAAAACAGAAACACCCCGGCGGGGCGAAAAACAGAAAAACGCCCCGGATCCGGGCTCCGGAGCGCCTGATGAATCACTCTGCCAGGTCCAGAATCCAGTTGAGCCAGCCCGTCACGGTGGAGGCCCGGCGGAAGTAGGTGCTCTCCGATGCCACATGGTAGAGGCCGGAGGCCTTCATAATCTCCACCACCGCGCCGGCGGGGGGCATCTCTCCGCTGCGCAGGCACAGGCCCATGGCCTCCCGGAAGGGCCGGTGGCCCAGGATCTGCCCGGCCAGGGCCAGCTGCCGCTCCCGCAGGTCCATGGAGAGGATGCGCCGCCCCAGGGGCGTCAGGCGGAAGCGCACCGCGCCGTCCTGCCGATCCTTCTCCATCAGGCCCAGGTAGCGGCCCGCGTCGGTGTAGTAGTTGGTCTGCCGGGCGTCAAAGCCGTACTCGGCGGTGATCTCATCCCGGGTCATGTCCCGCCCGGAGAGCAGCTCGGCCAGGTTGACCACCCGGGCCATGCTGTTGGCCTGGGGGAAGGAGATCTCCGGCTCGGGCAGGAGGGGGGCGGCGGTGAGCAGCTGGCCGATGTCCGAGCGGGTGATGCCGGTGGCCAGGGTGTAGCTGCGCTGCTTCACCAGGCGGAGGGAGCAGTACCGGTCGGGCTGCTCAAACCGGTACTCGTACAGGTGGAACACGCCGTTGGTGAACACCAGGAACACGCTCTTCACCGGCTTGGTCACCCGCTCCGCCCACACCCGGTAGGGGTAGTAGAGCTGGCGGACCAGAAAGTCGTCGGCCAGGTCCCGCTTGGCCTCAAAGAGGGAGAGAAAGCGGCGGCCCTCGCAGGCGGCGTCAATCTCAATCTGGGCGTTGTTCACCTCCACCCGGCGCGCTCCGCCGGGCACGTCGATGGAGAAGGAGAACCGGCCCGAGCCCATGCGGCCGCTGACCGTGGGCACCACGGCCTGGTCCTCCAGAAAGTCCTCCAGAATCCCGCAGGCCGCCGCGCAGTTGAGGGCGATGGCCTCGCTGACCAGAAACCTGGGGGCCAGGCTCTGGAGCCCCACCGGGAGCCGCACCCGCCTGGGCGCACCCTGGGGCGGCTCAAAATCGTGGTAGGCGGCAAAGGGGGCGATGACATAGTCCCCCCGGGTCACCGGAAGGATGGCCAGGCCGTTGTCCGCAAACAGGGCGGGCAGGTTTACCCGGTGGTCGAATTTGGTCATAAGCCGGGGCTCCCGGAAGGCCTTGATCTGATTGGCGGAGATAAAAAACTGTCCCTCCGCCGCAATGCGGCTGAGGATGTCGTACTTCTGAAAGAGGGCCTCCCAGGCGCTGTCGTTAAGTCCCATAGTTGCGCACCAGCACCTCATCGATGGCGCCCCGGCGGCTGGCCACCGAGTTGACCGCCCGCCGGGCCTGGACGATGGAGACATGGTAGGAGCTGTACAGCTCGCGGATGAAAGGGGTGGCGGAATTGGAGAGCAGGAACTTTACGCCCCGGGCGGTGAGGGCGTCGCAGCACGCCTTGAGCCGCACCTGCTCCTCCCGGCCGAAGCCGCCCCTGTTGTAACCGGTGAAGCTGGCCGTGTCCGACACAGGGTCGTAGGGCGGGTCCAGATACACAAAGCCTCCCCTGGGCACCCGGTCCAGCACAGCGGCAAAGTCCTCGCTGAAAAAGGTGATGTCGCAGGAGTTGAAGTATCGGCTTACCCCCCGGATGGTCTGCTCGTTGACGATATTGGGCCGGCGGTAGTGGCCGTAGGGGGAGTTGAAGGCCCCCGAGGCGTTGACCCGGAAGAGGCCGTTGTAACAGGTCTTGTTGAGATAGAGCAGCCGGGAGGCCTTCTCCACGTCGGACAGGGCGGCGTAGGCCTCCCGGTCCCGGTCCAGATCCCGGATGCGGTAGAAATACTCCGGGGTGTTCTCGTGGCGGGACAGATGCTCAATAAGGGCGTCGGCGTTCTCCTTGATGACCCGATAGACGGTAATCAGATCCTGGTTCAGGTCGTTGACCAGGGCCCGCCTGGGCTGGAGGGCAAAGAGAACCGCGCCGCCGCCCAGAAAGGGCTCGCAGTAGGCGGACATCCGCTTGGGGATCAGGGGGAGGATCTGGGGCAGCAGCTGCCGCTTGCCCCCCACCCACTTGACCACAGGGGCCGCATGGGCAATGTGTTCCACGGCCGGTTCCTCCTTTCACACAAATACCTTAATACTCTAACACATGTTCGCCTGTTTGGGTACCTTTTTTTCAAACAAATATTTTTCGCTTTGGAACAAAAAATGAAGCCCGGCCTGTGGTCATGCATAAAAGCGTGACCACAGGCCGGGGATAACCTGTCCGTCCTCGGCGAGGGCGCGGGCTGTTAAGCGGATGATTCTTACTTTATCATATTTTTCACGCTTTGTGTCCGGGTTTGACATGTTTTTTCGGGGGTTTCAGCGTGTTGAAAAACCTCCCAGAAGAGGAAGCCTCGCAGAGTTCCGTCATCCGCAGATGACGGAATCAAATGAAAATCCGTCATTTTCGGGGACATGCGCCTCGAAA
>CAJFTA010000058.1 GCA_904419835.1 uncultured Pseudoflavonifractor sp. | reverse complement strand
CAGGCGTCCACCGTGCCGAACAGCAGCTCCCCCGCCTCGGCCCGCTCGCGCGCGCCCGGGACGTTATCGAGTATCCAGCGCAGCTTGGTACCCGAAAAGTAGGCGTCGGGTATGAGGCCGGTCTTGGAGCGTATCAAGTCGGAGTATCCGGCATCGACGAGCTCGTCCACCATTCCGCTGGTGCGGCGGCACTGCCAAACTATGGCGTTGCAGACCGGCTCGCCGGTGTTTCTGTCCCAAACCACGGTGGTCTCGCGCTGGTTCGTGATGCCTATCGCGGCTATGTCCCGCGCCGGAACCTTCATTTTCAGCATGGCTGTGCGGGCCACCTCGAGCGTGGTGTCCCATATCTCCTCCGGGTCGTGCTCGACCCAGCCGGGCTGCGGATAGTACTGCGTGAACTCCTTCTGCGCGAGCGAGCATATGCGCCCGCTGTAATCGAATATCAGGCAGCGTGAGCTGGTGGTGCCCTGGTCGAGCGCCATTATGTACTTCACCCGTCATCATCCTTTCACCCGCGCATGCTCCCCCGGCTGCGGCGTAAAAATAAGCAGTGCGGACTCCGGGTATAGCCCCGTGTCCGCACATGCCTTTCCCTTCTCTGCCCACTGTGTACATATTGGACTACTTTATTTTAGTCCCTCAGGCAGTGTAAATTCAATTATTAAAAGCTATGAAAATTTCAACGAATTTTCAACTGATTGCACAATAACTGTGCAAATCGGCGCCAAGCTTGTAGATAATTTAACGACTTACTTCTTTTTCAGCGCTATCGCGCGCTCGGCCTTCTCCGCCATGACCTCGGCGGTGAGGCCGTAGGCTGCCAGCACCTTCTTGGCGGGACCGGAGCGGCCGAAGCAGTCCTCCACGCCGTGGCGCACCACGGGCACGGGGCAGGCCTGGGACAGGTACTCGCACACGGCGGCGCCCAGTCCGCCGACGATGCTGTGCTCCTCGCTGGTGACGATGGCGCCGGTCTCTCTGGCGGCCTGGAGCACCAGCGCCTCGTCCAGAGGCTTGATGGTGTGCATGTCAATCACCCGGACGGAGACGCCCTCGGCGGCCATGATGTCGGCGGCCTTGAGGGCCTCCTGGACCATAAGTCCGCAGGCAATGACGGTCACGTCGCCGCCGGAGCGCATGGTGACGCCCTTGCCCAGCTCGAACTTGTAGCCGGGCATCTCGTCGGTCACGTTGTCCACGGCCATGCGGCCCAGACGCAGGTAGGAGGGGCCGTTCAGGTTGAGCAGGGCCTCGGTGGCCAGGGTCATCTCGTGGCCGTCGCAGGGCACCACCACGGTCATGCCCGGGAGGACCCGCATGTTGTTCAGGTCCTCGTTGCACTGGTGGGTGGCGCCGTCCTCGCCCACGGAGAGGCCGCCGTGAGAGCCCACCACGGTGACGGGCAGGCCGGGATAGGCGATGGAGTTGCGCACCTGCTCCCAGGCCCGGCCGGTGGCAAACACGGCGAAGGTGTTGATAAAGGGGTGCTTGCCGCAGGCGGCCAGTCCGGCGGCCACGCTGGTCATATTGCCCTCGGCAATGCCCATGTCAAAGTGCCGGTCCGGGTACGCCTGGGCGAACTTGCCGGTGTTGACGGCCTGGGACAGATCCGCGTCCAGAACCAGCAGCTCCGGGTGGGTCTTGGCCAGCTCAACCAGAGCCGCGCCGTAGGCGGCGCGCGTCGCAATGCTTCCTGCCATCTTACTTCCCCTCCTCTTCCAGCTGCCTGAGATGTGCTTCCAGCTCGCCCTTGGCCTGGGCGTACTGCTCGTCGTTGGGGGCCTTGCCGTGCCAGGTGTAGACGCCCTCCATGAAGGACACGCCCTTGCCCTTGATGGTGTGGGCCAGGACCACGGTGGGCCTGCCCTTCACGGTCCTGGCCTGGTCAAAGGCGCCGGCCAGGGCGGCGTAGTCGTGGCCGTCCGCCTCGATGACGTTCCAGCCGAAGGCGGTCCACTTGGCGGCCAGATCGCCCAGGGGCATCACGTCGTCGGTGGTGCCGTCGATCTGCATCTTGTTGTAGTCCACCACGGCGCACAGGTTGTCCAGGTGATACTTGTCGGCCGACATGGCGGCCTCCCACACCTGGCCCTCGTCCAGCTCGCCGTCGCCCAGAATGGCGTAGACCCGGTAGTCCTTCTTATCAATCTTGCCCGCCAGAGCCATGCCCACGGCGGCGGAGATGCCCTGGCCCAGAGAGCCGGTGGACATGTCCACGCCCTTCACATGGACCATGTCGGGGTGGCCGGAGTAGTGGCCGTCAATGCTGCGGAAGAGCTGCATGTCCTCCACAGGGAAGAATCCCCGCAGGGCCAGCGCCGCGTACAGGGCGGGGGTGCAGTGGCCCTTGCTCATCACCAGGCGGTCCCGATCAGGGTCCCTGGGCTGGTCGGGGTTCACCTTCATCTCATGGAAGTAGAGGACGGTGAGAATGTCCATCACGGACAGGGAGCCGCCGGTGTGGCCGGAGGCGGCGCGGTGGATGGCCGACAGGCCCAAAAGCCGGCCCTTGGTGGCGGTAATCGCCAGTTCCCGGATCTCTTTGGGTTCCATGGAATCCTTCCTTTCTTCATGTTCCCTTTTTTCGATGTCAGGGAAGGTAAAAATACAGTCCAGCTGCGGACAGGTAACACTGTGCCGGAGTTCCGGCACAATACGCCAATTTAACCAGCTTAGATTATAGCATGGCACAGAGCACCGGTCAAACAGAATGTGCGCCGGTCTTTTTCACATGCACGCCGCCGGCGCGCATATAATGGCAGTACAGGCGCGGAAGGAGGCGGCGGCGATGGAGCAGAAGGAGAACAGGCGGGACACGGCGGTACGGCTCGCGTGCTGCGCGGTCATTGCCCTGATCATTTGCTACGGCGCGGAGAAGCTGGGGGAACACCTCAAGCTCCCCCTGTGGGAGGAGCACGGCCATCTGCTGAAGGAGAACAAGGTGCAGGCTGTGGCAATTCTGGCGGCGCTGTTCTTCGGGGCGTCCCTGGCCCTTTTCCCGCCGGCGGAGGAGGACCGCGATTCCTGCGGCCCGGAGACCTACACCCAGGTGGAGTGCGAGTAGCAAAACAGTCCCCCGCTCGGATGAGCGGGGGACTGTTCAGCGCGTCAAAAAACCTCCCGGAAGGGGAAGCCTCGCAGAGTTCCATCATCCGCAGATGACGGAATGAAATGAAAATCCGTCATTTCCGGGGACATGCGCCACGGAAATGACACTTTGCATGAAATTTTTCCCGACAATTTCCTCAGAAATCGAGGGGAAAATTTCATGAAGCTCCCTCGAAAAAGTGGTGGAAGCCACTTTTTCGACAGCCTGAGTCCCCTGCTCGGATGAGCGGGGGACTGTTGTAAGCTGTGATTACATCTTCTCCGGGGCGGTGACGCCGATGAGGGCCATGCCGTTGGCCAGCACGGAGCGGACGGTATCCGCCAGCTTGAGCCGGGCGGCCAGCACGTGCTCCTCCTCGCCCTTGATGCGGCAGGCGTTGTAGAACCGGTGGAAGTCGCCGGCCAGGGTGAGCAGGTAGCGGTTGATGTGGGAGGGATCATAATCCCGGCTGGCCAGACGGATCTCCTCGGGGAAGAGGGACAGGGTCTTGACCAGGGCCAGCTCCTCAGGGGTGGAGAACACAGAGGCGTCAATGGCGGAGGCAGCGGACACGCCGGCCCCCTCCTCCTTCATGCGGGCCACCAGGGAGCAGATACGGGCGTGGGCGTACTGGACATAGTACACCGGGTTGTCGGAGTCCTCCTTGACAGCCAGGTCCAGGTCGAAGTCCAGGGGGCTGGTGAAGGAACGGGAGTTGAAGAAGTAGCGGCAGGCGTCCACGCTCACCTCGTCCAGCAGGTCCCGCAGGGCGATGGCCTTGCCGGAGCGCTTGCTCATCCGGACGGGCTTGCCGTCCTGGAGCAGGTTCACCAGCTGCATGAGCACCACCACCAGGCGGTGGGAGCCGTCCAGGCCCAGGCCGTCCAGGGCTGCCTGGAGACGGGCCACGTGGCCGTGGTGATCGGCGCCCCAGATGTTGATGGCGGTCTGGAAGCCCCGCTTCTCCAGCTTGTTGCGGTGGTAGGCGATGTCGGCGGCGAAGTAGGTGTAGAACCCGTTGGCACGGCGGAGCACGTCGTCCTTCAGGTCCAGCTTGTCCACCTGCTCACGGGTCTTACCCTCCCGCATATACTTCTCCTTGAGCAGCTCGGTGGTGTTGAGCCACAGGGCGCCGTCCTTCTCATAGGTCCAGCCCTTGTCGCTGAGCATGCCCACGGTCTCGGCCACATAGCCGCTGTTGTGGAGGGTGGACTCCAGGAACCACTCGTTGTACTCAATCTTGTACCGGCGCAGATCCTCCTGCATCTTGGGGATGTTGCGCTTGAGGCCGAAGTTGGCCATGGCCTCCTGGCGCTCCTCCTCGCTCTTGTCTACCCAGCTGTCGCCGTGCTCGGCGCGGAAAGCGGCGGCCAGCTCCTTGATGTCGTCGCCCTGATAGCAGTCCTCGGGGAAGGGCACGTTCTCCTCACCCAGGATGAGCTGGCGGTACCGGGCGTCGATGGACACGGCGAACTTGTGGATCTGGTTGCCGGCGTCGTTGACGTAGAACTCACGCCACACGTCGTAGCCGGCCCGCTCCAGCACGCTGGCCAGGCTGTCGCCCAGCACGCCGCCCCGGGCGTTGCCGATGTGCATGGGGCCGGTGGGGTTGGCGGAGACGAACTCCACCATGACCTTCTCGCCGTGACCCTCGTCCACGGAGCCGTAGGTCATGCCCTCCCGCTCGATGTCCGCGATGACCTCACCGTACCAGCGGCTACCCAGGCGGAAGTTGAGGAAGCCGGGGCCGGCGATCTCGGCGCTCTGGAAATAGGTCCCCTCCAGCTCCAGGTGGTCCAGGATAATCTGGGCGATGGCTCTGGGGGCCATGTGGAGGGCCTTGGCCCCCGCCATGGCGAAGGAGGAGGCGTAGTCCCCGTGGGACACGTCCTTGGGAATCTCGATGGTGGCCTTTACCTGGGCGCCGGCGGGCAGGAGGCCCTCGGCGGCGGCCTTCTCATAGGCCGCCTGGGTCAGGGACGCCACCTGGTCCTTGGCGGACTGGATCATGTTGGACATCTCAAATCACCTCATCAATATCTGGTAAAGGGCGGCGTCCGCCGCCCGTGAACTTACTGCATCAGCACAGGGGGCTTCTCCCGGACCTGAATCTGGAACAGGTTCTGCCCCGCCACAGCGTGCTCAATCTCAATGGCGTAGTTGATCTCAATGCTGCCGCCGTGGTCATCCATGCGGCAGTCCATGCGGTGGGTCTTGATGCCCACGGCCAGTGCCCCGTAGGGGGTGTTGTACATGGACAGGTGGCGGCGGCCCTCCTCGAACACCATCTGGGAGTTGACCTCCCCGTGGCGCATGAGGGTGATGCGGCCGTCCTCAATCTGGAAGGTGGTCAGGGTGCCCTCCAGGCCGGTGAGCTCGCTCTCCTGATAGCTGAGGGTGTAGGCCCCCTCGCCCTCCTTGGCCAGCAGGCCCTCGGTGACCAGCTCGATGGTCTCGTCCTCCACGTTTTCGTAGGACTGCCTGCCCTTGATGGAAATAATGACGCTCTTATCCATTCTCTCGACCTCTGATGTGAACCAAAATGCAAGGTATTATATCCCAAATCCGGGGAAAAGTAAAGGACTGCCGCCGGTTTCCGCTCAATATTTTGTAATGTCCACCTGCTCCACCGCGCCGGTGATGTCCCGGCCCAGGAAGATGGAGGCCAGGGCGGCGAAGTCGGCGGCGCTGTCGCTGGCGAAGTAGCGGCGCTCGCCCGCATGGTCCGGGCTGTTGAGGCCGTCCCGCCTGGCCAGCATGGCGGCCACCTGCCGGGCGCAGGCCGCGCCGGTGTTGATGAGCGTCACGCCGGGGCCCATAAAGTTTCCGATGACCTGGGACAGGAGGGGGTAGTGGGTGCAGCCCAGCACCAGTGTGTCCACCCCGGCCTCCTTCAGGGGGGCGAGATACTCCTCGGCCACCATCTCGGCCACCCTGTCGCCGGGGCGGAAGCGGCCGTTCTCCACCAGGGGCACAAAGAGGGGGCAGGCCCGGGCGGTGACCTGGGCGCCGGGCAGCAGCTTGGCGATGTACTTCTCATAGGCCCCGGTGCGGATGGTGGCCTGGGTGCCGATGAGACCGATTTTCCCGCTGCGGGTGGCGGCCGCGGCCTCGGCCACCGCAGGGCGCACCACGCCCAGCACCGGGATGGGGTTCTCCTGCTCCAGCACCTCCAGCGCGGTGGTGGACACGGTGCCGCAGGCGATGACAACGGCCTTCAGGTCAAAGGTCTTGAGAAAGGCCACGTCCTGCCGGGCGTACTTGATAATGGTATCCCGGGAGCGGCTGCCGTAGGGCACCCGGCCGGTGTCGCCGAAGTATACGATGTCCTCCTCCGGCATCAGATGGATCAGCTCCCGGACGGCGGTCAGGCCGCCCATACCCGAGTCAAACACGCCGATTGGCCGACGGTCCACAGCAACAACCTCCAGGCAAAACAATTGCGGGGCGGAATTGCTCCGCCTGCCGCTTATCCTATATAATATATGCGAAACCACGGCGGAACACAAGGGGAAATTTCACCGGATTTCTTTCCCCGCCAGGTTTGACTTTTCCCTATCTTGTTAATATAATATGTGCAAGCGGAGCGGCCCGGCCCATGCTCCGCCATGTCACGACAGCGAGGAGGTTTCGCGCATGAAGCTGGAACTGACAAAAAAGCAGTACCGCCGGCTGCTTGATATGGTCTATATCGGGAACTGGATCCTCAATTCCACCCGGGGCGACGACCGTTTTGCCGACTATGACGAGGTGGAGAGCCTGCTCTTCTCCAAGGCGGCGGAGGAGGGGATGCCCAGCCTGGCCGAGCTCTGGCAGGGCGAGGTGGTGCCCTCTCGGGCCTTTGTGGACGGCGGCATACACGAGGCCATTATGGAGTACGAAAACAACGTGTTTTTTGAGATTCTCGCCGAGGACCTGGCCCGCCGGGACATGGACGATCCCCCCATCGACGAGACCAACTACGAGGAGCTCAACCGCCGCATTGACGGCTATATGGCCGAATTTGAGGAGCACGGCACGGACAACATCCTCATCGACGCCGACCTGCCCTGACGCCGGCCCTCCCCCTCTCCGCACCCGCCCGCCGGGCGGATGGGGTCGGCGTGTCAAAAAAAGCTCCCAGGGAAGGAAGCCTTGCAGAGTTCCTGGGGCCGCAGCCCCAGGAATGAAATTAAAATCTGTCGTTTCCGGGGACATGCGCCTCGGAAATGACACTTCTCATGGCGGGAGGGGCGGCAATTTTGCCAAAAATCGAGTCCCTCCCGCCATGCAGCCTTCCTCGAAAAAGGTGCTTCGCACCTTTTTCGACAGTCTGTCCGCACCCGCCCGCCGGGCGGGTGCGGTTTCGTCTGCATCCCATTTTCCAGGAGGTTGACCATGACAGCATCGCTCTACGCCCGCCTGTCCGCCCCCTTCCGCCCCTATGCCGGGGCCATCCGGGTGTTGAACAGGCTGCTCACATTGTCGGTCTACATCGCCTACCCCGCCCTGCTCCTCTTTCTGCTGCTCACCCGGGACCCGCGGCTGCTGCGGGCGGTGATTGCGCCGGGGGTGTCCTTCGCGGCCCTGACCCTGTTCCGCAAGTGGTGCAACGCCCCCCGGCCCTATGAGGTGCTGGACATTGTCCCCCTCATCCCCAAGGACACCAGGGGCAACTCCTTCCCCAGCCGCCACGTGTTCTCGGTCTTTGTCATCGACATGGCCTTCTGGTGGGTGTGCCCCCCTCTGGGCGGGGTGTTTCTGGCCGTGGGGGTGCTCATCGCCCTCATCCGGGTCATCGGCGGCGTCCACTTCCCCCGGGACGTGCTCTCCGGGGCCGTTCTGGGCGCGGCCTGCGGCGCCGTGGGCTTCTGGCTCATCCCCTGAATGCAAAAAATCCACCTTCCCAGGGAGGAAGGTGGATTTTTTTGTGTTATCGGACAATACCGGGCAGGCTGTCCAGCCCGCCGGAATACTCCGTGCCGGCGCCCAGCGCATCGGCGGTTCGGACCACCGCGCCCTCAGGCGGCGTGGTGACGGGCATGTCGCTGGTCTCTTCCACAGAGGCCTCCGCCTTCATCTCCAGCTTTCCGCCGTAGCCGATCCCGGCGGTCAGGGTGCACACCATCTCGGTGCTGTCCCCGCTGGCGGAGAAGCTGATGTCCATGGGTGTACTGCCCGTGATAAGGGCGGGCACCTTTACTGTCATATCCAGCTCCATATCCACCAGCTGGTTGTCCCGCACCTGGAAGGCGCCGGTGCAGTCCACCTTCAGTTCGTTGTTCAGGTAGCTCTGCAGCAGGTAGAGATCCAGGGTCCCCTTCTCCTCCGCCAGGGCGGAAACCTTGTCCGTCAGAGCAAGGGTATCCACCTTCAGGGTGTAGGTGGTGGTGCTTCCGGCGGTGGAGACGGTGAAGCAGTCATCCCCCAGGATGAGGGCCAGCAGCTCCGCCGTGTCCAGGGCGCTGACGCAGGGGGGCATTCCGGTCCCACTGACGCCGCTCTCCTTCAGCGCGGCGGTCAGCATGCTGCCCACCGTGAGGGCCTGCGTCTGTGCCTCCTCCGGCAGGGCCTCCCCGCCTTCGACCAGGGGCAGAGCCACCCACTCGCCGCTGCCCACGGTGCTGCCGGGGATGTCCCCCAGCTTGTTTCCGGTCATGTAGAGGGTTCCCTGGTCCAGGTCGCCCCGCATCTCCATCTCAAAGTCGGACAGCAGGTCCAGCGCCGCCGCTTCTTCCTCCAGCATACTGGCGGTGACCATCCCCTTCAGGTCTCCCAGGTCCAGATCCAGCTTCATGTCCAGATCCGCCTGCCCGCCCCGGACCAGGCCGTCCACAGTCAGGGATATGGCGGCGGTGCCGCTTTCCGCCTCGGTCGCGCCGTAGAGGGTCATGGACCCGGACACCAGCTCCTTCACCCGGTAGGTCTGCTCCGGGTCGCTCTGCCCCTGCCCTATGGACAGCAGGGTGTTAAGCGTGGCGAAGTTCTGGTCAATTTGCGCCTCAATGCTGTCCCAGTCGGTGAAGTGGGCCGCCTGATAGTCCCCGTCCCACGCCACGGCCATGCCCACCGCCTCGCCGGCAAAGCGGGCGGGGATGTAGGTCCGGTTGGCCACTGCCGTCAGGGGCACGTCCATCTCAATCTTGTCAATCTTATCCCCGGACACCCGGGTCATGGTGGTGCTCCCCCCGGTCAGCTCCAGGGTGACCCCGTCGGGCAGCACGGCGGTGACCACGTTGTCCGCGTAGTCCACCTTGGCCCCCAGCGCCTCCAGGAAGGGGCGCACCGGCACCATGGTGCGGCCGTTCAGGCCCCAGGGCTCCAGCCCGTCCAGGTCCAGCCATTCCCCGTTGACCGACACGTTGATGCCGTCGGGGTAGGGCATGCCCAGGGCTTCCTTCACACTCTGAAGATACTGCTCCCACTCCTCCTCCCACGCATCGCCGTAGAAGGCCTGATCCCACTCCTCCATGTCGGTGTAGTACTGCTCTTCCTCCGTGCCGCTCTGGACGAAATAGGCGTCCCAGTAGTCATACCAGAGGTCCTCGCTCCATTCCGCCGTCGCCGTGTCCTTCTGCTCCTGGGTCCAGGTGTACCAGGGGCCGTACTGCTGGTAGGCCTCCGCTCCGGTGAGCACCGTCTCCGCAGCCGAGGCGGGCGCGCAGGAGATCAGCAGAAGCACTGCCAATAGGGTTGCCAGTTTCTTCATGGGTGTTCCTCCTTTTTTCCCGGGTTTTGGGTACTGCAAATTTAGTTTACTATGTTTTCCCTCAATTGTCCACTTCTTCTTATTTTCCATTTTAGTCATCTTTGGAATAATTATAGTTCGACTCCGTGATACTGTCAAGGAAATTATCCATCTTTGGCATATTGGAGGACGACAATGAAGCTGTACCGATACCGCGGAAAGGCCAATCTCTGCGGCCGTCAGGTCCGCCGCCTGCGGGTGGACCTGGGCCTGTCCCAGGAGCAGCTGGCCGCCCGGCTCCAGGTGGCGGGGCTGGCCCTGGAGCAGAAGGCGGTGAGCCGGATCGAAACCGGCAGCCGGGTGGTGGCCGATTTTGAACTCATGGCCCTGGCCGCCGCCCTGAACACCTCCCCCCTCGCCCTGCTGGACGAGGACAAATCCTGGCCCATCGGGGAGGCATCTGTGCTATAATGGTACCTGCTGAACCGGCCCTGTGAGAAATTTTCCCCGGAGGTGCTGTCCATGTGTGAAAATCCGCTCCGCGCCCTGCCCAAAATGGACGTTCTGCTGTCCCATCCCACCCTGGTCTCCGCCCGTGAGACGATCCCCTACGGCCTCATCCGCCAGGCCGCCCGGGACACCCTGGAGGAGGTGCGCCGGACCGTTCTGGCCGGGGCGGCTGTGCCGCCTGTGGACGCCCTGGCCGGTGAAATTGCCTCCGCGGCCCGGGCCCTGTGCCGTCCGGGCCTGCGGAAGGTTATCAACGCCACCGGCGTGGTGCTCCACACCAATCTGGGCCGGGCGCCCCTGGCCCCCCAGGCGGCAGAGGCAGTCCGGGCGGCGGCGGAGGGCTACTCCAATCTGGAGTACGACCTGGACAGAGCCTGCCGGGGCAGCCGCCACAGCCACGTGGAGGCCCTGCTCTGCTCCCTCACCGGGTCGGAGGCGGCCATGGCGGTGAACAACAACGCCGCCGCCGTGTTCCTCATGCTCTCCGCCCTGGCGGCGGGCAAAGGGGTGGCCGTGTCCAGGGGGGAGCTGGTGGAGATTGGCGGCGCCTTCCGGGTGCCTGAGATCATGGAGGCAAGCGGCGCGGTTCTCCGGGAGGTGGGCACCACCAACAAGACCCGCCGGGCCGACTATGAGCGCGCCCTGCTCTCCCAGGAGGCCCAGGCCCTGCTGAAGGTCCACACCAGCAATTACCAGATTGTGGGCTTCACCGAGGACACCCCTCTGTCCCAGCTCGCCGGGCTGGCGGCGGCCCACGGCGTGCCCCTGCTGTGCGACCTGGGCAGCTGCGTCCTCTCCCCCGCCGCCCTGCCCGCCCTCCCCGCCGCTCCCAGCGCGGCGGCGGCCCTGGCCGACGGGGCCGACGTGGTGTGTTTCTCCGGGGACAAGCTGCTGGGCGGTCCCCAGGCGGGCGTGGTGCTGGGGAAAAAGCGGTACATCGACGCCATGAAGCGCCATCCCCTGGCCCGGGTGGTGCGCATCGACAAGCTGTCTCTGGCCGCCCTGGAGGCCACGCTCCTCCTCCTCCGGGACCCGGAAGCCGCAAGAGAGGCCCTGCCCGTGCTGTCCATGCTGGGCGCCCGGCCCGAGGACCTGCGCGGCCGGGCTGAGGGGCTGGCCGCCGGGCTGAGCGCGGCCCTGGGGCCGGACTATACAGTGTCCGTCCTCCCCTGCGCCGGTCAGGTGGGGGGCGGGTCCATGCCCAACGAGGCGCTGCCCGGCTTCTGCGCCGCCGTCACCGCCGGGCCGGGCGTCCCCGAGGGGCTGGAGGCCGCCTTCCGCCGCCATGCGGTGCCCATCCTCTGCCGCATCCACCACGGCGCCCTCCTGCTGGACGTGCGCACCCTGGCGGCGGAGGATGAGGCGGAAATTCTCCGGGCGGCGGAAGCGGTAAGGGAGACGAGCCGGTGAACCGCCTGATTCTGGCGGTGGCGGGCCACGTGGACCACGGAAAGACCGCCCTGGTGAAGGCCCTCACCGGCACGGACACCGACACCCTCCCCGAGGAGAAGCGCCGGGGCCTGACCATTGAGCCGGGCTTTGCCGTCCTCCCCCTGCCGGACGGCGGAGAGGCCGACCTGGTGGACGTACCCGGCCACGAGAGGTTCATCCGCGGCATGCTCGCCGGGGCGGCGGGGGCGGATGGGGTGCTCCTCACGGTGGACGCGGGCGAGGGGATCATGCCCCAGACCAGGGAGCACCTGGCCCTGTGCGCCCTGCTGGGCATGGAGCGGGGCATTGTGGCCATCACCAAGGCGGATCTGGCGGATGAGGGCCGTCTTGCCCGGGTGAAGGCGGACTGCGCCGCCCTGACGGCGGGCACCTTCCTGGACGGCGCGCCCATCCTCCCCGTCTCGGCCAAAACCGGGCTGGGGCTGGACGCCCTGCGCCGGGCCATCGCCGCCCTGCCTCCCCGCAGGCGGAGAGTTGACCTCCCCTTCCGGCTGGAGGTGGACCGGCGCTTCTCTCTCCCCGGCCGGGGGACGGTGGCGGCGGGCACTGTGTCCGCCGGACAGGTATCCCCCGGCGATGTGCTGGCGCTGTACCCCGGGCCGGGGACGGTGCGGGTGCGGGAGCTCCAGCGCCACGGTGTTGGCGCGGAACGGCTGGAGGCCGGAAACCGGGCCGCCCTGCTGCTCTCCGGGGACGCCGGTTCCGTTAAAAAGGGGGACACCCTGGCCGCCCCCGGCTCCATGGTCCTCACCGACCGGGCGGACGTAGAGCTGAAGCTGCTGACCGCCGCCCCCTGTTCCGTCAGACACGGCGCCCAGCTCCGCCTCCACCACGGCGCCGCCGCCCTGACCTGCCGGTGCGTGTTCTTCGACCGGGCGGAGCTGCTGCCCGGCGAGACCTGCTTCGCCCAGCTCCGGCTGGCCGCCCCCATGGCCGCCCGGATGGGAGACCGCTTTGTGGTCCGCTCCCTCTCCCCGGCGGCCACCGTGGGGGGCGGCATACTGCTGGACCTGTCCCCCCGGCACAAAAAGAAGGACCCCGGCCTGGCGGAACGGCTGTCCGCTCTGGCCTCTCCCGACCCGCTCCGCCGCATGGCGGCGTCGCTGGAGCTTCACGCCTTCCCGCAGACTTTGGAGGCGCTGGCCATGGCCGCAGGGCTGTCCCCGGCAGAGGGGCAGGCGGCGCTGGACGCGCTGTCCGGGACGGGGCGGGCGGTGGCCCTGGGAGAATTCTGGCTGTCCGCCTCCGCTATGGAGACGCTGGCACGCCGGGCCGCGGAGCTGCTGGACAGCTGGCACGCCGCCCGGCCCCTGGAGCCCGGCATGGGGGAGCAGGCCCTGTGCGCCCGCCTGCTCCCCGGCCAGGGCGGCCCGTCCGATGTGCTGCTTGCCGCTCTGGAGAGACAGGGCGTGCTCCGGCGGCGGAACGGCCTTGCGTACCGCCCCGGATTCCGGCCCAGGTACACCCCGGAGCTGGCCAAAATCCGGGACAGGCTGGAGGTCTTGTACCGCCGGGCCGGGCTGGAGGCCCCGGAGGACGCCGCCGTGGAGGCCGCCTTCGGCCCAGATTCCTCCGCCTGCCGCCAGGTGGTAGCCGCCATGACCCGGCAGGGGATTCTGATTCCCCTGGGGGAGGGCTGCCGCATCCACCGCCGCCCTCTGGGCCAGGCCCGCGCCCTGCTGCTGGAGCTGTTTCAGGACGCCCCCGCCCTCACGCTGGCCCGGTTCCGGGACGCGGCGGGGGTCAGCCGGAAATACGCCCTGCTGCTGCTGGAGCACTGGGATGAGGAGGGCCTCACCCGCCGGGAGGGAAATTACAGGGTTCTCCGGCGGGAAAATCTGTGATATAATAAGGTTTTGAGAGCCCGATGGGGGCAGAAGGGTATCTGGTGAGCCCCGCGGTCTTCAAAACCGTTGGGGGCGGCGGCCCCGCCCCGGTGAGCTTCTACAGGTGCTCATAAGAAAGTGATTTGAAAGAATTACGATTATGGCATCTGTCAGGCAGGATTGGGCAACGAAGAAATACGCCGTATTCAGCAGATTTTGCTGGATACGGCGTATTTTCTTGCCTATTTACGCTTTCTTTTTCCTTTCCCGTGTGTCATGCTGGCCCTGCCACGCTGACTTATAGGACTTTTCATGTGCTTGGACAGCCGCAGTATCTCAATCAGGGTGATAAACTGCTCCTTTGTGATGGCATCATAGTCAATGCCGAAAGTCGCCAGAAACGCCCGCGCCTTCTTTTCGTCGCTGCTGCCCTCAAAATTTATGGCAGTCTGCAACTGCTGCTGGACTTGTGCAGCGGCGGACGACTCGTCTGCCGTTGTGCTGTCAGTTTTGTGGGCCTCCCGAATATCGCAGAGTATCCCTGTCAGATCATCCGCAACCACATGACCGAAATATTCTTCCTCCGGCACCTGCGCCAATTCCAATGTACGGAGGTAGAGATCGTTCGCACCATCCTCTCGCTTTGCCAGCACCATTTGGCGCACGGCTTCCAACACAGCGTTCATGTCGTTGATCCGCATATCCGCGATGCGGTCAACATAAATTTCCGCGTCCAGCATCAACCGCTGAAAATCTTTATGGCAGATCAGCTCCGACAGCAGCCGGTGGTTGAACTGCCCGCCTTTCAATACTTCAATCGCACCGTCACCCAAATGCAGGGCTTCCAGCTCTGTGTTTGGGTGATTTTTTGTTTCCGTCAATCCCATCAGGTAATCGGCGGACACCCCGTAGAACTTTGCCAGCGCCGCGATGCTGAACGGGCTGATGTCTTTGAAATCGTCCGCCTCATATTTGCCGAGGGCAGCACGGGAAATCCCCGTCGCCTCGGAAAGCTGTTCCAGCGTCAGGCCGCGTTCTATCCGCAAATCTTTAAGCCGCTCCGGGATTGTCAGTTTGATATTCATATCCGCGCCCCCTCTCCTTCTGCTTTCTATTATAGCACAGATTTCTATAAGCGTGGAAATTTCCGCTTTTCGCACCCTTTTTCCAACCTCTTGGATATACGGGAACAGGCCCGATTTTTCGTTAAAC
>CAJFTA010000057.1 GCA_904419835.1 uncultured Pseudoflavonifractor sp. | reverse complement strand
TCGAATGCCCCGGAAGCCTTGCTGTGCAAGGCTTCCGGGGAGCGGAGCGAGGACTTTCGCGCCGCTGTGCGGCGCGAAAGTAACGGCATTTTTGAAGGCTGTCGAAAAAGTCCAGGGACTTTTTCGACAGCCTGAGCAGAAGGCCCCGCAACTGCGGGGCCTTCTGCTATTCCCAAAGTCGGGGAGTATGTACGCTTTTATGACTGGCTGATGGTCTCTCTGGGGGCCTGGAGGTTCTCCCGGGCCACCCGGTCCTCCTCGGAGGGATAGTGGTCCGGGTCCTTACTGGCCTGGCTGTTCTCCCAGATTTCCTTGGCCGCAGGGGCCCAGCAGGCGGCATAGCTGTCGCACTTGGCGCACAGGTGCTCGGCGGACTCGGGGGACTGGGGATCGGTGGAGTGGGCGCCGGTGCGGGAGACCATCTCCCGCAGCTTGTCGGGATTCTCCAGCATGGGGCAGGGCTGGAGCATGTTCTCATTGAAGGGCTGGCCGTCGTGATAGGCCATGAACAGGGGCCCCCGCAGGGCGTCCAGCAGAGACTTCTCCCGGATATTGGCGTCCGAGTAGTGGATGAACACACAGGGGTCCACGTCGCCGTTGGCGTTGATGTGGAGGTAGCGCCGGCCGCCGGCGATGCAGCCGCCCACAAACTCCGCGTCGTTCTGGAAGTCCATGGCGAACAGGGGCTTGCGGGTGCGGTAGTCCCGGATGCGGCGGTACATCTCAGTGCGCTGCTCGGGAGTTGGCAGCAGCTCGGGCACGGCGTCGTTGCCCACGGGCATGTAGTGGAAGTACCAGACAAACAGGGCGCCCAGCTCAATCATCTTGTCGTAGTAGGCCTCGCTGGTGATGGACTCAAAGTTGGCTCTGGTGTAGCAGCAGGAGAGGCCGTAGGGCAGGCGCTTGCGCTTGAGCAGCTCCATGGCGGCGATGACCTTCTGGTACACGCCGTCGCCCCGGCGGCCGTCGGTGGCCTCTTCAAAGCCCTCCAGGCTGATGGCGGGGATAAAGTTCTTCACCCGCAGCATCTCGTCGGCAAAGGCCTCGTCGATGAGGGTGGCGTTGGTGAAGCACAGGAACTGGCAGTCGCTGTGCTTCTCGCACAGGCGGATAAGGTCGGCCTTGCGGACCAGGGGCTCGCCGCCGGTGTAGATGTACATGTACACGCCCAGCTCCTTGCCCTGGCGGATGATGTCGTCAATCTCGTCAAAGGACAGGTTGAGCTTGTTGCCGTACTCGGCGGCCCAGCAGCCGGTGCAGTGCAGGTTGCAGGCGCTGGTGGGGTCCAGCAGAATGGCCCAGGGAATGTTGCAGTGGTACTTGGCCCGGGCGGCCTCCTGCTTGTCCCAGCCGATGAGGTTGGCGTTGAGGAAGAAGTTGACAAAGGTGGCCTTGAGTACCTCCGGGTCGATGTCCCGCACGATGTGCAGGATCAGCTGGTGGTAGGGATTATCGGGGTTGGTGACCGCGTCCCGCACGGCGGAGCGCTGGGCGGGGAAATTGCCGCGGGAGAACTTATCGACCCAGGACATCAGGGTGGGCAGGTTTTTCTCCGGGTCCCTGGTGATGTAGTCCACGGCCTGCTCAATCCCGAACTGTTTGAGGCTGTTTGGAATACGCATGAGAATCACTCCTTGTCTGACGGTGGAAGCTCCATTTGTCATGAATTAAGGTATTCCGGAGAGGACAGTTTCTCAACGGACAGAGTGGGGAGAGTGTCGGATTTGGAAACAAAATGGCGAAAGTGTCCCAACAGAGGGGAGGAGGGTAAGGGGAACGGCTGGATCTTTCTCCGCGCATGTGCTAAAATTATATTTTGCGATTTGAGAGATTATGAACAGGAAAAGAGGTTTGACATGAGCGCCCGAGAGGAATTTATTGAGATATTTACCGGGAAAGTCCACCGGGAGGGCTCCGCCGCCCTGCTGGACTACCTGGAGAACAAGAGCGATTTCTTTACCGCCCCCGCCTCCGCCCGCTTCCACGGGGCCTACGCCGGCGGCCTGTGCGACCACAGCCTGAACGTGTACCACTGCCTGGTGGACTACCTGTCCCGCCCCCGGGTCCAGGAGCTCTACGGCCTGGAGTACAGCGAGGAGACGGTGGCCCTGGTGGCCCTGCTCCACGACGTGTGCAAGGTGGGCTGCTACAAGCCGGGCACCCGCAACGTGAAGGGGCCGGACGGCAAGTGGCAGGCCGTGCCCACCTACTCCTTTGAGGACCCCCTGCCCTACGGCCACGGGGAGAAGTCGGTTTACATTGTCAACGGCTTTGTCCGCCTGACGAGGGAGGAGGCCATGGCCATCCGCTGGCACATGGGCTTTTCGGGCACCGAGGACCCCCGCACAGTGGGCCAGGCACTCCAGCAGTTCCCCCTTGCCTTTGCCCTGGCCACTGCCGACATGGAGGCCACCTATTTTCTGGAAAGGGAGGAGGGCTGACCATGGCCAAGCGCACCAACGATCTGGGCAACGATCCCGTACCCCAGCTGCTCCGGCGGCTGGCCCTGCCCGCCGTCACCGCCCAGGTGGTCAACGCCCTGTACAACATTGTGGACCGGATGTACCTGGGCCACATGGAGCAGGACGGAGATCTGGCCATTACCGGCGTGGGCGTTGCCTTTGCCATCATCATGTTCATCTCCGCCCTGTCCGCCCTGGTGGGCATGGGCGGCGGCGCCCGGGCGGCCATCCGGGCCGGCGAGGGCAGGACTGACCTGGCCGAGGAGATTCTGGGCAACTGCACCCTGCTGAGCATCGTTATTTCAGCGGCGGTCATGGCGGTGTTCCTCCCCTTCCAGCGGCCCCTGCTCCTGCTCATGGGCGCCAGCAGCCAGACCATTGACTACGCCGTCAATTACCTGACCATCTACCTCTGCGGCACGGTGTTCGTGCAGCTCTCCCTGGCGCTGAACAACTTTATCACCACCCAGGGCTTCTCCACCACCTCCATGCTCACCGTGGTCATCGGCGCGGCGACCAATATTGTGCTGGACCCCATCTTTATCTTCGGCATGGACATGGGCGTCCAGGGCGCGGCTCTGGCCACCATTATCGCCCAGGCGGTGTCGGCGGTGTGGGTGTTGGCCTTCCTCACCGGGAAGCGCACCGGCCTGAAAATACGGGCCAAGTACCTCCGCCTCAAGCCAAGCATTCTCCTGCCGGTGATGTCCATCGGCGTGTCTCCCTTTATTATGCAGTCCACCGAGAGCCTGGTGAATATCGCCTTCAACGCCTCCCTGCTCCAGTACGGCGGGGACACATATGTGGGGGCCATGACCATCTGCTCCTCCATCATGCAGGTGCTGACCATGATCTTCCAGGGCCTGGCCCAGGGCGCCCAGCCCATTGTGGGCTACAACTACGGCGCGGGCAAGCTGGATCGGGTGAGGCAGACCTTCCGCCTGCTCATCACCGCCGGCGTGATATACTCCGTGGTCAGCTGGCTGCTGGTGCAGCTCTTCCCCAATATCTTTGTGGCCCTTTTCAACGACAAGCCCGAGCTGGTGGAGGCCGCCGTGTGGGCGCTGCGGATCTACCTGGCCTGCTTCTTTATGCTGGGGGTGCAGTTCTCCTGCCAGCAGACCTTTGTGGCCCTTGGCCAGGCCAAGGTGTCCCTCTTCCTGGCCCTGCTGCGGAAGATTATCCTCCTCATCCCCCTCATCTATATCCTGCCGCGCATCCTCACCGGCAACCAGGTCTTTGCCGTGTACCTGGCCGAGCCGGTGGCCGACTTCCTGGCCGCCACCGTCACCGGCCTCATGTTTGCCTGGAAGTTCCCGCGGATTCTCCGCCGCCGGGAGAAGGAGCTGGGCGCGGCCTGACACAATTCCACACAAGAGCGTCCGGAGGGCCGCCGCATCTGCGGCAGCCCTCCGGTTTTTATTGCCTTCCCCCTGGAGAAAAGGTGGTTGCTTCTCGGGGTCCCCACGGAAGGCGGAACGCCTTTCGTGGGGAGAGGACGGGCAGCGGAGTGAGCGAGGCCTGCCGCTTGCGGGGAAACACGCGGCCTCCGGCGGCCTACTTTCCAGCGAGGGAAAGTAGGCAAAGCTCGCCATGGGCAACAGGCGCGGAAAGGCCCTGTTAGGGCCAAACGCGCCCGTTTCCCCCTGGTACCCCCTTCAGGGGCGCGGTTTGCGGCGGAAAAATTTAAGAAGCCGCCAAACCTGAAAGCAGTTACTATGCCGGTTCGGCTGGTTCGTTTCGTGACTGCGTCGTCCGAGCAGCGTTACCCGCCCAAACTTGATAGTTTCAGTAATTCAACCACATTCCTCAATGCCGCACCAAGTCTCTGCGCCGTGTTTCAATCGCTGCCCGAATAACTTCCAAAGCCTTCCCCTGGGGGAAGGTGCCCCCGAAGGGGGGCGGATGAGGGGGACGCTCTTTTGGGAGGTGCTTTTTACCGGCGAAAAGCGCCCAAAAACCTCTGCCCGAGCGTTTCCGCCGCAAGCTTCCGCACCCGCTCCCCCCTTCCGGCATAGGATGGCCGGAAGGGAGGTACGAAATGGACGTTTTGGCTTCCATTGCGGCCATACTGGTCTTTACCATGGCCTGCAATCTGGATACGATTCTCCTCTCCATGGGGTACGCGGCCCGGGGGCTGGCGGTGTCCCGGCGGGGATGCCTGATTCTGGCGGGGGTGACTACGGCGGTGACCTGGCTGTCCCTGGCCCTGGGGGCGGCGGCGGGCCGGTTCCTGCCGGCCGGGCTGGCGGATATGCTGGGCGGCCTGGTGCTGCTGGGCATCGGCTTCTGGTTCCTGCTGGACTGGCTCCGGGCCCCGGGAGAGGCGGAGGAGCCCCCGGCCCCGGCGCGGGCCTGGGTGCCCCTGGCGGCAGCCCTGGCGGTGAACAATGCCGGGGCCGGGGTGGCGGCGGGCATCAGCGGGCTGTCTCCTCTGTGGGCTGCGGCGTGCAACTTCTGCGTGACGCTGCTCTTTATCCCTCTGGGCGCCTGGCTGGGCGGGGGTCCCCTGGGCCGCCTGCTGGGAAAGTACGCCCTGCCCCTGTCCGGCCTGCTGCTGGTGCTGCTGGGGGGCGGGGAGGTATTCCTCTGAGGAGCGGCCTGTGGTATAATAGCCGCAGAGCGGCTATTATACTTTGAACCCGGCCCTTTTCCCCGCCCTTGACAGGGCAGGCGGAAAAGATGGCCAAGATACCATTCCGGCTGCGCCGTCATGGTATCATAGCCGCAGAGCGGCCATTATACTTTGAACCCGGCCCTTTTCCCCGCCCTTGACAGGGCAGGCGGAAAAGATGGCCAAGATACCATTCCGGCTGCGCCGTCATGGCATTATCAACCATCAGAAAACCACAGCATACAGGGGGCTTGCGTTATGACAGAGCTGACGGCCCGGCTGGGCGGCCCGGAGGCCATCACGGCGGGGATTGTCGCGGAATTTCAGAAGATGTGCGCCGTTCCCCACCCCTCCCACGGGGAGCGGGCGGTGGGGCGGCTGCTGGCCCGGCGGCTGGAGGCGCTGGGCGGCGTGCCGGTCATGGATGCCGCCGGCAACTTAACCGCCGACCTGCCCGCCGCCCCGGGGTGCGGGGGCGCGCCTCTCACCATCCTCCAGGGCCACATGGACATGGTGTGCGCCGTCCGGCCGGGCAGCGGCTATGAACCGGAGCGGGACCCCATCCGGGCGGAGGCGGCGGACGGCTTTCTGCGGTCGGACGGCCGGTCCTCCCTGGGGGCGGACAACGGCCTGGGCAACGCCGCCGTCCTCTGGCTGCTGGGCCGGAAGCTGGAGCGGGGCCCGGTGCGGGTCATCTTCACGGTGGCCGAGGAGGTGGGCCTGGCCGGAGCCCGGGAGGTGGACCCGTCCTGGCTGGCGGGGGCCAGGTACCTGCTCAACACCGACGGCTTCCACCTGGGCACCGCCGTGGTGGGATCGGCAGGCGGGCGGCGGGAGACCTTCTCCCGCCCCCTGGCCACCTGCCCGGCGGGAGCGGGACAGGCCTTTTCCATCGCCCTGTCCGGCTTTTCCGGGGGCCACTCGGGGGACGACATCCACCGGGGCCGGGGCAATCCCGTCAAGGCCCTGACCGCCCTGCTCTCCGCCCTGCCCTTCCCCTGGGCCCTGGCGGACTTCTCCGGCGGGCAGGCCCACAACGCCATCCCCACCTGGGCGGCGGCGGTGGTGACGCTCTCCCCCGCCCATGTCCCCGCCCTGAAGGCGGCCTTTGCGGACTGGGCGGCGGCGCTGGAGGCGGCCCACCGGGCCAGCGACCCAAACTTCCGGGCGGCGCTGGAGGAGACCGCCCTGCCGGAACAGGCGTGGGACAATGCCTGCCGGGACGCCCTGCTGGCCCTCACCGGCGGACTGACCCACGGCGTACAGCGGTGGCACGCCGATTTTCCCGGCGTGGTGTCCGCCTCGGCCAATCTGGGCCGGGTGTGGACAGAGGACGGAACTATAAAGGCAGCGGAGTTTATCCGCTGCGCCGACCCGGCGGACGAGGCCGCCATGGCCGGCGCCCACCGGCGTCTGGCGGAGGCCAGCGGCTTTGCCGCGGCAGCCACCGGCTACCCCGCCTGGCAGGGCAGGCCGGACAACCCCCTGGCCCTGCTGATGGACCGGGTGTTCCGCCGGGAGGCGGGGCGGGGTATGGAGATCTCCGCCGTCCACGTGGGGCTGGAGCCCTCCTTCTTCCAGGCAAAGGCACCGGAGGTGGTGATGGCGGTGTCCGGGCCGGACATCCTGGACGCCCACTCCCCCGACGAGCGGGCGCCCCTGTCCTCCCTGCCCGTCTACGCCGCCCTTCTGGCGGGCACCCTGGAGGAGATTGGCCATCAACAGGGATAAGGGCTTCTTCGTTTTTTGGAAAAGACCTGCCTGGGACAGAAAGCGGTACCGCTATGCCGGGCGTTGCCGAAGTTAATAAAAATTGTATAAAAAAACAAATTTACACTTTTATATTTATAAATTTTATTGACAAATAACAAAAACTGTTTTAAAATTTTAATAGATTTAGAGTAGGAGTGATTCCCATGAATATATAGGATGCTTATAAAGCTTAGTAAAATTTTAAAAGGGAGAAAAGAGTATGAAAAAAATAGCAACAAAAACTATTAGTTTAGTTTCTATAATTTCCATATTACTTAATACAACCGTCTTTGCAGTAGAGACTTCAAAAGAAGAGTTGTTGAGTACCCCCTCGGAAATATATACATATGAACAGTTTGAAACAGCGATTTCTCAGGCGGAAGAAGAGATCCATCAACAGTATTATGATGCACTTGAGGATGCCCTGGATAATAACAATATAGTAAATTATAATCAATTAGCGCATGCAATGGCAATTGAACGAAGCCTTGCAGTTGAAGATGTTTTAAGAGAATTTGGCTTTGAGAAGATAACAAATGGCACCAACATAACACCGATGTCAAGCAGTAATGATCTATCGTGGACAGCAGAAGATGCGTATTATAATCCTTCAGAGGATATTTATGTATATACTGTAGATTGGGAATTTGCATGGGCCAAGTGGGATGAGTTGTATGATATTCCCGATCTAGTTGGCGTGTCTATGACAAATCCAGATGATTATTACATTTTAAAAGCATATGCAAAAACATGGGATAGCACTGGTAAAGAGTCTGGTTACGTTGATGAATACGGAAATGGTGCATCAGATTCTAAAATTTCTAAACGCGCGGAAGATGCAGAAGGCGTTATTTATGATGTTATAGATATGGCTTCATATTTAAGCGCGCCACATTGCACTGCTTCACAAGGACGAATTACTCTTGTTGTTAAGCAAAAAGTAGGCACAACAGGAACTCCTCAAAATAAATTTATTGCGAGTTATGAACATAACTATAAGGAAGGAACGCTAGAGATTGGCGCAGAAGTTGAAAGTGCAGGCTTTTCTTCTATCACAGGACTTCTTAAGGTGTCATACAAAATTGAAAATAAAAACTGGCTGCGCGCAAGCGGAGGAAAAGTAATCGGAGCATGAAAAAAGCGGAGAAGTTCTTTCGTTTTGGTCAGACGCTCATTATCGGCGGATGCATCTTGACCGTGGGGACGAGGCTGGTTTTTGCGCTTGAGGCCGGCATACTGGCAATTATCTTTGGCTTTCTGTTTATCTATATCGCCTGGTTTATGAACGACAGCAGCGACAGTGACGAAGAGCAGTGACCGCGAAAGCGCGGACATATGGCCCCTGAGCTGGTGATGGCGGGCGCCCTGGAGGAGATTGGACGCCAGCAGGGATAAAGGCCTGAGATTGTCCGCAAAAGGAGCTGAGAATGTGGAAAAAACAATGCCCGCCGGAATTCCGGCGGGCATTAAAGATGGTTCTGATTCAGCTGTACCGTCCATCCAGGATGCGGATGATGTCGGCGATGCAGTGGTCGTCGCAGGACTTGACGATGACCGGGTCGACGGCCCGGACGGCGTCGGCGCAGTTGGCGGGGGCAAAGGGGACGGCGGACACGGCGAGCATGGGGATGTCGTTCTGGTTGTCCCCCACGCAGTAGACGTCCTTCCGCTCCACCCCCAGGTATTCCGCCAGGCGGAGGACCATGCCCCCCTTGGTGGCGCCCTTGGCGGTGACCTCCAGCAGGGCGGAGCTGGAGAAGATGACCTCGTACCGGTCCCCCCACCGGTCCAGCAGGAACTTCTGGGCGGCGAGGAGGGTGGGATACTCGTCCTGAATGACCGCCTTGCTCCAGGGCGTCGGCATGTCCGAGAGGCCGCAGGGGGTCCAGGTGGTGCCCACCCGCTTCACATGGCGGTCGGTAAAGGCGTTGGGGTGGTGGATGTACACGTCGTCCCCGTGGTAGGTCTCCATGCCGATGGAGGGCATCTCCGCCGACAGCACCGCCAGATCCTCCGCCGCCTGGGGCGGCAGGGGCAGCTCGCAGACCACCTGATCCGTGGAATAGTCGTAGAGCAGCGCCCCGTTGGACAGGATGACGGGGGCGTTGATGGGGGCCAGGTGCACATAGGGGGAGAAGGTGCGGTGGGCCCGGCCGGTGGACACGGTGAAGCGGCCACCCTCCCGGATGAAGTACTCGATGGCGGCCACATTCTCGGCCGACACCTCCAGGCGGGAGTTGTAGAGCGTGTCGTCAAAGTCGCTGGCCAGCAGCACGCGGTCGAATTTACCCAAATTCCTTCCCCCTTACATGGTGTGATTTACCGGATATCGGCGCCCAGGAAGTACCTCTTCAGGGGCTTGTACAGCAGACCGAACACCACCAGGCACAGGGCCATGTCGATGGCCATATAGCTGCCGTTGTAGGCCAGGGAGTACATCCAGGGGCTGGTGAAGGTCATGTTGAACAGCTCCGTGGGGGCCACAATGGCGTAGATGGTGATGCCGCTGATGAAGTGGACAATGAAACGGACCACAGAGCCCAGCACGGTGCCGGCGAAGATGCCCCACCGCTGGCCCTTGAACAGGCCGGCCAGACCCAGAGGAGTGAAGGCCACCAGGTAGTCCAGCAGCAGGGACTGCCAGCCCCAGGCCACGGCGCCGTCGATGAACATCTGGAGCAGGCCGAAGGCGAAGCCGGCCAGCAGGCCGGGGCCCACGCCCCAGCGGACGGCGTAAAAGAAGATGGGCAGCATCTCCAGGGTGATGGAGCCGCCGTTGGGCAGGCGGAAGATTTTCAGCTGGTTGAGCACCAGGGCCAGGGCCACCATAATGGCGCCCTCACAGAGCATCCTGGTGTAGAGGCGGCGCTTGCCGCCCTTGTTTTGGCTTTGCGTGACAACAGGCATGATTGGATTCCTCCCGAAAAAATATGTACCGCAGGCCGAACGGGCGCAATGCGGTACGAGAGAAACGACAATCATAGCCGAATCATCTTCCTACGCCGGCATTACCCGGATCAGGTTCAAGGGACCGGGGGGAGCGCTATCCCCCGCATCTCAGCCGGACTTGCGTCCAGCGCCCCTGTGTTCGATTGTCTGCGGTCGGGCAATATTTTATACCAGGGATTGTTCCCTTGTCAAGGCACGGGGAAAAAACGGTGTGAATGCCGAAATTCAGGCCCTTCCGGGCCGGAAAAGGAGCGAATTTGCCATGGAACTGAGAGGATACCGGCCGGAGGACTGCCCGGCCCTTGGGGCGCTGTTTTACGACACGGTGCACACAGTTTGTACCGGGGAGTACGACCCCCGGCAGCTGGACGCATGGGCCCCGCCGGAGGGGGTGGATCTGACGGCCTGGAACGAGAGCCTCTCCGCCCACCTGACTTTGGTGGCGGAGGAGGGCGGGGCCATCGTGGGCTTTGGGGACATGGCCCCGGACGGGTACCTGGACCGGCTCTATGTGGCCCATACCCACCTGCGGCGGGGGGTGGCCTCCGCCCTGTGCGCCGCCCTGGAGGCGGCGGTACCCGCTCAGCGGTACACCACCCACGCCTCCCGCACTGCCCTCCCCTTTTTCCTGGCCCGGGGCTGGCGGGTTGTAAAGGAGCAGACCGTGGAGCGCCGAGGGGTCACCCTGAACAACTATGTGATGGAGAAAGCGCCTTCCCCCGTGGGGGAAGGTGCCCCCGAAGGGGGCGGATGAGGGGAAAGCTGACAGAATGCATCTAGCTTGCGGCGACGACGTCTCCGACGGGGTACTTTTCACCGGCGAAAAGTACCCAAAAGCCGCCGGGGACACAGGGGCGGAGGGGCCCTTTCAGGGCCAAACGCCCCCGTTTCCCCGGACCCCTTTCAGAGATGCGGCTTGCGGCGGTGCTATTCATCGGCCACCGTATTTGAGAGTAGTTGCTTGCCGGTTCGGCTGTCCGGTTTTGTTCCTGCGTCGCCCGAGCAGCGTTACCCGCCCAGACTTGTAAGCCGCTGCAATTCAAAAACCTTTCTCAATGCCGCACAAAGTCTATGCGTCGTATTTTAGTCTCTGCTTGAGGCAAGACAAAGCCCCCGCATGGGTCTCTTCAGAGAGACCCATGCGGGGGCTCTTGTATCCACATTGTGCCGCTCTTTTGTGGAAAAACTCAGCTCATGCGCCGCAGCTTGTCCAGCACGGCCTCGAACCAGTCGGGCAGGGGGCACTCCACAGTCATCCGCTCCCCGGTGCGGGGGTGGACGAAGGAGAGCCGCCGGGCGTGGAGGCACTGGCCCGACAGGCCGGGGTAGGGGCGCTTGGCGCCGTACACCGTGTCCCCCAGGAGGGGGTGGCCGATGTGGGCCATATGAACCCGGATCTGGTGGGTGCGACCGGTCTCCAGCCGGCACTGGAGGTGGGTGTACCCGGGAAACCGCTCCAGCACGGTCCAATGGGTGATGGCCTCCCGGCCCTGGAGAAAGTTGACCGCCATCTTTTTCCGGTCAGTGGGGTGCCGGGCGATGGGGGCCCGGACAGTGCCCTGGTCCTCCTTAAAGCCCCCCACCGCCACCGCTTCGTACTCCCGGTACAGGGAGTGGTCCTGGAGCTGCCCGGCCAGGGAGAGGTGGGCAAAGTCGCTCTTGGCGGCGATGATGAGGCCGGAGGTGTCCCGGTCGATGCGGTGGACAATGCCGGGCCGCAGCTCTCCGTTGATGCCGGAGAGTGATTTTCCGCAGTGATATAACAGCGCGTTGACCAAAGTGCCGTCGGGGTGGCCTGCCGCCGGGTGGACCACCATGCCCACCGGCTTGTTGACCACAATGACGTCGCCGTCCTCATACACCACGTCCAGGGGGATGTCCTGGGGGACCACGTCCACCTCCGCCGGGTCGGGCAGGGAGAGCACCAGCTCGTCCCCCTCAGCGGTCTTGTAGTTCTTCTTCACCGGCAGGCCCTTGAGGGTGACGGCTCCCTCCTCCAGCAGCTTCTGGGCCGCCGAGCGGGACAGCTGGGGCAGCTGCCGGGCCAGGAACTGGTCCGCCCGCTCCCCCGCCCGGTCAGCCCTCAGGGTCAGCGGCGTCATGGCCTGCCTCCTGTCCCGCCGGGGCCTTCTCCAGCTTGTCGTAGAAGAAGAGCACGTACACCATCATGGCGATGACGCCGCACACCAGGCAGCAGTCGGCCACGTTGAACACGGCGAAGTTGATAAAGACGGTCTGAAACATGTCGGTCACATAGCCGAAGAGCACCCGGTCGATGAGGTTGCCCACGGCTCCGGCCAGGATGACGGCCAGAATGACCTGTCCCGCCGGGTGGCGGAACACCCGCCTGACCATGACCACCACCAGGGCCACGGACACCACGGCGGAGATGAGGGCCAGAATCCAGGTGTGGTCCCGGAAGAGGGAGAAGGCGGCACCGGTGTTCTGGTAGTAGGTCAGGTTGAGGATGTGGGGAATAAAGGGCACGCTCTCCCCCAGCTCCAGGTTGGACCGGATGAGCAGCTTGACCACCTGGTCCGCGATGACCAGCACCGCGGCGAGAATGGCATAGGGCATAGTCGGAATCTCCTTTGATATTCAGTGTGAGAGCATTATAGCACGCTTTTCCACCCCTCACAACGGCGAGGTGGAAAAAAGGACGGACACAGGAGCTGTGTCCGTCCTTTTTGTGTCGAAAAGCCCTCGGCAGAGTTTCGCCGCCCGCAGGCGGCGAAATCAAGTGGAAATCTGTTTTTTCCGGGGACATGCGCCGCGGAAAAAACACTTCTCAGCCCGCAAGTGTGCGCCCCACGGGCGTGCGCGGAGCGGGCTGCATCTTCTCTCTCAAAAACGCCTGCGTTTTTGAGAAGGAATCTTACTGCTTCTTCTTGGAGGCCTCGCGCATACGGGCGGCGTGGTCCAGCAGACGCTTGCGCAGGCGGAGGCTCTCGGGGGTGACCTCCAGCAGCTCGTCGTCAGCCAGGAACTCCAGGCACTGCTCCAGGGACATCTGGCGGGGCGGGGTCAGGCGGAGGGCGTCGTCAGAGCCGGAAGCGCGCATGTTGGTCAGCTGCTTCTTCTTGCAGATGTTGACGGAGATATCCTCCTGCTTGGGGGTCTCGCCCACGATCATGCCGGCGTAGACGGGCACGCCCGCGCCGATGAACAGCACGCCCCGCTCCTGGGCGTTGTACAGGCCGTAGGTCACGCTCTCGCCGGTCTCGAAGGACACCAGGGAGCCGGTGTTCCGGCGGGCAATCTCGCCCTTCATGGGGGCGTAGGAGTCAAACACGCTGGCCATGATGCCCTCGCCCTTGGTGTCGGTGAGGAACTCGTTCCGGTAGCCGAACAGGCCCCGGGCGGGCACCAGGAACTCCAGCTTCATGCGGCTGCCCACGGGAGTCATCTCCAGCAGGTCGCCCTTCCGGGCGCCCAGCTTCTCAATGACCGCGCCCACGTTGTCGGCGGGCACGTCCACCACCAGCCGCTCCATAGGCTCGCACTTGACGCCGTCAATCTCCTGGAAGAGCACCCGGGGCGGGGAGACCTGGAACTCATAGCCCTCCCGGCGCATGGTCTCAATGAGGATGGACAGGCTCATCTCGCCCCGGCCGGCCACGTTGAAGGAGTCGGTGGAGTCGGTCTCCGAGACCCGGAGGGACACGTCCTTCAGGGTCTCCCGGAACAGCCGCTCCCGCAGCTGGCGGGAGGTGACAAACTTGCCCTCCTTGCCGGCAAAGGGGGAGTCGTTGACGGAGAAGGTCATCTCAATGGTGGGGGCGGAGATCTTCACAAATTCCATGGGCTCCACGCAGTCGGGGGCGCAGATGGTGTCGCCGATGGTGATGTCGCCGATGCCGCTCATGGCGATGATGTTGCCCGCGTCGGCCTCGGTGACGGGCACCTTGGCCAGGCCGTCGAACTGGTAGAGGGCGGTGGCCTTGGCCTTCTTGGTGGCCTGGTCGGGGTTGTGGTAGTTGCACACCACAATCTCCTGGTTCTGCTTCACAGTGCCCCGCTCAATGCGGCCGATGGCGATGCGGCCCACAAACTCGTTGTAGTCGATGGAGCTGACCAGCATCTGGAAGGGGGCGGTGGTGTCCGCCTCGGGGGCGGGGATATAGTTGATAATGGTCTCGAAGAGGGGGGTCAGGTCGGTGCCGGGCACGTCGGGAGAGTAGGACGCGGTGCCCTGGCGGCCGGAGCAGAACAGAGTGGGAGACTCAAACTGCTCGTCGGTGGCGTTCAGGTCCAGCAGCAGCTCCAGCACCTCGTCCATGACCTCGTGGATGCGCTGGTCGGGGCGGTCGATCTTGTTGACCACCACGATGACCCGGTGGCCCAGCTCCAGGGCCTTGGACAGCACGAAGCGGGTCTGGGGCATGGGGCCCTCGGCGGCGTCCACCAGCAGGATGACGCCGTTGACCATCTTCAG
>CAJFTA010000056.1 GCA_904419835.1 uncultured Pseudoflavonifractor sp. | reverse complement strand
CTAAAGGGCTTGCCGCCTGCTCTCCACAGACAACAAGCCCTTTCGGTTGCTTGAACAATTTCTTCAAAAATATTGTCTAACTTTTTGGGGTCACTTCACTGGGAAGCCGCCGCCTTTTATTATCTCCCGATTCTCTGTACAGCCATGTCAACGCGAGCGATTTTTACGGGCCGTCATGCCGGCGGTCCCGGCGGATAAACCCCGCCTTAACTGCTCCGCAGGCAGCCCTCGCCGCCCATGAGGGCTGTCATTTCCTCAATGCGCTCCAGGGGGAACGGAGGCTGGGACAGCGGCCGCATGGCAATGGACATTAGTTTCATAGGGTTGTCGTCCGCCGCCACCCGGTTTGAGCTCAGGTGCCCGCATCTCCGGCAGCGGTGGATAACGGCCCACTCTCCGTTTTTCCTTACCCATACGCCTACCGGGTCCATAATCCCGCCGCAGTCCGCCGCCCTGTCCCCCGGCTCCATGTCCAAATGCAGGCTGGAGAGACAGTTGGGACAGTGGTTGCGGTGGCCGCTGCCCGCTCCGGCGGACACAACCGGCCGCCCGCACACCTTGCAGGTAAAGCTGTCCCCGCAGTCATGGGTTTTGTAGTAGCCTTTTTCATATTGCTTTCGCTTATTTTCTCTGTTCATAATGATTTGCTCCCTGATACGGACGCCGTGTCACAGCGCGTCAGCCAAATATTTCTTCAATGCGTCGCGGTACTTTTGTGTCAGCATCAGATACTGCTGCTGCTCCTCCTCTGTCCACTCGCTCCAGATTCTGTTTTCGATTTCATAGAGCGGATAGATCTTCTCCTGCGCAAAATGTTTTCCTTTTTCCGTCAGGCAGACAATTGTGTTCCGCCCGCTGCCCTGCTCAAGGTATACGATTCCGTCCCGCTCCAGCCTTCGGATTGCGGAATTTATGGTCTGCCGGCTGATGCCGGTCAGCTTGCTTATGTCGCTTTGCAGGCGCCGGCCATCCTTTTCGCAGATGACGTACAGAATATTTTGAACGCTGTCCGAAACGCCTGCCTTTACCGCGGCCTCGTGATAAAGCGAATTGATCTCTCCGGCCAGACAGGTATACTGCACGGCTGTCAGGTAATGCATGAAGTCCCCTCCTTGTCTGATTTCGTACACCTATATTATATCCGATTTCGTACAAGTGTCAACCGCTTTTTGAAATCAAAGAGGCGGGTGCTCTCACGGTAGGAAGCCGCCGCTTTGCGCGGCGCGCCGGAATACATTTGCCCAAATTGAAAATATTGTAACGCAAGAGGAGAAAATGTTCACATTTTTTTATTGAATTAGGGGGTCAGAAGGAATATTTTATTTCGTGTAGAAAAAATAAACCGGAGTTGCAGAAGGAGGCATTGCAATGCAGGAAGTGAAGGACACCAAACCAACACCCCCGAAAAAACCCCTGATATTTTACTATCTCATCACCATGGTAGTGGTGATGCTGCTCAACGCGCTGCTCTTCCCCGCTGTGATGGAGAAGCAGGTAGTGGAGGTCAGCTACGACCAGTTTCTCACCATGGTGGACAACGGCCAGGTCAGCGAGGTGGCCTGGGAGAAGGAGGAGGAACAGATTGTCTTTATCGCTCAGGGAGACGACGGCCGGGAGGGCTATTACCGGACCGGCGTCTGGCCTGACGACGGACAGCGGCTGCTCCAGCAGCTGCGGAACGACCCGAATATCCGCTTTGCCGCGTCCATTCCCACCCAGGCATCTCCCCTGCTGAGCTTTGTGGTCACCTGGGTGCTGCCCATCCTGTTCTTTATCGCCATCGGAGAGCTGCTCTCCCGATGGATGGTCAAGCGGATGGGCGGCGGCATGTCCGGCGGCATGGGCAACGCCATGACCTTCGGCAAGTCGGGGGCCAAGATCTACGTGGAGGAAAAGGCCACCGGCGTCACCTTTGCGGATGTGGCCGGCCAGGACGAGGCCAAGGAGTCCCTGATGGAGGTGGTGGACTTCCTCCACGAGCCGGAGAAGTACGCCGCCATCGGCGCCAAGCTGCCCAAGGGCGTGCTGCTGGTGGGCCCTCCGGGCACCGGCAAGACCCTGCTGGCCAAGGCTGTGGCCGGCGAGGCCAAGGTACCCTTCTTCTCCATCTCCGGCTCGGAGTTTGTGGAGATGTTTGTGGGCATGGGCGCAGCCAAGGTCCGCGACCTGTTCAAGCAGGCCAATGAGAAGGCCCCCTGCATCGTGTTCATCGACGAGATCGACGCCATCGGCAAGAAGCGGGACGGCGCCGGCGTGGGCGGCAACGACGAGAGGGAGCAGACCCTCAACCAGCTGCTGGCCGAGATGGACGGCTTTGACGGACGGAAGGGCGTGGTGCTGCTGGCGGCGACCAACCGGCCCGAGTCCCTGGACCCGGCCCTGCTGCGGCCCGGCCGGTTTGACCGGCGGGTGCCGGTGGAGCTGCCAGACCTCCAGGGCCGCGTGGCCATTCTGAAGGTCCACGGCAAAAACGTCCACCTGGACGCCGACGTGGACTGGGACGCCATCGCCCGGGCCACCGCCGGCGCCTCCGGCGCCGAGCTGGCCAACATTGTCAACGAGGGCGCCCTCCGGGCGGTGCGCATGGGCCGCAGAGCCGTGACCCAGGCCGACCTGGAGGAGAGCGTGGAGACCGTCATCGCCGGGGCCCAGCGGAAGAACGCGGTCATCTCCCCGGAGGAGAAGAAGATTGTGGCCTACCACGAGATTGGCCACGCCCTGGTGGCCGCCCTTCAGACCCACTCCGCCCCGGTGACCAAGATCACCATTGTCCCCCGCACCTCCGGCGCACTGGGCTACACCATGCAGGTGGAGCAGGGGGAAAAGGCCCTCATGAGCCGCACCGAGCTGACCAACAAGATCGCAACCCTCACCGGTGGCCGGGCCGCCGAGGAGCTTATCTTTGGCCCGGACAACATGACCACCGGCGCTTCCAACGACATCGAGCAGGCCACCAAGCTCTCCCGGGCCATGGTGACCCGGTACGGCATGACCGACGAGTTTGACATGGTGGCCCTGGAGACGGTACAGAACCGCTACTTGGGCGGCGACGCCTCCCTGGCCTGCGCGGCGGACACCGCCTCCCGGGTGGACGCCCTGGTGGTGGAGACGGTGAAGGAGGCCCACAACAAGGCCCGCCGCCTCCTGAAGGAGAACGAGGACCAGCTCCACCGTCTGGCGGCCTACCTGCTGGAAAAGGAGACCATCACCGGCGAAGAGTTTATGGCCCTGCTCAGCGAGAAGTAAAAAAGCAAAAAATGCCCCCGCTGGCTGTCATACCAGCGGGGGCGTAAGGAGAGAAATCAGGCGTTCTGGGCGGCCACGAAGGTGTGGAAGGCCTCCTCGGCGGCGTCGGGGTTCTCCGCGATGACGAAGAGAATGTAGTCGCCGTCCACCACGGTGCGGGCGTTCTGCACCTTGGGCAGGTTCTGGCTCAGGTACCAGGAGAAGGTGTCCTCCTGATTCTGACGGTAGGTCTCAAAGGCGGCCTTCACGGCCTCCACATCGGCGCCCTCGGCCAGCTTGCCCAGGATGACGGTGTCGGGAGAGGTGATCATGGGGAAGAAGGCCACAGCCTCCTCCAGCGCACCCTCGGGCACGCCGTAGTTCTCCACCAGAACGTCGGCGCCGGACTTCATGCTGCTGTAAACGCCGGCGGCGTCACGGATGGCGTAGGCGCCCTGGACAAAGGGGGTGCCGTTGGGCGTGGTGATGGTGAGGGAGCCGTCCTCGGCGGCGGCCACGTCGTAGCCCTCCAGCAGCTCCAGCACCCCGGCGTCTACGAAGGTCACGCCGCTGACCACTGTGGCCTTGCTCTTTACCAGCTCGTCGCCCACGGTGATGGAGTTGTCGGCGAAGTTGACGGTGATATTGCCGCCCTCCAGATAGAACCAGCCGTTGTTCTCCTCCTCAAACCAGCTGGCGGAGCCGTAATCGCTCTCGGCGATGAGGCGCAGGGGGATCATATTCTCGCCGTCCACGGCGGGGATGGCGCTGGTGTCCAGTGCCTTGCCGTTGAGGGTGATGGCGGTGTCATAGCCGACCACGGCGGAGATGGGCACGGCCTCCACGGCCAGGGCAGGCAGGGTCATGGATGCGGTGAGGGCCAGGGACAGGCCCAGAGCGGCAGCTTTTTTCATTCTCGTAATGCTCCTTTGCGTTGTTTTCAGGGACGTGCCGTCCCGTTTCACAGGCATATAGACGAAGGAAAAATCCAAAGGTTCCCGAAAAAGGAAAATTGGACGGAAAAATTTTTGGCCGGGCGGGCCCCGGGGAAAGTGAGCGCGATATGTCCTGGGACATCTGCTATGAATACATGTGGTACTTCTTCCTCTACGCCTTCCTGGGCTGGTGCTGCGAGGTGTGCTTCGCGGCGGCCAAGTCGGGGAAGTTTGTCAACCGGGGCTTCCTCAACGGCCCCCTCTGTCCCATCTACGGCTTCGGCGTGGTGCTGGTGGTGGGCCTGCTCACCCCGGTGAAGGACAACGTGATCCTCCTCTTCCTGTGCTCGGTGCTCCTCACCACCGCCCTGGAGTGGCTCACCGGCTTTGTGCTGGAGAAGGCCTTTCACCAGAAGTGGTGGGACTACTCCAAAATGCCCTTTAACCTGAACGGATATGTGTGCCTCCTCTTCTCCCTCATGTGGGGCCTGGCCTGCCTGCTGATTATGGACGTCATCCACCCCATAGTGGCCGGCTTTGCCGCCGCCATCCCCCGCACCCTGGGGGTGGCGCTGCTGGCGGTGTTTACCGTCCTGGCCCTGGCCGACCTGACGGCCACCGTAGCCACGGTGGTGGGCCTGAACAAGCGCCTGCGGCAGCTGGAGGAGCTGGCCGCCAAGATCCACGAGGCGTCGGACAGCCTGGGAGAGCGGCTGTCTGACGCCACCCTGGCCGTCTCCGAAAAAGGGGAGGCCCTGAGGGAGTCTGCCGGGGAGCGCCGGGCCCAGCGGGCGGAGGAGCAGTCCAGACTCCGCGCCGCCCGGGAAGAGGCCCTCCAACGCCGGGAGGCTGCCCTGGCCGAGCTGCGCGCCGCCAACGAGGCCCTGCTGTCCACCTACCGCTTCGGCCAGAAGCGGCTGCTCAAGGCCTTCCCTGATATGAAGTCGATCCGCCACAGCGAGGCCCTGGAGCAGCTCAAGGCCCGGCTGGCCGCCCGGAAGGGGGACAAATGATAAAAGATGGCCTGCGGCTCAGCCGCAGGCCATCTCAGGCTGTCGAAAAAGTCCCTGGACTTTTTCGACAGCCTTCAAAAATGCCGTTACTTTCGCGCCGCACAGCGGCGCAAAAGTTCCCGCTCCGCTCCCCGGAAGTCTTGCACAGCAAGGCTTCCGGGGCATTCGATTCCACGCGAGGCGGGCGGCTGCCCCCTCGCGCTCCCCCGCCCCGGTTCAGGCGGGTGCTTTTAAACTGAGGTTTTTCGACACGCTGAGATGGCCTGCGGCTCAGCCGCAGGCCATCTTTTGTCGGATAAAATGCACTCAGCCGCTGACGGGCGCAAACCGGGCCCGCGCCAGGCCCGCCAGGTCCGCCGGGGACAGTTCCACCTGGAAGCCGATCTTTCCCGCGCTGACCACCATGGCCTCCAGGCCCTGGGCGCTGTCGTCGATGACGGTCCTGAACTGCTTCTTCATCCCCACCGGGGAGCAGCCGCCGTGGACATAGCCGGTCAGGGGCAGCAGCTCGGCCTGGTGGATCATCTCAATGGACTTCTCCCCCACCGCCCTGGCGGCTGCCTTCAGGTTCAGGGACTGCATCACCGGCACCACAAACACGTAGTTCTGCCTGCTGGCCCCCCGGGTCACCAGGGTCTTGAACACCCGCTCCGGCGCCACGCCGATGAGCCCGGCCACGGTGGCGCCGTCCACCGCGCCGCCGGAGCAGGGGTAGGTGTGGGGGGTGTAGGAGATCTTCTTCTGGTCCAGAATCCGCATCACATTGGTTTTTTCTTCTGCCATGGAACGTCGCCTCACTTGAAATTTCCGCGTCTTAACGCTATGCTGTACTGGTAAGAATATCACAGCAGAGGAGCTGATTTCAATGGATGTTTCCGCATATCAGAGTCAGTTGATGAAAAATGCACAGGAGCTGCTGGGCATTGACAGCCCCAGCGGCTACACCCAGGCCGCCGCCGCCTTTCTGACCGGCTTTGCCGCCCGGCTGGGCTATGAGACCACCGAGACCAACAAGGGCAACGTGATTGTCCACATTCCCGGCCGGGAGAGTGGAAAAAAGGTGGCCCTCTGTGCCCATGTGGACACCCTGGGCCTGATGGTCCGGTCCATCACCGCTGACGGCCAGCTGAAGATCACCCGGGTGGGCGGCCCCATCCTCCCCACCCTGGACGGCGAGTACTGCACCATCTACACCCGGGACGGCCGCCGGTACACCGGCACCGTCCTCTCCCTCTCCCCCGCCGTCCACGTCTATGACGACGCCTCCACCCGTGCCCGGGATGAGGACAACATGGCCGTGCGCATCGACGAGGTGGTCAAGTCCAAGGAGGACGTGGAGACCCTGGGCATCCGCCCCGGGGACTATGTCTGCATTGACCCCAAGACCACAGTGACCGGCAGCGGGTTCCTCAAGTCCCGCTTCATTGACGACAAGGGCTCCGCCGCCTGCCTGCTCACCCTGATGCAGGTGCTCAGCGACAAGGGCCTGAAGCCTATGTACGACACCAAATTCATCTTCTCCGTCCATGAGGAGGTGGGCCACGGCGGCGCCACCATCCCCCGCGACCTGGACGAGCTGCTCATCGTGGACATGGGCTGCGTGGGCCTGGACCTGACCTGCACCGAGTACCAGGTGTCCATCTGCGCCAAGGACAGCGGCGGCCCCTACGACTACGGCATGACCACCCGGCTGGTCAACCTGGCCCGGGACAACGGCCTGGACTACGCCGTGGACATCTATCCCCATTACAGCTCGGACGCCACCGTGGCCTGGGGCGCGGGCGCCGATGTGCGGGCCGCCCTCATCGGCCCCGGCGTCCACGCCTCCCACGGCATGGAGCGCACTCACTGGGAGGGGTTAAAAAATACTTTGTCCCTGTGCCTGCTGTATCTGGCGGCGGAGTAAGGGGCGCCCATCCGTCTGGCCTGCGGCCAGCCGCCTTCCCCGGGGGGAAGGCGCTGGGATATCTCCACAATCTGCTCAGAATATGTGCAAACCCCCCGCGGTTCAATGTGAGCCGCGGGGGGTTTCTGTCTGTTTATCAGGCTCAGAGCTTGACCACCCAGCCGTGGGGGTCGGGAATGGTGCCCCACTGGATGCCGGTGAGGGTATCGTACAGCTTCTGAGTGACGGGGCCGATTTTGCCGCCGTTGACCACGGTGTGCCTGTCCTCCCAGCCCATCTCGCCGATGGGGGAGACCACGGCGGCGGTGCCGGTGCCCCAGGCCTCCTCCAGGCTGCCGCTGCCGGCGGCGTCAAAGAGCTCCTGGGCGGTGATGAGCCGCTCCTGAACGGGGTAGCCCCAGTCCCGCAGCAGCTCCAGGCAGGAGCGGCGGGTGATGCCGGGCAGCACGGAGCCGGTGAGGGCGGGGGTGATGATCTCGCCGCCCACCTTGAACATGACGTTCATGGAGCCCACTTCCTCGATGTACTTCCGGTGTACGCCGTCCAGCCACAGGACCTGGGCGTAGCCCTGGCCCTCGGCCCGCTCGCCGGCCCGGATGGAGGCGGCGTAGTTGCCGCCGCACTTGGTGTAGCCGGTGCCGCCCCGGACGGCGCGGACGTCCTCATTCTCCACATAGATGCGTACCGGGTTGATGCCCTCGGCGTAGTAGGCGCCCACGGGGCAGCAGATGACGCAGAACAGGTAGGTGTGAGAGGCGTGGACGCCCAGGCTGGCGTCAGTGGCGATAATGAAAGGGCGGATATACAGGGAGGTGCCCGGCTCGCTGGGCACCCAGCCGGCCTCCAGCGTCACCAGGGCCTTGATGCCGTCCAGAGCCAGATCCTCGGGCAGCTTGGGGATGCACAGACGCTCGCAGGAGTCGTTCATCCGGCGGACGTTGTCCATGGGCCGGAACAGCTGCACGCCGCCCTCCGGGTTGCGGTAGGCCTTCATACCCTCAAAGACCTCCTGGGCGTAGTGGAACACCATGGCGGAGGGCTCCAGGGAGATGGGGGCGTAGGGGACGATGCGCCCGTCGTGCCAGCCCTGTTCGGGGGTGTAGTTCATCAGGAACATGTGGTCGGTAAAGACCTTGCCGAAGGAAAGGGTCTTGGGGTCGGGCTTGGGCTTGTGCTGGGCGGCCCGGGTGATGGGAAATTCATGCATGGAGACGGCCTCCTTACTGTAATGAATTGTTGGGCGAAACACCTGTTTGCTCTAGTATAGCAGTCGGACGGGACGGCCGCAAGGGGGCGGACACCCGGGCTGTTTGCATTATTATGGCACGCCGGACGGGGGAAGAATGTAACGTGAGATACAATTTCCTGAAGAAAGGTGTGGCGGTGGAAAAAGCCGGAGTCACTTCAGAGCCGCCCCCGTCTGTATGGTGTTCAGTTCAGCAGTTCCCGGTACTCGTCGGCGGTGCGCACCCGGCCCACGGCGGACAGGGAGGCCCGGGAGAAGTCGAACATCTCCTCCGCCAGGGCCCGCACGTCGTCGGCGGTGACGGCGTCGTAGGCGGCAATAATCTGGTCGGGGGTGAGCACCTCCCCCATCGTCAGCTCGCTGCGGCCCAGGTGGGCCATGCGGGCCTGGGTGGACTCCAGGCCCATGAGCACATTGGCTTTGGACTGCTCTCTGGCCCGGTCCAGCTCCTCCCGGGTGACGCCCCCGTCCCGGAAGGCCTTCACCGTGTCCACAATGGTGCGGATGGCCTCCGCCTCGGTCTCCCGGCCCAGGGCGGTATAGACGGCGTAGAGGCCGGTGTCGGCGTGGCCCGCGCCGTAGGAGTAGATGGAGTAGCACAGGCCCCGCTTCTCCCGCACCTGCTGCCACAGCCGGGAGGACATACCGCTGCCCAGGATGGAGGAGAGGAGCTGGAGAGCGAACCGGCGGCTGTCCCCGTAGGGCAGGCCGGGGAAGGCCAGGGTCAGGTGGTTCTGCTCGATGGCCTTTTTCTTTACCGTGACGCAGGGGGTGTATGCCGCCGCCCTGGGCTGGGGCAGGCCTCCGGCGGGCATGGCGGCAAAGCGGGCCGCCAGGTCGTCCGCGTCCCGCTGGGTAAAGCTGCCCGCCAGGGCCACCACAATGTCCCCGGCCAGGTAGTGGGAGGCCATGTACTCCTTCAGCCAGGCGCCGGTCATCTTCTCCAGGGTGGCCTTCCGGCCCAGGATGGGCCGGGCCAGTGCGGAACCGTGGTACACCCCGGCGGCCAGGCGTTCGGCGCTCAGGTCCTCCGGGTTGTCCTCGTACATGCCGATCTCCTCCAGCACCACGCCCCGCTCGGTCTCCACGTCGGTCTCGTCGAACCTGGAGGAGAAAAACATGTCGCACAGGATGTCCGCCGCCTGGGGCAGGTGGGTGTCCAGCACCCGGGCGTAGAAGCAGGTGGACTCCTTGGTGGTATAGGCGTTGATCTGGCCGCCCACCGCGTCCATCTCCCCGGCCAGATCGGCGGCGGTGCGCCGGGCGGTGCCCTTGAAGAGCATGTGCTCGATAAAGTGGGCCGCGCCGTTCTCCGCCGCCTTCTCCTGGCGGCTGCCGGCGCCCACGTAGATGCCCAGAGCCGCCGAGCGCACGGCGGGGACGTGCTCAGTGAGGATGCGCACGCCGTTGGGCAGGGTTCTCTTTTCGTATGACAAAGCGGAAAGCCTCCTATATCTTTACATTTCTTTCCTTAGTATAGCCGGATGGAGGGGGCGTTACCCCTCTGCCGTTCTCGGGATGATCCGGCCACTATTTTAGCACAGTCCGGGCCAATTGTCAGGAGGAATCCGCGGCCGGAGGGTCGCAATTCCAAAGGTCACAAATTCATCCTTTGATATATGTAAAAATCGCAAAATATATCGAATATTTTGTGGGATTTATCATTGCATTTTTACGACGCCTCCTATATAATTCCATTCGATCCCCGAAGTATTCAAATACTTTGACCTGCGTGTAAGAACAAATTAACATGAGAGGATGGATTACTGTGAGAACCCGCCGCCCCCTGCGCAGAGGTCTGGCCGCCCTGCTGGCCGCCCTGACCCTGACCCAATGCGCCCCCCTGACCGCCTCCGCCGCCTGGTGGCCCTGGTCCAACGAGACCGCCGCCGTGGAGGAGACCGCCGCACCCCTTTCCGCCGACGTCCAGCTCAAGAACGGCACCGCCGTTATCCCCGCCGGTGCGGACGAAGAGACTGTGAAGCAGGCCCTGTTTAACGCCCTTGTGGTGGACAAGGAGGGTGTGGACCCCCAGACCCTTGACTGGGAGTATTACTGCACCGGCAAGAACGGCCTGCTGACCAACGACGCCTGGGGCTCGGTCAACGGCTTTACCAGCGAGAAGAAGGTCGTGTTTGTCACCACCACCTTTACCCACCCCGCCCTTGCGGACAACGGGGACGGCAATTATCAGGTCCGCCTCGCCGGTTCCACCGCTGAAGTCACCCTGACCAAAACCGCCAAGCTGTCCTCCTCCATCACCCTGAATGAGGGCTGCTCCGTGGCGCTGCCCTACAACGAGGACGCCACCGTCAACTACGACGCCCTGCGGCAGGCCATCTTTGATGCTGTGGTGGCCTCCACCACCCCTGAGCTGTCCCTGGCCGACGTGACCATCGAGTACTACGCCACCGCTACCACCGGTTCCGTCGGTAGTGCAGGCAAGGCCTGGATGCCCCTGGAGGGCGGTAAGGACACTGTGCTGGGCATTCCTGTGACCTACCCCGCCATCTCCGCCGGTGAGCAGAAGATCCGCGTCTCCTACGCCGGTACCACCACCGTCTACGACACCTCCGCCGAAACCACCGTCACCTTTACCGAGCGCACCGCCGGTTCCATCGTGCTGAAGGACGGCCAGTCCGCCGGCGTGACCTACCATGAGGACGGCTCCATCAACTACGACGCCCTCCGCGCCGCCATCTTTGCCGCCGTGGTGGCGTCCACCACCCCTGAGCTGACGGTCGATGACGTGACCATCGAGTACTACGCCACCGCCACCACCGGCTCCGTGGGCGATCTGGGCAAGGCCTGGATGCCCCTGGAGGGCGGAAAGAGCAGCGGGCTGACCTACCCCGCCATGACCCTGGGCGACGGCCAGCAGGTCCGCGTCTCCTGGAACGGCAACGCCAGCTATACCGCCGCCTCCGCTGACACCACCGTCGACATCGTGGAGGGCCGGGAGCAGGTCCCCTACACCCTGAAGGAGACCCCCGACGCCGTGACCCTGGCCGTGGGCGAGGACATGGAGGTGGACTATGACGCCCTGCGCACCGCCATCTTTGGCGCCGTGGTGGCCGAGTCCTCCGTGCTCACCGCCGGCAACGTGACCATCGAGTACTACTACAAGGGCATCACCTCCCTGGACTCCAAGTGGCTGCCTCTGGAGGGCCAGTCCGTGGTGGGCGGCATCGGCTTCCCCGCCATCTCCGTCGGCATCCAGCAGATCCGCATTGTCTACCCCGGCGACCGGACCTACGCCCCTGTCACCATTGAGGCGTCTGTCGAGGTAAAGGACCGGGAGCAGGTCCAGTTCGTCCTGAACGAGGGTCCCTACGAGGTGGGCATGAAGTTCACCGCAGACCAGGGCTATGACTACGCCGCCACCGCCCAGGCCATCTACAATGCCGTGGTGTCCTCCACCGTCAACCCCGAGGGGCTCACCGCCGCCGACGTGACCGTGGAGTACAACACCGACAAGACCGGCATCACCGACAGCTTCAAGCCCCTGACTGAGACCGACCTCACCGGCCTGGTGAAGTTCGGCGAGGGCAAGTGGGAGATCCGCATCTCCTGGGCCGGCAATCAGACCTATCGGGGCGGCTCCGTCACCGTGGACGTGACCACCACCGACAACCGTCTGGAGAGCGTGGTGGCCCTGAAGAGCGGCGTGTCCTTCACCTACAACATGGACCCCGCCGTCATGGAGCAGGCCATCTTCGACAACCTCATCGACTGGGACAACTCCACCCTGCCCGCCCGTGAGACCCTGACCATCGACAATTTCACCATCCAGTACAAGGCCAAGCTGACCGACGCCGAGACCGGCGTGGACCTGGGTCTGGACGACATTCTGGGCCAGATTCCCGGACTGGGGGACCTCATCAACAGCGATGCCCTGACTCAGTGGGTGCCCATTGAGGGCAAGGAGTACTGGGTGCTGGGCCAGCTCATCGGCGCCTTCCCCAAGATGGGCGCGGGTGAGAACCAGGCCGTCCTGATCACCTACAACGGCGGCGCCGAGTACAAGCCCGGCTCCGCCGAGGGCACCGTCACCGTGGACAAGGCCAAGGTCAGCGTGTCCGTCCACTCCGACAACATCTTTGCCGGCGATGCCATCCCCGAGGGCTTTATCACCACCAATCCCGCCGACGAGTTCGACCTGTACACCATCTACGCCGGCATCACCAGCAATGTGACCACCGGCATCTACCTGGACCTGCCCGACCGCTACACCGCTGAGGGCTCCTTCGTCCTCAAGCTCATTGACCAGGCCCTGGCGGCCATCGGCCAGAAGACCCTGACCGAGATGCTCAACGAGGGCGTCACCGTGGGCGAGCTGCGGGAGCTGTTCAATACCCAGGGCCTGCTGGATCTGCTGGACAAGCTGAACATCGACACCGGCACCTTCGGCCAGATCATGTCCGTCATCAACAAGCTGCCCGGCATCCTGGACAGCGTGCGCATCTCCTTCGGCACCCCCAACCGGGCCGGCCTGTACACCGTGGGCGTGGTCACCGACAGCAAGAACTACACCACCGGCGTGGGCATGGGCTTCCTGCTGGTGCGGATGCGCCTGAGCGGCTCCAACCTGACCTGGAACATGGACATTCCGGGCGGCAAGCTCACCGCCGAGGAGGCCAAGACCTTCGATTTCGGCGCCACCCTCAGCTACGACGGCCTGCCCGTGGACGACCAGAGCAGCGTCCACTACCTCTACTCCGGCTTTACCAGCAGCTGGCGCATCTACTCCTCCACCACCACCCCGCCCACCGAGCCGGGCCGCTATGTGGTCACCGTGTGCATTCTGGGCGGCAACTACATGGCCGCGCCCATTACCCGCAGCTTCCAGATCACCAAGTAAGAGAACCATAAACGCCATAAAAAATGACCGCCCGATGGGACAGGTGCTCATAAGAAAGTGATTTGAAAGAATTATGATTATGGCATCTGTCAGGCAGGATTGGGCAACGAAGAAATACGCTGTATCCAGCAGATTTTGCTGGATACGGCGTATTTTCTTGCCTATTTACGTTTCCGTTTGCCTTTTCCGTGTGTCATATTGCTTTTGCCTTGCTGGTTTACGGAATTTTTCATATGTTTCGACAGCCGCAGCACCTCAATCAGATTAACGAACTGCTCTTTGGTGATCGCATCATAGTCAATGCCGAAGGTCACCAGAAAGGCCCTCGCCTTCTTTTCGTCGCTGCTGCCCTCGAAATTCATGGCGGTCTGCAACTGCTGCTGGGCTTGTGCAGCGGCGGACGGCTCGTCCGCTATCGTGCTGTCGGTTTTGTGTGACTCACGAATATCGCGGAGTATCCCTGTCAGGTCATCTGCAACCACATGACCGAAGTATTCTTCCTCAGACACCTGCGCCAATTCCAGTGTGCGCAGATAGAGATCGTTCGCACTATCCTCTCGCTTTGCCAGCACCATTTGACGCACGGTTTCCAGCACAGCGTTCATGTCGTTGATCCGCATATCTGCAATGCGGTCAACATAGATTTCCGCATCCAGCATCAAACGCTGAAAATCTTTGTGGCAGATCAGCTCCGACAGCAGCCGGTGGTTAAACTGTCCATCCTTCAATACCTCAATCGCACCATCACCCAGATGCAGGGCTTCCAGCTCTGTGTTTGGGTGATTTTTTGTTTCCGTCAAACCCATCAGGTAATCGGCGGACACACCATAGAACTTTGCCAGCGCCGCGATGCTGAACGGACTAATGTCCTTAAAATCGTCTGCCTCATATTTGCCGAGGGCGGCACGGGAAATGCCTGTGGCCTCGGACAGCTGCTCCAGCGTAAAACCGCGCTCTGTCCGCAAATCTTTGAGCCGCTCTGGGATCGTCAGCTTGATGTTCATATCCGCGCCCCCCTCTCGTTCTGCTTCCCATTATAACACAGATTTCTATAAGCGTGGAAATTTCCGCTTTTCGTACCCATTCTCCAACCTTTTGGATATACGGGAACAGCCCCGATTTTTCGTTAAACTGTACTTGTCGAGAGACACCAGAACCTTGAAAACCACATGACCGTCCGAATGGGATACCCCCGGCAGGGGAAGCAGCGCCATGACCACGCTTATTTGAAAGCACGGGAGAGCGTGTCAATGCCGGGATACGCCGCTGAAAAGGCTGGGGCAGGAACGGCATTCGGAGAGAACGGCAAAAATGCAGCGATGTTTTCAAAGAAAGTAAAAACAGCGAAAAATCCGGCGTTTTCATATTGATAACGCCATCAAAGCGCGATACACCGGATGGCGAAGCTGGTACGCTGTCTGGCGCATGATTTCCCCGTTCTGCGAAAATCCACGCGGAACAGTGAAACCGAAGCCGCGGAACAGTGAAACCGAAGCCTGACAGTTGTGAACAGGGCTTCGCATACGGCAGAGGAAACAGTTAGTCGCATACCATTATCCATTGCCCAGCGATGAACCCAAGTACGCTCATCAGCGCATCGGCTTCACCGCTAAGCAAACAAACAAGGAGGGCAAAAGCTATGAGAAATAAAGAAATTTACCGAAACGAGATTAAGTCGTATATTATCCGGGCTGGCATGACCATGAGCGAGGCTGTGGAAATCCTGGCCGACGAATACGGCTGGAGCAGCAGCGTCCCCAACCTGTCGGACAAGCTGAAACGCGGCAGCCTGCGCTATGGCGAGGCTGTGGAGCTGGCCGATGTGCTGGGGTACGACATT
>CAJFTA010000055.1 GCA_904419835.1 uncultured Pseudoflavonifractor sp. | reverse complement strand
AACTACAAGGAAGGGACAACGACCATCACTTTTGATGACCTCAAAACCGCATTGGCCGATCAGAAAACAGGTTCGGATTTGGATTGCTCAACTGCACCAATAGGCTTCTGAAATCAGATGGTTTCAGAAGCCTATTGTCTTGTCCCTGCATATTTTTCTCTTTTTTCATTTTTGTGCTTGCATTTTCCTCTTTCATGTGGTAATATAGATAAGCTCTCAGTGAGAGACGAACAAGAGAATATGCGGCTGTAGCTCAGTTGGATAGAGTGTTTGGCTACGAACCAAAAGGTCGGGGGTTCGAATCCCTTCAGCCGTACCAGCTCGTCGCAAGCGTCATATCGCTTGCGACGAGTTTTTTCATTTCATTGCAAAGCTCGTCGCGCGCTCATTCTGCTGCTCCTCGCTTCCAAACCGGACCCGCTATCGCTGGGCTCCGGTTTGGGTTCGCCGCTGGGCGGCGGTTTTATATTGCTATGAGGAAATATCGATTTTAACCGACCCTTCCCAATATTAATAACTCGAACTACATTATGCAAGTGGGTAATGTGTTCGGATTTATTATTTCTATTGAAAATAATATGTGATTAAGGACGGAAAGACAGGTAAGGCTGTTGACCTTACATGTCTTTTTGACTATTATTATGTTGAAAGTGCTTTGCAACTTAGAGTTTTGAAAAGAAGGGGAGAATTAAGATATGAAAAGAGTATATATTTTCATTATCATGCTATGCTCCTTCTGCTTATTGCTTTCAGCTTGTAAATCAGCTGAAGCAGAGAGCAGCATTTTTGAAGAAATCCGTACTGCCCCAGTTGTTAAATTAGAATCTGCAGAACAGCAGGAAAATGAGCCACTCTTTAGTTATAGTATAATAACCTCTGTTGCAGATATGAGGATTGTACCATCAGACGAAGAATTTAACCAAGAATGGCTTTATCGTTTTACTTATAATCCACGGGAAAAAGTAATAAATGGCCACGAAATTGTAATTCTTTTTGGCTCAAGTGCCTTAGAAATTGACGGAGTGACCTATGTACCAGAAGATGGAGTTCCGTATGAGGCTATATTAGAGTGGGCCGAAGGAAAATATAATTACTATTGTAAGTAATAAGCAAGGCGGGAACATCGTTTGAGATGTTCCCGCCTCATTGCTATGATCAAAGTAGGTGTAGAGAGAAAAACCCGGACCTGCGGTTTTGCCGCAGGTCCGGGTTGATGCTGTGTGAAGTGGGGGAGACTTACTTCAGCTCCACCTTGGCGCCGACATCCTCGAGCTTCTTCTTCAGCTCCTCGGCCTCGTCCTTGGAGACACCCTCCTTGACAGCCTTGGGAGCGGACTCGACGACAGCCTTGGCCTCAGCCAGGCCCAGGCCGGTGATCTCACGGACAGCCTTGATGACCTTGATCTTCTCGGCGCCGACCTCAGCCAGAACGACGTCGAACTCGGTCTTCTCCTCAGCAGCGGGAGCGGCAGCGCCGGCAGCGGCGGGAGCGGCCATAGCGGCGGCGGAGACGCCGAACTCCTCCTCCAGAGCGTGGACGAGCTCGGAGAGCTCCAGAACGGTCAGGCTCTTAACCTCTTCGATGAGGGCAGTAATCTTCTCAGAAGCCATGATATGTTACCTCCTAAAATAAATATCTTGAAGTATGGTAGTGATGCGGGGACAGGGGTTACGCCTCGGCGGAAGCGGTCTCCTCCACGGAGCCGCCCTGCTTCTCGGCAATCGCCTTGATGACAATGGCCAGGCTGGTGATGGGAGCCAGCATGGTGCCCAGGACCTGAGCCTGCAGAACCTCCTTGGAGGGCAGCTCGGCCAGAGCGCTGACCTCGTCCAGGGACAGGACCTTGCCGTCCATGAAGCCGGCCTTGATGGTGAACTTGGCCCCGTTGAACTGCTTGGAGAACTTGTTCACCACGCGCATGGGAGCGATGGGGTCGCTGTGGCTGATGGCCAGGGAAGTGGTGCCGTTGAGCACGTCGTCCAGGGCCTCCATGCCGCAGTTGTTGATGGCAAAACGGACCAGGGTGTTCTTCACGACGGCATACTCCACGTCGTTCTTGCGCAGCTCGGCGCGCAGAGCGGTGTCTTCGGCCACAGTGATGCCCTTATAATCCACCAGAACGCCGCTGGCGGCGCCCTTGAGCTTCTCGGTCAGCTCGGCCACGATGGCCTGCTTCTCGCTGAGAACCTTTGCGTTAGGCATGTGGGATTCACCTCCAGAAAAATAAAGTGCCGTTTCGCGTCCAAAGACACAAAACAGCACAAAACAAACGTCTATACTGCATTCTCGGCAGGATTTACTGTGCGAGCACAACCTGCTGTCTCTGAACACGAAAAATAGTATAACAGCCCGAAGCCGGGTTGTCAACCAAAAAATGAAAAAATTTTTCCCGGGGGCAGGTATCCAGGGGGAAAATCCCCCTGGATACTGCTCGTCAGGCGAACATTACATCAGCTTGGCGCCGTTGATCTTCACGCCGGGGCCCATGGTGGAGGCGACCACGCAGCTGCGGATATACTGACCCTTGGCAGCGGAGGGCTTGGCCTTCACGATAGCGCCCATGAGGGCGTTGAAGTTCTCGGTCAGCTTCTCAGCGCCGAAGGAGACCTTGCCGATGGGGCAGTGGATGATGTTGGTCTTGTCCAGACGGTACTCGACCTTACCGGCCTTGATCTCCTTGACGGCCTTGGCCACGTCGGGGGTGACGGTGCCGGCCTTGGGGGAGGGCATCAGGCCCTTGGGGCCCAGGACCTTACCGAGACGGCCCACAACGCCCATCATGTCGGGGCTGGCCACGACCACGTCATAGTCGAACCAGTTCTCCTGCTGGATCTTCTGGACCATGTCCATCTCGCCGACAAAGTCGGCGCCGGCCTCACGGGCGGCATCGGCCTTGTCGCCCTTGGCGAACACCAGGACGCGGGCGGTCTTGCCGGTGCCGTGGGGGAGGACGATGGCGCCGCGGACCTGCTGGTCGGCGTGACGGGAGTCAACGCCCAGCTTCACATGGAGCTCGACGGTCTCGTCAAACTTGGCGGGAGCGGTCTTAACCACCAGGCTCATGGCCTCGGCGGTATCGTACAGAGCGCTCTTGTCGATCTGCTTGGCGCTCTCCTGATATTTCTTGCCTCTAAACATTTCCTGCTACCTCCTTCGCTTAGTCGCCCACCAGGACGCCCATGGAGCGGGCGGTACCGGCGATCATGCTCATGGCGGACTCAATGCTGGAGGCATTGAGGTCGGGCATCTTGGTTTCGGCGATCTTGCGCACGTCCTCTTTGCTGATGGTGGCCACCTTGGTCTTGTTGGGCACACCGGAGCCGGACTTGATGCCGGCGGCCTTCTTGATGAGAACGGCGGCGGGAGGGGTCTTGGTGATGAAGGTGAAGGAGCGGTCGGCGTAGACGGTGATGATCACGGGGATGATCATGCCAACGTCGTTCTTGGTGCGCTCGTTGAATTCCTTCGTGAAGGCGGCGATATTCACGCCGTGCTGACCGAGGGCGGGGCCGACGGGGGGGGCGGGAGTCGCCTTGCCGGCGGGAATCTGCAGCTTCACGTAACCAGTAACTTTCTGTGCCATTTGAAACAGCACCTCCTACGATAAATGTGGTTGGAACGGCGTCTGTCAGACGCCTCCCACGTGCGGGGGATATGCCATGCCGGGCATGGCGTGCGGCGCAGCGCCGCGGGGGACCGCGTCTCGGGGCTTACAGCTCGACAGGCTCTACCTGGTCGAGGTCCAGCTCCACGGGAGTCTCGCGGCCGAACATGGACACCACGATGCGGACCTTCTCGTGCTCCACATCGATCTCGTCCACAGTGCCCAGATAGGACTTCAGGGCGCCGTCGGTGATGCGGACATTGTCGCCCACCGCGTAGCCAATCACCACTTCGCGCTTTTCCACGCCAAGGGCGGCAATTTCCTCATCGGAGAGGGGGATGGCCTTGTTGCCGGAGCCGACGAAGCCGGTGGCGCCGCGGACATTGCGGACCAGATGCCAGGTCTCGTCGGTCATCACCATTTTCACCAGCACATAGCCGGGGAACACTTTGCGCTCCACGGTCTTGGGGCCATTGTCGGTGATTTCTGTGACCGTCTCCAGAGGGATGCTGACCTCCTGGATCAGGTCGTGCATGTTGCGGTTCTCAACTGCCTTTTCGATGGAGGCGGCAACGGTGTTCTCATAGCCGGAATAGGTATGGACAACATACCACTTTGCACTTTCAGCCATGATTTACTCCTTTATGCGCCGGGGTTGAAAAGGTTCAGCAGCGCCTGCACAATGGCGTTGGCCAGGGCGTCGAAAACCCAGATGAAGATGCCCACCACGATAACGCAGGCGATTACGATACCGGTGTTTTTTGCAACCTGCTTCCAACCGGGCCACTGTACCTTCTTCAGCTCGCTCTTCATTTCCTTGAACCACTTGGCCACGCGCTTGAAGAAACCGGGCTTGGACTTTTTCTCATCCTTCGCCTTCTTGTCGGCTTTGGCGGGTGCGGACTTGGCGGCATCCGCCTGGCCGGCCTGCTCGATCTTCTCGTTTTCAGACATTCAGATATACCCTTCTTTCTTGTGAGCTGCTTGTAAGCTCATTACTTGGTCTCGTTATGGACCGTGTGCTTTCTGCAGAAGGGGCAGTACTTGTTCAGCTCCAGACGATCAGGAGTGTTCTTCTTGTTCTTGAACGTGTTGTAGTTGCGCTGTTTGCACTCGGAGCAGCGCAGGGTGACCTTCACCCGGTTGCCTGCCTTTGCCACTTGTCGGCACCTCCTTTTTCATTTTGGGGCGATCCGGACATAAAAAATGCCGGATACGGCCCAATATGCCGAATCCAGCAACGTCCTGGCACAGATATACTATGCCCCTATACGCTACGGTGCGGATTCGGCATCCTCTGCCTCCCTATGCCCGCGCTGGGCGGCAAAAGGGTTTGCACGTCATTACACCGTAAAAATGCGCACAAAAAAAGCCCTTTTCATAGGTAAGAGTAGAATAGCACAGGGAAGGCGGAAAGTCAAGCATAAGTTCAAAAAAAGTTTTGATTTTTCCGGCGCGGAGGCGCGCTTGACAGGGGACGCTCCGCCTGATAGAATCTATTTAAAGAAAATTTGAAATACCTTTGCCAGAGGGGGGAGCGCCGTGGAGGGCCCCGGAATTTTCAAGGCCCTGTCCGACCCGGTGCGGCGGGAGATTCTGCTCCTGCTGCGGGGCGGAGAGCTGCCGGCGGGGGAGATTGCCGCCAGGCTATCCATGACCGCCGCCGCCGCGTCCTACCACCTCTCCTGTATGAAGCGGGCGGGGCTGGTGCGGGAACGGCGGGAGAAAAACTACATCTATTATGAGATGAACGCCACCGTATTGGAGGAGGCTGTGCTCTGGCTGAGCCAGCTGTACAGCGGAGCAGGGGAGGAGCGCCATGCGGCACGAAAAACTGTGGAGGAGGCTGTTTTATGTCCTGATGCTGCTGCCGCTGGCGGCGACGCTGGCAGCGCTGCTGGTACTGCCGGCGGAAATTCCTGCCCACTATGACGCCGCGGGAAATATCACCCGCTGGGGCAGCAGGTATGAGACACTGCTCCTGCCCCTGGTCACGCTGCTGATGGGGGGATTTCTTCTGTTGGTATCCCGCTGGAGCAGCCGGAAGGCGCCGGAAAACCGGACGGCGGTGCTGGCCATCGGCTGCGGCGCGCTGATGGTGTTCAACGTGATGACGGGGGTCTTTCTGGTCAAGGCCTACCGCATCGCAGCTCTGGGGACGGGGCTGGAGCTGTCTGTCAGCCGGATTCTGTTCGGCGTCACGGGGCTGCTGCTCTTTTGCCTGGGCAATGTGATGCCCAAGCTCCGGCGCAATGGCTGGTGCGGGGTGCGGACGGACTGGACCATGGAGAATGACGAGAACTGGCGCAGAAGTCAGGTGGCGGGCGGCGGGGTCATGATGGCTGCGGGGCTGGTGCTGGCTGTGGGGAATGCGCTCCTGTCAAGCGAGGAGGCCAGTCTGGTGTTCTCCATGCTTTGCATTGTGCTGATGATACCCGCCCTGCTGGTTGCCCTGGCGCTTCTGAGGCGGAAGATGGAAAAGGAGAGACAAGGATGAGAATTATGGCCATTGACTACGGCGACGCCCGGACGGGCATCGCCATTTCAGACCCCACCGGCCTGCTGGCGGGGTACACCACGGTGATCCACGGCCGCAAGAGTGAGGTGGTGGCGGAGGAGATCGCCCGCCTGGTGAAGGAGCACGGGGTGGAGGAGCTGGTGATGGGCTTTCCCCGGAACATGGACGGCACCGAGGGCCCCCGGGCGGAGCTGTACCGGGCCTTTGCGGCACAGGTGGGCCAGGTGACCGGACTGACCCCCGTCCTCTGGGACGAGCGCCGCACCACCGTGGAGGCCCACAACATCCTCCACGCCTCGGGCAAGCGGATGAAGCAGCATAAGAAGACGGTGGACGCGGTGGCGGCCACCCTGATTCTGGAGGGCTATCTCACCCGCCGCCGGACTCAGAGCTGAGCCTGTCCGGCTTTTTGCGGAAGAGCTCGGTGACGCCCACATATAGAAGATAGACTCCGAAGCACCGGCGGAGCAGATGCACGTCCAGCCCGGTGGCCGCCCAGGCGGACAACGCAGTGGCCAGCAGTCCGGCCAGGATAGCGGGCCAGGCGGCGGTGCGGTCCACATAGCCGTTTTTGATGTGGGCGGGCAGTGCTGTGGCGGCGGTGGGGAGGAAGTAGAGCAGGTTGACCCCCTGGGCCAGGTTCTGGGGCACGCCGGCGAAGGATGTCATATAGATGAGCAGCAGTGTGCCGCCCCCGATCCCAAAGCCGGAGAGAATCCCGGTGAGGGCGCCTGCCAGAACGGGAAGAAGCCACTCCATCATCAGAAGAGGAGAGACTTCACGCCGCCGTAGAGAATGAACAGGGCGAAGGCCCGCCGCAGCCAGTCCATATTCAGCCGCCGGAACAGCCGTCCGCCCGTAAAGCCGCCGATGAGTCCGCCGATGAGATAGGGGAGGGCCAGCTGGAAGTCCAGCCCGCCCCGGAAGAAATAGACGGCGGAGGACAGGGCGCACAGGGGCAGGATGATGGCCACCGAGGTGGCGAAGGCCTTCCGCTGCTCCAGTCCGCACCAGCGGGTGAGCAGGGGAACCAGAATCATGCCGCCGCCCCCTCCGAAGAAGCCGTTGGCCACGCCCGCCGCGGCGCCGGACAGCGCACAGCGAATTTTTACCGGAACATGCAAAAAAATCCCTCCCAACGGCACTAGTCTGCCGCCGGGAGGGATTTTCTATTCATAGTTTATTTGCCGTCGGGATTCAGACCGGCCAGGGTGAGCACCACGTCGCCCGCCATCATCAGTCCGGCCACCGGCGGCACCCAGGGCACGCTGGCCGGAACGCTCCGCCGTCCGGGCGGCGGGGTCTCCCGCTGGTCGGTGGCGTGGGGCAGCTCGGGAGAGAAGAGTACCCGGTGGTGCTGAATGCCCCGGTTGCGCAGCTCCTTCCGGATCACCCGGGCCAGGGGACAGCCCTGGGTCTTGGAGATATCGGTGATGCGGAACTGGGAGGGGTCCAGCTTGTTGCCCGTCCCCAGGGCGGAGAGAATGGGGATGCCCCGCTCTATGGCGGTCTGAATCAGGTCCAGCTTGCTGGATACCATGTCGATGGCGTCCACAATATAGTCGTACCGGACGGAGAAGAAGTCCTCCCGGTTTGCAGGCTCATACTTGGACACCACGGGGTAGACATTGCAGTCCGGGTTGATGTCATGTACCCGGGCGGCCATGGCCTCCGCCTTGGGCTGGCCCTGGGTGGACCAGAGGGCCTGGATCTGCCGGTTCAGATTGGTCACGCCAACCTCGTCGTGGTCGATGAGAGTGAGCGTGCCCACGCCGGCCCGAGCCAGAGCCTCAGCGGCCCAGCTGCCCACGCCGCCCAGGCCGAACACGGCCACGTGGGCGGCGGCAAGGCGCTCCATGGCATCGGGGCCCAGCACCATCTCCGTGCGCAGAAATTGTTCCTTCATGGATACCTCCTGATGATAAAAGCGGGGGCGGGATGCCCGGCATCCCGCCCCCGCAGCGTGTCGAAAAATCTCGGTTGAACAGAATCGAGCTGTGTCGGGGCGGGGGAGCGCGAGGGGGCAGCCGCCAGCCCCGCATGGAATCAAATGCACCGGAAGCCTTGCCGTACAAGGCTTCCGGCCAGCGGAGCGAGGACTTTTGCGCCGCCGTGCGGCGCGAAAGTAACGGCATTTTAAAGGCTGTCGAAAAAGTCCAAGGACTTCTTTGACAGCCTGAGGGGGCGAGGCCAATCGCCCCGCCCCCTCATAGAAGCCTGATATTAATCGACGTACTTGAAGCCGTCAGCCTTGACAGCCTCATAGCCCTCGGTGATGCTCTCAATCCAGCTGGTCATGTCGTCGTTCTGGAGGGAGCTCTTGGCGTTGAGCTTCCAGGTGGGATCATTCCAGGCCTGGAAGTACATCACGTGCCAGCCATACTGGCCGCTGTTGGTGTTCTCCACCAGGCCGGTGTCGCCCTCGGTGTGCTCGCTGTCGAAGATCCAGTCGTTGAAGGTGTCAACCATGCGGCCCTCGTAGACCTGGGTATACAGGCCTCCGTTGGAGGAGGAGCCGGTGTCGTCGGAGTACTCCTCGGCCAGAGCGCCGAAGGACTCGGCGGTCTTGTCGCCGGCCTCCCACTGAGCCAGCAGGCTCTCGGCCTCGGCCTTGGCGGCCTCCATGGCCTCGTCGGTGGGGACGGTGGACTCATCCACATCCTCGGTGGCAGGGTCGTCCTCCTGGGTCAGCTCGGCCCGGATGAGAATGTGGCGGATGTCGGCGGTGGGAGTCTCGTCCAGGTAGCGATTCAGGAACCGGACCACATAGTAGCCGCTGGTGGACTCGAACACACTCATGTCACCCTCGGCGCGGGCGGCATCCTTCAGCCAGTCGCCATAGGTGGAGGAGAGGCTGGAGCCGGTCAGCTCGGTGGCGCGGAAGGTGTTGGAACTGTTCTCCTGGACATAGACGTCAGCCAGTTCGGCGAAGTCGCCGCCGGCCTGTACATCGGCCATCAGCTGGTCGGCATTGGCCTTGGCGGCCTCCATGGCGGCGGTCTGCTCCTCCTCGGTGGCCTCCACGGTATTGCCCTCCTCGTCGGTGGTGGAGGGGGCGGCGCCGGTCAGGAAGGCGACCTCATAGGAGAAGGTGTCGATGGAATCCTTGTTCTCATCGTAGTAGGTGGTGAAGTCCTCATCGGTGTAGGTGAGGGCGTCCTGGTGAGCCTGCTGATACTCGGTGAGCATGATGGCACGCTTCAGGCAGCTCTCATAGATGCCGGTGGTCATGTGAGTGCCGTAAACCGCCCGCAGGTAGGAGGAGTAGGAGTAGCCGGCGGTGACGGCGGAGTCCTTCATATTGGAAATAGTGGCGTCATAGGTCTCTCTGCCGCTCTCGGACAGCTCCAGGGAGAAGCCGTCCTCCTGGGCGGCGTCGGTGAGGGCGGCCACCTGGGTCAGGGCGTTGAGGGCGGACTCCATGAAGTAGTCGTAGTAGGTCTGGGTCTGTTCCTCGTCCACATACTGGTCCTTGGGGTCCAGGCTGGGGTTGAAGTTGGTCAGGCCGGTGAGCCCCATGGCGGAATACTGGTAGTACTGATATTCCTGCTGATAGGCGCTGTTGTAATAGTAGGCAACCTCACCGGCGGTGAAGTCGTGGCCGTTGACGGTAACTGCGGTGGCACGGTTCTGGAAGAAGTTGGAGTTCCAGATAAGCAGCGCGGCGACCAGGATGACCACCACCACGCCAATCACCCAGTACAGAACGGTTTTGCGCTTGGCGGCCTGCGCCTCCCTGGCCTCCTTGAGCTCTTTCTGAGTCAGGTTCTGGCCGGCGCTCTGGCGCTGCTTTTTTTCTCTGGATGCGCTCATGAATGTCTCAGTCCTCTCGTTGTAATAGGAAGGCGGGGGGAGCTCTGCCCGTCCGCGCTAACACATCATTGCATTATACAGGAAAATGAGATAAGTTGCAAGTGTAAAATGTTGTTTGGCGCGGGCAGCGGGAGATTCCGAGGGGTTGTTTCCGGGCACGAAATTTTTAAAAAATGATGTTTGGGGCGGCCCCGGAGAAGCGGCCGGACCGTCTAATGGGTGAGACCGGTCAAAACACCCGGAAGGGGGAGAGCAGTGACAGAGCTTGTTTTGTGTCGGGATAAGACTGTGGCTGCAGAGGATAATACAAGTTGGACAGTGTGGTGCCCCACTATGCCGACGGCAGTAGCTGGATTTCGAATGATCCGTAATACCCTAAACCAACAATTGGGCCCCACACACAGAAACAGAAGCTGTGTGTGGGGCCCAACAATGTGTTGCCTGCTAAAGAAGAGCAAGGAGTGATTATACCCAGTCCAGAATAGTGTTGCAGAGATATTTTCCTTTTACCTTTCTGGCAATGCGTGAGGCGACGTCAAGTGCCTGGAGCGACTGACGGTCTGTGAGGTCAGTTAGAACTTTTAAAGCGGCCTCAGGAGCTCGAGGGAAAAGCGCGGCGGCCTGATGCTCCGCCTGTTCCATGTCCTGCGCAAACTGTTCCTCCAGTGCGTGATAGATCGGAATGACCTCCGTGGGGGCGATGGCTTCATAGTTGCGCTCACAGAGCTGAGCGGTCTCTTGGAAAGTCCACCAGGCGTCCTCCGCTCTGAAATCACCGCACTCACCACGCTGATAGGCGGCAGGGAGGCCGCATCCGCCAGTATAACAGGGGATGAAAGGAGAGAGACAGACGTTTCCGAATGCAAACCAGATAGAACTGCCCAGCGTGTCAGGAAGGGCAGAGGAAAGATCGGCTAGCATACAGATTACAGTTCCGCTTTGAGCGATGCTGGTGCTTATTTCCATCCAAAACGGATTGTGATGAGGCCCGGCTTCGGGGCGGAGGGCCAGGTCATAGGGGGTTCCCGCCAAAGTATCCCGCATAAGTTCCATCAAATCAGAGCGAGTCACTGCCTGCAGCGGGCGGCAATCATATATTTGAGCATCCAGAGGGATATCCAGCCCGCCAAGCCGGTGAAGGGTCCCCCATTTGCGGAACGTATTGACAGGGTTAAGTGCACCGCCGTAGCCTGAGTTGAGTTCAGAATAATCTCCGCCAAAGGCAGAAGCAAAATTCAGTGGGGCTCCAGAATGGATACATCCTTTTTCCACAGCCAACTCATAAAGGCCTGGTGAACAGAGAAAGCGAGTAGAGTCGGCAAAGTCGATCTCTCCAATGCCAAAACAGTTGGGACGGCACTCTGCCTTATCGTCATCTACCCGTCGGGCACACCAATATCCGCCTGGCCCTAATTCAAGAAAAAAGCCCTCCTGCGGATCGGCAACCGCCATACAGACTGTACCTTCTGCGCCGGGGATAGAGGAGACAGTAAAACCGTACCGGGCGATGAGATCACCGGCAAGCTGGATGGCTTCCCGAGCGGTTTTTCCCCGTTCAAGCATCAGGATAACCAAATCATCGGCCTCCAGCAGGTCGCCTGACCGCTGATAGTTGGCAAAAGCATACACGCCCTGCATAGAGACGGCCACCCGTTGGTCGTTGACTCCGTCTGCCCAGGAGACAGGTCGGGATCCAGTTTCATATGCTGCGGAAGAGTAGGTATATCCAAACGTAACGGAGGCCTGAGGGATGGGGACGCCTTTGACCGTCATGAACCGGTCGGAAGGGGTCCAAGATTTTCGGGGAACATGATGTACATGACCGGGGCAGCCGGGCCAATCATCATTGGCGGCCAACATAACATGACCGGTTGCACTGGCATCACGGCCGATAATGACAGAAAAACACATGAGGAGAACCTCCTTATATTACTGGCTTGCGAAGAAGTTTGGCGGACACAAAATACAACAGACCAGTTACCAGGAAGCAGAAGAACACCGCACCAATGGTGGACATGATGAACGGAAGCTGCTGGCCTGCAAAATACGTTACAACACCGAGCAGGAAGCAGACAATGGCCGTGGGATTGATGCCCTTCCAATACCAGTAAGGGCCATCCTTTGCCTGGAACTGAGTGATGTCATACTCTTTTTTGCGGATAAAGTAATAGTCCACCACCAGAATGGCAATACAGGGAGGAAATACTGCTCCCAGATAGCCCAAAAATATCTGAAATGTATCCAAAAAGCTGTCAAAAAGCAGTGGGGTAAGTGCCAGAAGCAGGGCGCCGGCAGAAATAATACACATGGAAAGTTTAGGGGAAAGTTTGCGGCTGACATTGGCGGCGGAGAAACCACCGGAATAGACATTGATCATGTTTACTGCAATAGTGGAGAGTACAATAAGCAGATTGGCGATTTGTCCCATTCCGAGAGACGAGCAGATATAGCTGAGATCAGCGGACATTGGGTCGAAAATACCGCCGTTGAGGACGGCTACTGCAATGGCGCTCACCGCACCGATCATGCAGAACCAGAGCATTCCAAAGGCCGCGCCTGCCATAGGTGCAACAGTGGCAGCTGTTTTGCTTTTGGTATAGCGGGTATAATCTGCCACAGCCATTACCCAGGCGAAGCCGAAGGCGGCAAAGGAATCCATGGCGGATCCGAAGGTGATGGACCAAGAGAGATTTTCAGACCTGGAGTCAAGCGTCCATGTAGCGATGCTGTCCAGAGAAAATGTGCGGAAGACCTGGACGGAAATCCAGACGCTGAGAATGATCAGACATATAACGGCCAGGTTTTGCGCAAAACCGATCCACTTGGCACCTCCGAAGATTGCAATAAGACTGGTAATGGCCAGAATAATTGCCACAGAAAGGACAATCATCGGGGTGGAAGCTGGATCTCCGTGGGTAAAGCTGGTGATAAGGTTGGACAGAGGAACAGCTGCGATATAAGTGTTGACACCGCACCAGCCAACAAATTGAAGAGCGTTGATGAAGGAGGGGAGTTTGCTTCCAACTACACCAAAAGGAACCCTTACCAAACCCATAGTACTGGATGCTACGCGAAAGCCCATAACGCCTACCAGAGCAAGGATAAGATACACAAGAGGGTTGCTGATAATAGCGGATAGGAACGCGCCGCCCAGCCCAAGGGCACCAATAATGGTTCCCATGTACCATGAAGTAGGGTTTGCGTTGGCGCAAATCCAGACGGAAGCCATCTCCTTGATACCATAGTAGCGAGCTTCCATGGGAACATATTCATCGATATCGTAGTCACGGACGGCAGGAGAAGAATTTTGTTCCGACACTGTATTCACATCCTTTGTTGATATTGAGCATAATTGTCATTTGCCGTAATTCCAGACAACAGACAGGGAATGGAGTAGCGATGTGAAGCACTGCGCGCCGCTTCGTTATGCATATAATATACAAAAAACGAAGTAATGTGTCAAGAAAAAATATAAATAATATACCTAAAAATAATAATTTCAATTAAAAACGAAATACTATTAACGGAAAAAATGCACAAATAAAATTGTGAGAATTATGAATATGGTAAAAAAATTTATTATTCAAAAATGGAGAATGAGAGAAAAAGAGAAAAGAAATTGTTCAATATGCAGAAATAATAAAATATTTGACCAAATGAAGTGAGGGCCATCAAAACGAGAAATGGTAAAAAAATTGACTATAATCAGGAAAAGCAAAAGCATATATATTCACAAAAAAAGGATAGTCATGTACCGGCATAGCAGTAGTACATGACTATCCACATGTTATCTCGCGAATTCTTGTATTTTGGTACGTTATATTTGGGAATCAATCAGCTGCAGGAGCCTCCATATCTGCGCGGATACTACTGGCCAGAGCATCGGTCAACTTATGAAATGCACTCAAAATTTGTTCACACTCGTCGGGGCTTAAAAGCTGAAATGCGCGGATTTCTGCCTTGTGGAGCCTGGACAAGAGTCTGTCTGAGTAAATCTTTCCCTTTGGTGTAAGGCGAATAAGATTGCTGCGCTGGTCATGAACGGTGCGCTGCCGGATAATGATACCTTCCTGTTCCAGACGGCGAAGAGAAGAGGAGAGCGTCTGTTTAGAATAGCCGAGACAAGCGTGGAGACTACGTTGGGTGCAGTACTCGTGCTTGCTGATTTCATTAAGGACAAACAGAGTGGTATCCTGAATTTTGTGATGGGAAGCCCATTCGTTATAAATAGCGTCCATTTGAAAATAACTGCTGTAATAGCTGTCGATATAACGACTTAACCGTTTCTGGTCTTTGTCAGTCACGACAAATCCCCCGTTTCGTATATAAAAATTTTTCGTTTCTGCAATACGTGAGGAAAAGTCTCTCTTGTGAAAATTTTATATCCATTATAACTCAGATGCTAGAAGAGCACAAGGAGGAGGTAGGATAGCTGTTCAGGTAAAAATAATTGTGGAAATGAATGGATGTGAATAAAAAACGGAATATTATCGGTAAAATGAGTATATATATTTAAATATTTTTGAATTAAAGAATATTTATTCAAATTCCCTATTGCATTTTCTCCCGGGGAGTGGTACACTGTGTCCAACAAAGCAAAACGGAGGTTTTCACCATGGCTGACATTAAGAAAGTTGTACTTGCCTATTCCGGCGGTCTGGATACATCCATCATCATCCCCTGGCTGAAGGAGAACTACAACAACCCTGAGATCATCGCTGTGTCCGGCGACGTGGGGCAGGGTACCGAGCTGGACGGCCTGGAGGAGAAGGCCATCAAGACCGGCGCCTCCAAGCTGTATGTGGAGGACCTGACCGACGAGATGGTGGACGAGGTTATCATCCCCTCCATGCAGATGGGGGCCAAGTACGAGGACTATCTGCTGGGCACCGCCTTTGCCCGGCCCATCATTGCCAAACGTCTGGTGGAGATCGCCAAGAAGGAGGGCGCCGACGCCATCTGCCACGGCTGCACCGGCAAGGGCAACGACCAGGTCCGGTTTGAGCTGGCCATCAAGCGCTTTGCCCCTGAGATGAAGATCATCGCCCCCTGGCGGGAGTGGGACATCAAGGGCCGGGACGAGGAGATCGACTACGCCGAGGCCCACAACGTGCCCCTGAAGATCTCCCGGGAGACCAACTACTCCAAGGACAAGAACCTGTGGCACCTGAGCCACGAGGGCCTGGA
>CAJFTA010000054.1 GCA_904419835.1 uncultured Pseudoflavonifractor sp. | reverse complement strand
TAAGCAAAATATGATTGCGTTCTTACAAGAAAGTTCTATGTATTTCATAAAGAAGTCTCTTGGAGAGTGTGTGGCAGAAATCCATTTGTTTGTCGGGGAGCGGGAAAATAAACGTATCTTGTTTTCTGCAAGAAAGCTACATGAAACGCTGGAAAAAAGCAACTTACATATACTCCCAACTATGCACCACGGAGAGTTTTCCATTAACCACACCGATCTCTATGTAAAAGAGTTATGTGCCATTGTTAAACAGCATTAACCTCCCGTTTATTGAAGAGATAGCAAAGCCAGCCGAGCCAGTCAACGGTCAAGATGAACGGCGCATTTCATGCGCCGCCGTTGACAGTCCCGTCTGTCTTTGCTGATAGGCAATCAAGGCGGGAAAGCCTTAAAATGGTGTGGTATCTTTATCTAAGTGAACCCCTCCGCTCCCATTTGCTCACCGAGGACTCGGTCACATAGAGGGCCTGGGCCAGCTCCCGCTGGGTCATACCTATCCCGAGACGCTTGCGGCGGATGTACTCGCCGAAGGATTTCTTTTCGTCCATAAACTTGACCTTCGTTTTGTGGTTGGAGCGCTCGCCTTTACCCTACTCAGCCTGGGCGGAAAAGTCAAGGGGGCGGGGGAAAATCGGGGCACGACTGTCAGTCGAGTCCAGTGTTTCCAAGGGTTTGCGGCCGCGGGAGAAAAAACGGGGCGGACACTTCGGCGTCCGCCCCGCAGGGAAAAGAATGCGCGTTTTTACTTCTGCCAGCCCCCGCCGAACTCCAGCAGGGTGAGCTGCTTGTTCCGCTCGCCGGTCCAGTTGATGGCCCACTGGGTGGCGAAGAGAAGCAGCTGGTTGCCCTTGTAGTCCTCCACCAGCTTTACGCCGTCGCCCAGAATCAGGTCCTCCTCCTTCACCGGCTCGCCGTCCTCGGTCTCAATCCAGCGCAGGTACTCGTAGGGCAGGCCCTCCATGTAGAGGTCCACGTTGTACTCGTTTTTCAGCCGGTACTCCAGCACGTCGAACTGAAGGGTGCCCACCACGCCCACAATGACCTCCTCCATGCCGGAGTAGGGGGTCTTGAAGATCTGGATGGCGCCCTCCTGGGCGATCTGCTCCATGCCCTTGAGGAACTGCTTGCGCTTCATGGTGTCCAGGCTGCGCACCCGGCGGAAGTGCTCGGGGGCAAAGGTGGGGATGGGGTCGAATTTGAACTTCTTCCCCGGGGCGCACAGGGTGTCGCCGATGGAGAAGATACCCGGGTCGAACACGCCGATGATGTCCCCGGCGTAGGCCTCCTCGATGATCTCACGCTCGGCGGCCATCAGCTGCTGGGGCCGGGAGAGGCGGATCTTCTTGCCGCCCTGGACGTGGTAGACCTCCCTGTCGGCCTCAAACTTGCCGGAGACGATGCGCATGAAGGCGATGCGGTCCCGGTGGGCCTTGTTCATGTTGGCCTGGATTTTGAACACAAAGGCGGAGAAGCTGTCGTCCAGGGAGTCAATAAGGGTGTCCCCGGCGGTGCGGGGCAGGGGGGCGGTGGTCATGCGGAGGAAGTGCTCCAGGAAGGGCTCCACGCCGAAGTTGGTCAGGGCGGAGCCGAAGAACACCGGGGAGAGCTTGCCGTGGCGCACCCGGTCCAGATCGAACTCGGCGGCGGCGCCGTCCAGCAGCTCGATCTCGTCGGTGAGCTGCTGGTGGAGCCGCGCCCCGATGAGATCGTCCAGGTTGGGGTCTCCCAGCTCCACCTCTGTGGCGGTGGCCGCCTTGGCGCCGCCGTTGGAGGTGAAATGGATGATTTTTCTGCTGTCCCGGTCGTACACGCCCTTAAAATCCTTGCCGCAGCCGATGGGCCAGTTGACGGGATAGGTCTCAATGCCCAGCTCCTTCTCCAGCTCCTCCAGCAGCTCGAAGGAGTCCCGGGCCTCACGGTCCATCTTGTTGATGAAGGTGAAGATGGGGATGTCCCGCATGGCGCACACCCTGAAGAGCTTCCGGGTCTGGGCCTCCACGCCCTTGGCGGCATCGATGACCATCACCGCGCTGTCGGCGGCCATGAGGGTGCGGTAGGTGTCCTCGGAGAAGTCCTGGTGGCCGGGGGTGTCCAGAATGTTGATGCAGAAGCCTTCATACTGGAACTGCATCACCGAGGAGGTGACGGAAATGCCGCGCTGCTTCTCAATCTCCATCCAGTCGGAGGTGGCGGCCCGGCTGTTCTTCTTGCCCTTGACCACGCCGGCCTGGGCGATGGCGCCTCCGTACAGGAGGAACTTCTCCGTCAGAGTGGTCTTGCCGGCGTCGGGGTGGGAGATGATGGCGAAGGTGCGGCGGCGGGAAATTTCAGCTTCGTATTTTGACATAGATGCAAACCTCTCTACAGTTTTATCACAGCACACAGAAAAAAGCGCCCTTATGGGGGACACATGGCCGCCAGAGCGGCGGGGATACCGGCAAAGGAATGCACGGCGGGCACGCCCGCAATGGGGCCGCCGAAGCCGTAGGCCGCGTGGAGGAAGGGCACGCCGGCCTCACGGGCGGAGGTGCAGTCCAGCAGGGTGTCCCCCACGTAGACCGGGCGCGCCAGGCCGTACTGCCGGGCCACCAGGGCGATATTATGGCTCTTGGGCCGGCCGGTGCGGCCGGCGCACTCAAAGCCGGTAAAGTAGCGCTCCAGCTTGTGAGCGGCGTAGAAGGTCTGGATATACCCGTCCTGGCAGTTGCTCACCACAAAGAGCTTTGCCCGGGCGGAGAGGGCGGCCAGGGTCTCCTCCACGGCGGGGTAGAGCACGCCGCCCTGGGTCCGCAGAAGCGCGAACTCCTCGCCCTCCTGCTCTTTGAGCACCATGGCCCGGGTCTCCTCTCGCTCACCGGGGAGGATTCTGCGGGCAATGTCGGGCAGAAGCAGGCCCATGGTGGCCTCCACCTCGGGCACGGTCACCGGCGGGCGGGCAATCTCAGGGTGCCGGGCCAGCGCACGGTTCCAGCTCTCGCAGATGCGGACGGTGGCGTTCCACAGCGTGCCGTCCAGGTCAAACAAAACGCCGTCAAACATGGCGGGAAATCCTCCCTGTCAAGGAAAATGAATCACATCACAAATTCAGCAGACATTACTTTATCCTATTTCCCCTCCAGTGTCAACAAAGAACAGGGGTAGGTGGAGGTTTTTCGGAAATTTTCGTACAAAATTTAACCGGAGCAGAGAGAAACGGCGCCCCGCTTCCCGGGCAGGCTCAGAGCCGCGCCGTCCCGCGCCGATTTTCACACAGGCGCGGAAAAAAGCGGTCCCCGGCCTTCCTCATGGACGGGCCGGGGACCGCGCGGCTTATTTCTTCTCAATGAGGGCCCGGAGGGACTCCGGGGTCATGCCGGTATAGACCGTGCCGTCCCACCGGACGCAGGGGCCCCTGCCGCAGTTTTTCATGCAGCCCCCGGACTGGAGCCGGAAGCCCGCCGCCGCCACGCCGCCGGGCTCCACGCCGTATGCTCTGGACAGGAAGTCCAGCAGCTCCCGCCGCCGCCCGCAGGAGGGGCCTTGGCACACCGTCAGGCTGTGCCGCACCGCCTCGGTCTTGATGGATGGGTAGCGCCTGAGCACCGCCGGGAGAAAGGATGCCCGGAAGCCCAGCGCCCGGGCAATCTCCTCCAGGGCGTGCTTAGGGATGACCCCGCCGTACAGCTGCTGTGTTTCCCGCAGCAGCTGAATCAGCTCGTTCTGGTCGCTGGCCGCGCCCCGCCCCTGATAAAAGGCCAAAAGCTGCATAAATTCCTCCTGATGCATAACAACCTCCCAGCAGAAAAAAAGAGACACGACCGGCGTCGTGTCTCTTTATCATGGTGGACGATATAGGATTCGAACCTATGACCTCCCGCACGTCAAGCGGATGCTCGTACCAGCTGAGCTAATCGTCCAAAGGGCAAAATCTATTATATCCATGAAGGTGCCCTTTGTCAACTCTTTTTTGAAAAATTTTAAAAAGAAAGAAGCGAAGCGGGAAGACGAATGCAGAGGGGGAGGGTATGCAGAAGGGGGGAATCCTGCTATACTGAGAGGCGTTGAAGAATTTGGCCGCCCGGGGGCGGAAGGAGGAGCACATCATGTTATATGAGCGATTTGCCAGGGCGGAGATCTGCCCCGCCCTGCCGGAGGGGGCGACGGAGATCTCCCTGACCGCTTATGCCAGAGCGGATATCGGCGCGCTGGCGGGCGGGGCGCGCTGGGGCGTGCTGATTCTGCCCGGCGGAGGCTACCGGCTGACGTCCGACCGCGAGGCGGAGCCGGTGGCCCTGGACTTTCTCCACGGAGGGGTGCAGGCCTTTGTGCTGCATTACAGCGTGGAGCCGGACCGGTGGCCCCAGGCCTTTCTGGAGGCCGCCGCAGCTCTGGGCTTCCTCCGCCGGAATGCGGCACGGTACGGCATTCGTCCCGACCGCCTGGCGGTGTGCGGATTTTCCGCCGGCGGCCACCTGGCGGGCTGCCTGGCCAACCTGTGGGGCGACCCGATTATCGGGGAGAGGCTGGGCCTGACCCCGGAGGAGGTGCGGCCCGACGCGGCCATTCTCAGCTATCCGGTGATCTCAGCGGGGGAGTGGGCCCACAGGGACAGCTTTTTCCACCTGACCGGGCGGGAGGCGCTGCCTCCTGAGCTGGAGAAGCTGTCCCTGGAGAAGAGTGTCACAGCGGGCAACCCGCCCACCTTTCTCTGGACAACCGACACTGACCGCACCGTGCCGCCGGAGAACACCCTGCTCTACGCCTGGGCCCTCCGGCGGCAGGGGGTGCCCCTGGAGCTCCACTGCTACGGACACGGCCCCCACGCCATGGCCACGGCCACCGGCGAGGCGGCGGGAGATCCGGGCTGGCAGGATGAGCAGGCGGCCACCTGGCTGCCGCTGTGCATCCGGTGGCTGCGCCGGGAGACCTGGCGGAACAAGGACTGAGGAGGAAGAGACATGGAACAGAGGACAGCATTGATTACCGGCGCGTCCCGGGGCATCGGCGCGGCCACGGCCCGGCGGCTGGCCCGGGCGGGGTACGCCGTGGCGGTGAACTACTGCCGCAGCGAGGAAAGGGCTCTGGCTCTGGTCGAGGAGCTCCGGGAGGCGGGGCACACCGCCATGGCGGTGCATGCCGACGTGTCCGACCCGGATCAGGTGGGAGACATGGTTGACAATGTGTTGGATAAATTTTGTCAACTTGACATTCTGGTATGCAATGCGGGCAGGAGCTGGGTGGGCCTGCTGGGGGATATGACACCGGAGGAGTGGCGGGAATTGTTCGCCGTCAACCTGGACAGCGTATTTTACTGCTGTAAAGCGGTGATGCCCCATATGATCCACCGAAAGCGGGGTAAAATCATCACCATTTCCTCCATGTGGGGCCAGGTGGGCGCATCCTGCGAGGCGGCCTACTCCGCCTCCAAGGCGGGGGTGATCGGCCTGACAAAGGCCCTGGCCAAGGAGCTTGGACCCTCTGGAATCACAGTAAACTGCGTGGCGCCGGGGGTAGTCGACACGGAAATGAACCAGAATCTCACCGCGGAAGATCTGGACGCCCTCCGGCAGGAGACGCCCCTGGAGCGCATCGGGCGGGCGGAGGATGTGGCGGAAAGCGTGCTGTTTCTGGCGTCGGAAGGGGCGGATTTTATCACCGGACAGGTAATTTGCCCCAACGGCGGGCTGATTATCTGAACGGAAAATAGCTCGGACACTGTGGAAAAAAGGAGTAATCAGTACAAAGCGCCCAGAGCGCACAGGGGAGAGAGCGCTCCTGTTGTGCAAGAATAAGGTTGACAATTCCGGAGACGAAGATTATAATTGTCAACAACCTTAAAGGAGGTAAGTGAAATGAAGAAGTTTCGTGTTCTCTCTCTTGTAATGGCCTCCGCGCTGTGCCTCTCCATGCTCGCCGGCTGCGGAAGCGACACCACCGGCGGCGATACCACCGGCGGCAACACCCCCGCGCCCAGCACCGGCACTGAGACCGGCGACACCAGCGGCACCATCAAGATTGGCGGCATCGGCCCCCTCACCGGCTCCAACGCCGTGTACGGCCTTGCAACCAAGCAGGGCGCCGAGGTCGCCATTGAGGAGATCAACGCCCTGGGCGGCCTGCAGTTCTCCCTGGACTTTCAGGATGACGAGGGCGACACCGAGAAGGCGATCAACGCTTACAATAATCTGAAGGATTCCGGCGCCCAGATCATCTACGGCTGCACCACCACCAACCCCTGCGTGGTAGTGGCCGCCGAGACCTACGCCGCCCGCTATTTCCAGCTGACCCCCTCCGCCTCCTCCACCGACGTGACCGAGGGCAGGGACAACGTGTTCCAGATCTGCTTTACCGACCCCAACCAGGGCATTACCGCCGCCAACTACATCAAGGATAACAATCTGGGCACCAAGGTGGCCGTCATCTACAACAACGGCGACGCCTACTCCACCGGCATTTACACCGCATTCCAGTCCACCGCCGACGAGATTGGACTGGAGATTGTCACCGTCCAGACCTTCCCCGACGACACCAACACCGACTTCAACGTGCAGCTGACCGCCGCAAAGGACGCCGGCGCCGATCTGGTGTTCATGCCCATCTACTACACCCCCGCCGCCCTGATCCTGTCCCAGGCCAAGAGCATGGGCTATGCCCCCACCTTCTTCGGCTGCGACGGCATGGACGGCATTCTGGACCTGGAGGGCTTTGACGTGAGCCTGGCCGAGGGCCTGATGCTCATGACTCCCTTCAACGCTTGGGGTGAGGACGAGCGCACCCAGACCTTTGTCAGCGAGTATGAGGCCGCTTACGGCGGGATTCCCAATCAGTTCGCCGCCGACGGCTATGACTGCATGTACGCTATCTATGAGGCCTGCACCGCCGCCGGCATCACCGCCGACATGAGCGCCCAGGATATCTGCGAGGCCCTTATCGCCCAGTTTACCTCCGCCGACTTCAGCGTGGACGGCCTGACCGGTACCGGCATGACATGGTCCGCAAACGGCGAGGTCTCCAAGGCCCCCGTGGTGGTCAAGGTTGAGGGCGGCGTGTACGTCACCCAGTAAATTCATCCGCGTCCGCTGACATGGGCTTGAAAGCGGGTTGCCGGCGCGCCCGGCAGCCCGCTTTTCCCCGTATTATCCGTTTGTATGGCGGACACATCCGCAGCCCGGCGGGCCGCTGATGTTTCTGCCATACACAGCATCTGAAATACACACAGAGAGGTGAATGGCTTGAGTTTCCTCAATAATCTCATCACCGGAATCAGTCTGGGCAGCGTCTACGCCATTATCGCCCTGGGCTACACCATGGTATACGGCATCGCCAAGATGCTGAACTTTGCCCACGGCGACATTATCATGGTGGGCGCCTATATGATTTTCTTTGCCACCGGCAGCTTTGGCCTCAACCCCATCGTGGGCATTCTGCTGGCCGTGGTGGTGTGTACCGTCCTGGGCGTGGTCATCGAAGGCCTTGCCTACAAGCCCCTGCGCCAGGCGTCCTCCCTGGCGGTGCTTATCACTGCCATCGGCGTCAGTTACTTTTTGCAGAACGCCGCCCTGGTGCTGTGGGGTGCTGACCCCAAGGTGTTTACCTCCGTCATCCCTGAGGGCTCCCTGCCCATTGAAGGGGTGAACATCACCTACGTGTCCCTGGTCACCGTGCTGGTCTGCATCATCATCATGCTGGCCCTCACCTGGTTCACCAGCAAGACCAAGCTGGGCAAGGCCATGCGGGCCTGCTCGGAGAACAAGGATGCGGCCCGTCTTATGGGCATCAACGTCAACCGCACCATCTCCATGACCTTTGCCATCGGCTCTGCCCTGGCGGCCATTGCCAGCGCCCTGCTCTTCTCCAGCTACAAGAACCTGATCCCAACCAGCGGATCCCTGCCCGGAATCAAGGCCTTTACCGCCGCTGTGTTCGGCGGCATCGGCTCCATCCCCGGCGCCATGCTGGGCGGCATCCTGCTGGGCATTATCGAGACCTTTGCCAAGGTGATCAATACCAACATTTCCGACGCGGTGGTGTTTGCCGTGCTCATCATTGTGCTGCTGGTTAAGCCTGCGGGCCTGCTGGGCAAGACCATCCGCGAGAAAGTGTGAGGTGGCCCACATGAAAAAGCTCTCTCCCGGCCGCAAACGGCTGGTCAACAACTCCATCACCTACGGCATTGTCATCGCCGCATTTATCGTGATGCAGGCCTGCAACGCGGGCGGCCTGCTCTCCTCCTCCATCCAGGGCCAGCTGGTGCCCATCTGCGCCTATGTGGTCATGGCCGTCGCTCTGAACCTGGTGGTAGGCATCTCCGGCGAGCTGAGTCTGGGCCACGCAGGATTTATGAGCGTAGGCGCCTTCTCCGGCGTGGTGGCCGCCATGTCCCTTCAGAGCGCCATTCCCAATGAGGCGCTCCGCCTGGCCATCGCCATGGTGGTGGGCGCGGCGATGGCCGGCGTGGCCGGCGTCATCGTGGGTGTGCCGGTACTCCGGCTCCGGGGCGACTACCTGGCCATCGTCACTCTGGCCTTTGGTGAGATTATCCGCAACATCTTCAACGTGCTCTATGTGGGCGTGGATGAGGAGGGCCTCCACTTCTCCCTGGAAAATGAGGCCGCCCTCCATCTGAGCGAGAACGGCAAGGCCATCCTGAAAGGGCCCATGGGATTTACCAGCAACGCGAAGCTGGCCAGCTTCACCGCCGGCTTTATCCTGATCCTCATTGCCCTCACCATCACGCTCAACCTGGTGCACAGCCGCTCCGGCAGGGCCATCATGGCCCTGCGGGATAACCGCATCGCCGCTGAGAGCGTGGGCATCGGCGCCACCAAGTACAAGCTTATGGCGTTTGTCACCTCCGCAGTGATGGCCGGCGCCGCCGGCGTGCTCTACGCCATGAACTACTCCTCCGTGGCCCCCAAGAAATTCGATTTCAACACCTCCATCCTCATTCTGGTCTTTGTGGTGCTGGGCGGCATCGGCAATATCCGCGGCTCCATCATCGCCGCGGCCTTCCTCACCGTGCTGCCCGAGCTGCTGCGCAGCTTCGACCTGGATCAGTACCGGATGCTGGTATATGCCATCGTCCTAATCCTGGTGATGATCGCCACCAATAACCCCACTATCCGGGGCTTTTTTGCCCAGGTGAAGAACCGCATGACCAGGGCGGACCGGGAAGAGCAGAAGGGAGGCGCGGTACAGTGAGCAGACCACCTCGTCCTGAGACCAAGCTGGTCCCTGTGCCCAGCAAGAACATGATCCCCGAGCGGGATATCGACAAGGATCCCATCCTGGAGGCCCAGCATCTGGGCATCGACTTCGGCGGCCTCACCGCCGTGGACGACTTCAACATGGCCATCGGCCGTACCGAGATTGCCGGCCTCATCGGCCCCAACGGCGCGGGCAAGACCACGGTATTCAACCTGCTGACCAAGGTGTACCAGCCCACCCGTGGCACCGTCCTGCTGGACGGCGTGGATACCCACAACATGAACACCGTCCAGGTTAACCGGGCGGGCATCGCCCGCACCTTCCAGAACATCCGCCTGTTCTCCAACCTGAGCGTGGAGGACAATGTGAAAATCGGCCTGCACAATCAGGCGGGCTGCGGCATGTGGCAGAGCATCTTCCGCCTGCCCGGATATTGGAAGAGCGAGAAGCTGGCCCACGACCGGGCCATGGAGCTGCTGAGCATCTTCGACATGCAGAGCCTGGCCGACGCCAAGGCGGGCAGCCTGCCCTACGGCGCACAGCGCCGGCTGGAGATCGTCCGCGCCCTGGCCACCAACCCGTCCCTGCTGCTGCTGGATGAGCCCGCCGCCGGCATGAACCCCTCGGAGACCTCCGAGCTGATGGACAACATCGTCAAGATCCGGGACACCTTCCAGATTGCCATCCTGCTCATTGAGCACGATATGAACCTGGTCATGGGCATCTGCGAGGGCATCTGCGTGCTCAACTTCGGCCAGGTCATCGCCAAGGGAACCCCCCAGGAGATTCAGAACAACCCGGAGGTCATCAAGGCCTACCTGGGCACCGGAAGGAGTGAATGACGCCGTGGCCATGCTGAACGTAGAGAACATCAATGTGTATTACGGCGCCATCCACGCCGTCAAGGACGTCTCCTTCACCGTGGAGGAGGGGGAGATCATCACCCTCATCGGCGCAAACGGCGCCGGGAAATCCACCATCCTCAAAACCATCTCCGGCCTGCTCCACAGCCACACCGGGTCCATCACCTTCCAGGGGGAGAACATCGGCGGTATCCCCGCCCACAAGCTCATCCCCAAGGGCCTGGCCCAGGTCCCCGAGGGCCGGGCCGTGTTCCTCCAGATGAGCGTGGAGGAGAATTTGCAGATGGGCGGCTACACCCGCCCCGCCGCCGAGATTCCCGGCAGCCTGGAGCGGGTGTACGCCCAGTTCCCCCGGCTGAAGGAGCGGCGCAGGCAGGTGGCGGGCACCCTGTCCGGCGGCGAGCAGCAGATGCTGGCCATGGGCCGGGCGCTGATGTCCAAGCCCAAGCTGCTGATGCTGGACGAACCCTCCATGGGCCTGGCCCCCATCCTGGTGGACCAGATTTTCGACATCATCAAGGAGCTCCACAAGGCGGGCACCACCATCCTGCTGGTGGAGCAGAACGCCCAGATGGCCCTGTCCGTGGCCGACCGGGGCTACGTGCTGGAAACCGGTAAGGTGGTCTCCACCGGCACCGGCGCCGCCCTGCTCCAGGACGAGAGCGTCAAGAAGGCCTATCTGGGCGGCTGAGGACGTCCGAAATAGCAGTGAAAGCGTGCAGTCCATCTCGGAAGAGGACTGCACGCTTTTTGCTGTGCGAGCTTGGACGGAAAGATATGGTTTTCCACAGAGCGCCGGATTCCTGTGGAAAATGAGAGGCGCAGGAGGAGAAAGACAGCCAGCGCGGCGGCCGCATTAAAACAGGGTCCTCTCACAGCAAGCTCCATCCTGTCTGAGCGGAAGTTTCCCCGCATTGCATGTTATTATAAGGGAAAATCCCTTAAAAGTAAATAAGGGATTTTCCCTTAAAGCATACTATCCATAAGAGGTGATGGATATGTATGCGCGCATTCGCGCCCTGCGGGAGGACGCCGACCTGAAGCAGAAGGAGCTGGCGGCCATGCTCAATCTCCACCAGACCACCTATTCGGACTATGAGCTGGGCCGCCTGAACGTGCCCACGCCGGTGCTGATTCAGCTGGCCAGATTTTACGGCACCAGCGTGGACTATATTCTGGGGCTGACCAACGTGCGGGAGCCCTATCCCAGGGCGTAAAAATGCCTGGCGCACCGCTGAAGAGGTGCGCCGGGCACAGTGCTTTTATGGGGTTACTCGTCCTGGTCGGGCAGGCCGGTCAGGTACCGCCGGACCATGTCAAAGGCGTTGGTGGCGGCCACGGTGCGGATGCGGGCCCGGCCGTTGATGAGGTGGAGCTCCCGGACCCGGGTGCCCTCCGGGGTGTCCAGGGCCACATAGATGAGGCCCACCGGGTTATTCCGGTCGTCCGGGTCGGGGCCCGCCACGCCGGTGAGGGACACGGCCAGGTCGCAGCCCAGCACCCGCCGGGCGCCCTGGGCCATGGCCCGGGCCACCTGGGCGCTCACCGCGCCAAATTCATCCAGCATCGCCTGGGGCACGCCCAGTACCCCGGCCTTGACCTCATTGGTGTAGCTCACCACGCCGCCCTTGAACACGGCGGAGGAGCCGGGCAGGTCGGTCATCCGCTTGGCCACCAGTCCGCCGGTGCAGGACTCGGCAGTACCCAGAGTGAGCCCCTTCTCCTTCAGCAGGCCCAGCACAACCTCCTCCATGGAGGCCACATCGGCGCCGTAGACCAGGGGACCGAAGATATCCCGGACCTCTTTTTCCACCGGAACGATGAGGGCACGGGCCTCCTCCACGGTGGCGGCCTTGGCGGTGATGCGCAGCTCCACCTCGCCGGTCTTGGCGTAGGGGGCCAGGGTGGGGTTGGTGAGGGCGTTCATCCGGTCCCGCAGCCTGGCCTCCACCGCCGACTCGCCCATGCCGAATATCTTCAGCGTCCGGGAGGCGATGACGCCGTCGGCCAGAGCCCGGAGATAGGGAACCGCACGGTGCTCAAACATGGGGGTGCACTCGTTGGGGGGACCGGGGAGCATGATGACCCGGACGCCGTCGGCCTCAAAGGCACAGCCGGGCGCGGTGCCCCAGTCGTTCGAGAAGATGGTGCAGCCCTCTGGCAGGTATGCCTGCTGGAGGTTGTTCTCCGTCATGGTTCCGCCGGGATGGAGCCGCTGGAAGTAGTCCCGGATGCGCTCGGCGGACGCCTCGTCATACACCAGCTTCTTGCCAAAGCACTCGGCCAGCACGTTCTTGGTCAGGTCGTCGCAGGTGGGACCCAGGCCGCCGGTGGTGATGATGATGTCCGCACGGCTCTTGGCGATTTCCACCGCCGCCTTCAGCCGCTGGGGATTGTCCCCCACCACGGTGTGGTAGTACACGTTAATGCCCAGGGCGCTCAGACCCTTGGAGAGCATCTGGGCGTCGGTGTTGGCGATATTGCCCAGAAGCAATTCGGTGCCCACTGCGATGAGTTCTGCGGTATGCGTCATAACAAAAGACCTCCAAATCGCCAACACCGACAACGGCGCAGGTGCGCCGGAGCCGTGGGCGGATTCACTCCGCCCGGCGATAAAATAAAACAGAACGGGGTCCCCGCGCAATCCTCAATTGCGTGGGGCATTGGCGATATTGCCCAGAAGCAATTCGGTGCCCACTGCGATGAGTTCTGCGGTATGCGTCATAACAAAAGACCTCCGAAGGACCGGGGATAACCCGGCCAATAGAATATGGAGCGGGAGGGGCGGTCAGGGGCTGACCTGAATCCGCTCGATGTTCTTCACCGCCTCGTCCACCAGGGCCTCGATGTCCAGATTGGCCTCGGCGGCCTCAACCTCGCCGGGCAGGGGCCGCAGCCGGGGGTGACGGGGGGTGAACACGGTGCAGCAGTCCTCGTAGGGCAGGATGGAGGTCTCAAAGGTGCCGATTTTCCGGGCGATGCGGACGATCTCCTCCTTGTCCATGCCCACCACAGGCCGGAGGATGGGCAGGTCACACACCGCGCCGGTCAGGCGCATGGCGGACATGGTCTGGCTGGCCACCTGGCCCAGGCTCTCGCCGGTGACCAGGGCGCCGGCCCCCACCCGGTAGGCCACCCGGCAGGCAATGCGCATCATGAACCGGCGCATGAGGATGGTAAACAGCTCTTCGGGGCAGGAGCGGCGCAGCTCCTCCTGGATCTTGGTGAAGGGCACTACGTGGACCGTGAGGCGGCCGCACCAGGGGGTGAGGAGCCGGGCCAGCTCGATGACCTTGTCCTTGGCCTCGGGGGAGGTGTAGGGGTAGGAGAAGAAGTGAACCATGTCCAGGGCCAGGCCCCGCTTGGCCATCATCCAGGAGGCCACGGGGGAGTCGATGCCGCCGGAGAGCAGGCTCACCGCCCGTCCGCCGATGCCCACCGGCAGGCCGCCGGCGCCAGGCTCCGGGTCGGCGTGGACAAAGGCGGCGTAGTCCCGCACCTCCAGGTGGACGGTCAGCTCCGGGTTGTGCACATCCACGGAGAGGTTGGGGAAGGCGTCGTGGAGCTCGCCGCCCACGTACTGGGAGAGCTGGATGGAGGTCATGGGGAAGGTCTTGTCCGCCCGCTTGGTCTCCACCTTGAAGGTGCGGGCGGCGGACAGCTGGTCGTGGAGGTAGGTCTTGGCGGTCTCCAGCATGGCGTCCTTGTCCTTGGCGCAGGCCCGGGCCCGGCTCAGGCCCACCACGCCGAACAGCCGCTTCATGGCCTCCCAGGCGGCGTCCATGTCGCAGCTGCCGTCCTTGGGCTCCACGTACATGGTGGACTGCTTGGAGTACACCTTGAAGCTGCCGCAGTGCTTCAGGCGGCGCTGGGCGTTGGCGATGAGCTTGTCTTCAAAGCTGCGGCGGTTCAGGCCCTTGAGCACCAGCTCGCCCAGCTTCATCAGGATGATCTCGTCCATGTCTTTTTATTCTCCTTATAGTTCATGACAGTTATTTCACAAGGTAGGCCCCGGGCCGGTACTGGAGGGCCTCGGCCAGATGGGGCGCCTGAATCTGTTCGCTGCCGTCCAGGTCGGCGATGGTGCGCCCCACCCGGAGGATGCGGTCATAGCCCCGGGCGGTGAGGCCCATGCGCTGAAAGGCCCCCTTCATCAGCGCCTCGCAGGCGCTGTCCAGCCGGCAGAATTCCCGCAGCTCCCGCTGGCCCATGTGGGCGTTGCAGGAGGGGCCGCCGGGGCCGAAGCGGGCGGACTGAATGCGCCGGGCGGCGTTGACCCGGGCGCGGATGTCCGCCGAGGACTCGGCCGGGGCGGCGTGGGACAGCTCGTGGAACTCCAGAGGAGGCACCTCCACGTGGAGGTCAATCCGGTCCATCAGGGGCCCGGACACCCGGCCCTGGTACTTTTCCACCGCCGCCTCGGTGCACCGGCACCGGCCCGACGGGTGGCCGTACCAGCCGCACTTGCAGGGGTTCATGGCGCACACCAGCATAAACCGGGCGGGGTAGGACACCGTGCCCGCCGCCCGGGAGATGGTGACCTGTCCCTCCTCCAGGGGCTGACGCAGCACCTCCAGCACCTCGGGCCTGAACTCGGGCAGCTCGTCCAGGAAGAGCACTCCGTTGTGGGCCAGGGAGATCTCCCCCGGCCGGGGATTGGAGCCGCCCCCCGCCATGCCCATGGGGGAGATGGTGTGGTGGGGGGAGCGGAAGGGGCGGCGGAGCAGCAGGGGCTCCTCCGCCGTGGTGAGCCCGGCCACCGAGTGGACCTCGGTGGCGGCCAGGGCCTCCGCCTCCGTCATGTCGGGCAGGATGGAGGGCAGCCGCCGGGCCAGCATGGATTTGCCCGACCCGGGGGGACCCACCATACAGATATTATGTCCGCCGGCGGCGGCAATCTCCAGTGCCCGCTTCACATGCTCCTGGCCCTTCACCTCGGCAAAGTCCGGCCCGGCGGCCAGGTTATCCCCCGGCGCCCAGGGGGGCGCGGGGGAGAGGGGCTCCTCCCCCGTCAGGTGGCGGATGAGGGCGGTGACGCTCTCCACCGGGTAGACCGCCATGCCGCCGCCGGCCAGGGTGGCCTCGGCGGCGCTCTCGGCGGGGACATAGAGGGCCTCCACCCCCGCCCGGGCGGCGGCCAGGGCCATGGGCAGCATGCCCGCCACCGGCCGCACCTCCCCGGACAGGGACAGCTCCCCCACAAAGGCCGAGCGGGACAGGTCGCACCTGAGCTGCCCGCCCGCGGCCAGAATGCCCACCAGGATGGGCAGGTCGTACAGGGTGCCCGCCTTCCGCTGGGCGGCGGGGGCCAGATTCACGGTGATGCGGGACACAGGGAAGGTAAAGCCGCAGTTCTTCACCGCCGAGCGCACCCGCTCCCGGGCCTCCTTCACCGCCGCGTCGGGCAAGCCCACAATATCAAAGGCGGGCAGACCGCCGGACAGGTCGCACTCGGCCCGTACTTCATACCCGGCCACGCCGGTCAGGCCCAGAGAGCGCACCTCACAGAGCATAAAAATCGCCGCCCTTTCTCCATACAGCATCAGTATACCACGGAGAAAGGGCGGCTGCCAAGAAAAACGTCGCTGGGGGATGCTCAGCTCTGGGTCAGGTGATATAGCCGCAGGACGGTGAGGATACACTGCTCCCTGGTGTAGGCGCCCTGGGGGGTGAAGGCGCTGCCGTCCCCCGCCATAATTCCGGCGGCCTGGACCTGTCCCACCCCGGCGGCGGCCCAGGAGGAGATGGCGGCGCTGTCCGAGAAGCTGGGAGCCGCCTGGGGCAGGGGATGGCCCATGGCCTCTGCCAGGCGGGCCAGGATGGTGGCCGCCTGCTCCCGGGTCAGGGTGCCGTTGGGGTCGAATT
>CAJFTA010000053.1 GCA_904419835.1 uncultured Pseudoflavonifractor sp. | reverse complement strand
AGGCTGTCGAAAAAGTCCCTGGACTTTTTCGACAGCCTTCAAAAATGCCGTTACTTTCGCGCCGCACAGCGGCGCAAAAGTCCTCGCTCCGCTCCCCGGGAGCCTTGCACAGCAAGGCTCCCAGGGGCATTCGATTCCACGCGAGGCGGGCGGCTGCCCCCTCGCGCTCCCCCGCCCCGACACAGGCGGATTCTGTTCAACCGAGGTTTTTCGACACGCTGAGGTCCCGGGCTTATTCGCCCGGGACCTGCGCCATTTTTCCCTTGTTCTCCCGTCTTTTTTGGTGTAAAATGGAAAATGCAACTAACAGGAGGCTGATGGCTGATGCGCGAGATTGATACATATTCCTACCGCTGCGGCGTGATGGACTGCTTCTGCGAGATGGTGCGGGCGGGGGTGAAGAACCTGGCCCTGAGCCACCCGGTGGACAGCCGGGCGGAGTGGGAGGAGCTGGGCCCCTTTGCCGGGAAAATCGCGGGGCAGTACGGGGTGAAGTGCTATCCGGAGGAGGCGCCCCTGGTCACCGACCTCTTCCCCCTGTCGGCCACCCGGGGGAAGTATCTCTACCTCTTCTACCGGGCGGACCACGTGCTGGGGGAGTACCTGCGGCTCAAGGAGCGGAAGGCGTCCATGGTGGCCGAGCGGGCCTACTTCGGCGGCAACCGGACCCAGATCGCCCGGGAGTACGGCCGGCTGCTCTCCTACGGCCCTGAGACCGTCCGGGCCCTGCTGGCGGCCAACCAGGACCGGGAGCGGGTGTGACCGCCCGGGCATGGGCAATTTATTTCTGTTGACAACCTTCCCAACCGATGCTATTATATAGCCTGATCTTTTCTATGCACGACCTGAACTCACATTTTTGTAAGTCATCGTCTGCTCACTGGATGGATGACAAGCAGAGGTGTGGGTTTTCTTTTGCGCAGAGATCAAATTTTTTGCAGGAGGTACCAGCATGTATCAGGGTACTGTAAAGTGGTTCAATGAGACCAAGGGCTTCGGCTTCATCTCCAACGACGACGGCAGCGGCGACGTGTTCGTCCACTTCTCCGCCATCCTGGTGGACGGCTTCAAGACCCTCGCCGAGGGCCAGAAGGTGTCCTACGACACTGAGCCCGATCCCAAGGACGCCGGCAAGCTCCGCGCTGTCAACGTCCGTCCTCTCTAATCGAATCGACTGCGGAGATAAAACACCCCCGCCGGGCTGCCGCCCGGCGGGGGTGTTGGTTCTTTATGGATTTGGAGCAATTCAGTCGGCAAACTCCATAGACCCCGCTTTATCGTGCGCAGCCCTTCCGCGTTATTTTTGCGCGTTGCTGCCCATCGCAGCGCAGCGGTATCTTTGACCGTCTGAACTATTGGAGCAGCCGTGATTTAAGCCCCCTGCCCCGTCAGGTCAGCTCTGCCCGGCACCCCCGAGGGCGGGCGGGCATATACTGTGCTGTGGGGCGGAGATCCCGTCCCCGCCCTGCCAAATCTGTTTTGGGGGATACTCATATGTGCAATTGCTTCAACCGCCGCCGCTGTTGCTGCTGCGGGTGCTCCTGTGGGAACGGCGGCGCCGTCACCCTTCCCTCCTTCCCCGACCGCCCCGTGTGGGATTCCGCCCCCTCCGGGGACAGTTTCCCGGTCTACGTGGCCATGCCGGCCTATATGACCCGGGGCTCCGCCAGCCTGCAGGCCGCCGTGGAGCTGGACTCCGGCTCCTCCTGCTCCTGCAGCCGGGGCTGAAGGCCCCCGCCGCCCTCCGGCGGCGTACTTATCCCCGACCGTATCCCCCAAAAGCGCCCCGGCCAATGAGCTGAACCTGTAAAAGCGGACAATAGACAAACCCCCCCTGATGTAGGAAAATGGAAGTACTACATCAGGGGGTATAGTAATCCATTCAATTACACTTACGGTATCTGTCAGACTGGATTGGGTAAATGAAATATGCTGGACATGGTTGAAATCAACTGTGTCCAGCATATTTTTGGGCCTTTCCATATGAAAAGGGGGGACGCTCCGAAGAACGTCCCCCCTTCTCCCGCCCTATTTCGGTCAGCCGCCCTGCCGCTTCAGCCGCGAGAGCACCAGAGCCGCCTGCTCCCGAGTCAGCGCTGTCCGGGGGGCCGTGCCGTCGAACAGTCCGCCGGCGCTGGCCGCCCTCCAGACATCCTCCGCCCAGGCGCTGACGGGCTGGGCCGCCTGCTCCGCCTGCCACGCCTCCATGGCGGCGCGGAACATCTGGTTGAATGCCTCCTGGGTCATCTCCTCTTCCCCTCCCTTCATCTCTCTGGCTACATCGGCGCGGAACTGGTCCATGCTTTTGCCATGCCTGGGGAACCAGTGGCCCACGTCGGCGTGGTTGGAGGCGATGCCAAGAGCACAGCCCTCCGCGTGGTCCACCACCACCCCGGCCTCCAGCGGGTTCAGCCCGTACCGGGCGCAGAGCATGGCGGTCAGCTCCACCGCATTGCGGTACACCGCGTCAAAATAGGCGGCGTTCTTGGCCGGATTGTAGTCCACCATGGTCCCGCCCTGGTAGGTGTGGCCGGCGGGCTCCAGAATTTCAAAGCTGATGTGGGTGTTGTTGGCGGAGATTCCATCCCCCCTGGGCGCGCCCGCGTGCCAGCCCCGCCAGTTCCAGGGCAGGGTCTGGATGACCCCGTCCCGGTGGACAAAGGCGTGGGCGCAGGCCTCCACCCCCGGCCGGTTCCAGGCCCTGAGGAATACCTCCGGGTCAGGCTGGGCCACGCCGGTGGAGTGGACCATGATCCCCCTGGGGACGATGGTCCGCCCCGCCTTCCAGCAGTCGCTGCCGGTCAGAATACGTTCAGTCAGATTCATGCGCTTCCCTCCTCTCCAGAATATGCCGTCCCGCCCGGCTGTGTGGCATATCCCGGTACACCCGGTAAAAAATTTCCCCGGGCCGCCCCACTTGCAAGGGATCCCCGGCCTGCATTATAATAGCAGTGCGGCCGTGCGCACAGGAGCGGCGGTCAGTCTCCGCCCAGAGGGCGGTCCACAGGGAGGTCAACATGGAAAATCGGCATTTTGCGTCCATTGGGGAGGACATTTCCCTGCTGGGCTATGGCTGTATGCGCTTTCCCACCCGCAAGAGCGACGGCATGATTGCCGTCCGGGAGAGCCGCCGCCTGCTGGAGCGGGCCCACGAGGCGGGCGTCAACTACTTTGACACCGCCTGGAACTACCATAAGGGGGAGAGCGAGCCCTTTCTGGGCCAGATCCTCTCCAAGTGGGATCGGAAGAGCTTTCACCTGGCCACCAAGCTGCCCACCTGGCTGGCCAAGTCCGCCTCCGACGCGGAGGACATCTTCACCCGCCAGCTCCAGCGCTGCCGGGTGGACTACTTTGATTTCTACCTGGCCCACAGCCTCACCGCCGAGCACTACGCCACCTTCCAGGCCTCGGGGGCCTACCAGGTGCTGTCCCACGAGAAGGCCCGGGGCCGCATCCGCCGGCTGGGCTTCTCCTTCCACGACCGGCCCGAGCTGCTGGAGCGGATTCTGGGCGACCACCAGTGGGATTTTGTCCAGCTCCAGCTCAACTACCTGGACTGGGATTTGCAGGACGCAAAGCGCCAGTATGAGATTGTCACGCAGCGGGGCCTGCCCGTCATTGTGATGGAGCCGGTGCGGGGCGGGGCTCTGGCCAGCCTGACCCCCGCCGCCCGGGCCGTGCTGGAGGAGGCCGCGCCGGGCAGGAGCGCCGCCTCCTGGGCCCTGCGGTACGCCGCCTCCCTGCCGGGGGTGATGACCGTGCTCTCCGGCATGTCGGCCATGGACCAGGTGGAGGACAACATCGCCACCATGTCCCCCTTCCAGCCCCTTACGGAGGAGGACCGGGCCGTACTGGCCAGGGCGGTGGAGGTCTACCGCTCTGCCGGCACCATCCCCTGCACCGGCTGCCGGTACTGCACCGACTGCCCCAGGCATGTGGACATCCCCCGCATCTTCGCCATCTACAACCAGTTCTGCGTGGACGGGAAGAAGAGCTCCTTTGACAACACCTGGGACCTGATTCCCGAGTCCATGCGGCCCGAGCAGTGCGTCCGCTGCGGCCAGTGCGTGGACCGCTGCCCCCAGCATATCGTCATCCCCGACCGCCTGGCGGAGGTGGCCGCTGCCGCCGCCGAGGCCGCCAAGGGCTGAGGTTTTCCACCGTTCAGGCGTATTCTGTGGATAAAAGGCGGCTGCTTTTTCATCATAGCTTTTTGCGCGCTGAAGCGGGATGCCCGCCGCACATAGTGCGGCGGGCATCTTGGTCAGGCTGTCAAAAAAGCTCCTGGACTTTTTTGACAGCCTTCAATAATACCGTTACTTTTGCCCCTCACGGCGGCGCAAAAGTCCTCGCGTCGCTCGCCGGAAGCCTTGCATGGCAACGCTTCCGGGGCATTCGATTCCACGCGAGGCGGGCCGCCGCCCCCTCGCGCTCCCCCGCCCCAGTTCAGGCGGGTGCTTTTTCATCATAGCTTTTTGCGTGCTGAAGCGAGATGCCCGCCGCACTATGTGCGGCGGGCATCTCGCTTTTGATTTGGAAGAGAGAGGAATAGAAGAGGGAGAAATGAAAAACTCGCTTTATATAGAAACACGGAAAACCGTGTTGTCTCTGGTCCGCCACAACAGCCCGAGGCGGTATCGGTGGTGTTCCTTTGCTGTGACTATAAGATACCACCAGGGCGGCGGAAATTGTTGGACGGTTTTTAAATAAGATGTGAAGATTATGTAAATATCGACACTTTGCTGCTCCAAGCTATCCCAGCCCGCTTCAATGCGACTTTTGTCTTGACTGCCCCCGCCCGGTCGTTTATACTAATAAAGTTAGATTAGAGGTCAAGCGGCCTCCCGAAGGCCCAGAAGGGTCCTGTTTACAGCGTCTTTTCTCTCCCCGGCCCAGCGCGCGGCAGAGCGCCGCGCAGGATGTCAGAAGACATGCCCCACAGGGGGCGTGTCTTTTTTGTTGCTCTTTGGTCTGGTTATTTTTCCCACAGGAGGTGCTCCATGACCCTTCAGGAGTTTTTTCATAACAATCCCCGGGCCGCCCTGGCCTTTTCCGGCGGCGCGGATTCGGCCTATCTCCTCTGGGCGGCCAGGGAGTGGGCAGAGGATGTGAAGGCCTACTACGTCCACTCCCCCTTCCAGCCCGCCTTTGAGCTCGCCGACGCCAGGCGGCTGGCGGAGGAGCTGGGCATGCCCATGGCAGTGCTGGAGGCCGACGTGCTGTCGGTGCCCGGCGCGGCGGCCAACGGCCCCGACCGCTGCTACCACTGCAAGACCGCCCTGTTTACCCTGCTGAAGGAGGCGGCCCTGGCCGACGGGTACACCCTGCTCATCGACGGCACTAACGCCTCGGACGACGCCGGAGACCGCCCCGGCATGCGGGCGCTGGCCGAGCTGGCCGTCCGCTCCCCTCTGCGGGAGTGCGGCGTCACCAAGGCGGAGGTACGGACACGGTCCAGAGAGGCGGGGCTGTTCACCTGGGACAAGCCGGCCTACGCCTGCCTGGCCACCCGGGTGCCCACGGGCACGGCCATCACGCCGGAGGCCCTCTCGGCGGTGGAGGGGGCGGAAAACGCCCTGGCCGCTCTGGGGTACCGGGATTTCCGGGTGCGGCTGTTCCACGGCGCGGCCCGGCTGGAGCTGACGGAGCGGGACTTCGCCCGGGCGGCGGAAGCGCGGGAGGCGGTCAAGGCCGCCCTCTCACCCTGGTTTGAGACAGTATTGCTGGATTTTGCAGTGCGGACGGGAGGCTGACGGATATGGACAACAAACGGGAGATTCTCTCCCTGCTCCGGTCGGTGTCTGCGGGGGATGCCACCCCCGAGGAGGCTCTGCTGGAGCTGAAGCTGTCCCCCTTTGAGGATTTGGGGTACGCCAAGGTGGACTACCACCGCTCCGTGCGCCAGGGAAGCGGGGAGGTCATCTACGGCGCGGGCAAGACGCCGGAGCAGATTGCCGGCATTGTGGCCGCCATGCACAGCCGGGGCTGCGGCAACATCCTCATCACCCGCATCAGCCCGGAGGCGGCGGAGCTGGTGGGCCGTGCGGCGGAGCTGGACTACCACCCGGAGGCCCGGCTGGCAGTGGCCTGGCCCCGGCCGGACACCCCCGCCCTGGGCCACATTGTGGTGGCCACCGGGGGCACCAGCGATCTGCCGGTGGCCGAAGAGGCCGCCCTCACCGCCGAGGCCATGGGCAACCATGTCACCCGGCTGTACGACGTGGGGGTGGCCGGACTCCACCGGCTGCTGTCCAAACTGGACGTGCTCATGTCCGCCCGGTGCATTGTGGCGGTGGCGGGCATGGAGGGGGCGCTGGCCAGCGTGGTGGGCGGGCTGGTGGACTGTCCGGTCATCGCCGTGCCCACCAGCGTGGGGTACGGCGCCTCCTTCCACGGCCTGTCCGCCCTGCTGTCCATGCTCAACTCCTGCGCCTCCGGCTCCGCCGTGGTCAACATCGACAACGGCTTCGGCGCCGGATATCTGGCCAGCATGATCAACCAGATGGAGGGCCTGCCCTCCCAAGACCAGCACAAGGAGGCTCCCGGCCATGAAAATTCTGTATCTTGAGTGCAATATGGGCGCGGCGGGCGATATGCTCATGTCCGCCCTCTACGAGCTGCTGCCCGACAAGGCGGCCTTTGTCAGCGCCATGAATTCCCTGGGCCTGCCCGGGGTGGAGCTCACCCCCCTGCCCGCCAGGACCTGCGGCATTGCGGGCACCCGGATGGAGGTAACTGTGGACGGAGCGGAGGAGGAATCCCACGACGTGCCCATGGCCGCCGGGGAGGGGCACATCCACGTCCATTCTCACGGCCATGACCACCATGAACACGACCACGGCCACTGCCACGAGCACCACCATGCCCATGAACACGATCATCCCCACCATCACCACGCCTCCCCCGGCCACATCGCCGCCCTCATCGACGGCCTGCCCCTGCCCGGGGAGGTGAAGGCCCACGCCCGGGCGGTGTACGATTCCATCGCCGCCGCCGAGGCCAGGGCCCACGGCTGCCCGGTGGAACAGGTTCACTTCCACGAGGTGGGGGCTCTGGACGCGGTGGCCGACGTGGTGGGCGTGTGCTACGCCATGTATCTCCTCGCCCCCGACAAAATTGTGGCCTCCCCCGTCCATGTGGGCAGCGGCTTTGTCCGGTGCGCCCACGGGGTGGTGCCGGTGCCCGCTCCCGCCACCGCCTACCTGCTGGAGGGAGTGCCCTCCTACGGCGGCGATGTAAAAGGGGAGCTGTGTACCCCCACCGGCGCCGCCCTGGTGGCCCACTTTGCCCAGGCGTTCGGCCCCATGCCGGTGATGGCCGCCGGCGCGGTGGGGTACGGCGTGGGCAAAAAGGAGTTTGACCGGGCCAACTGCGTCCGGGCCTTCTGGGGCGAGGGGACGGAGGACGCTCCCGGCGGCACGGGCGAGATTGCCGAGCTGGTGTGCAACGTGGACGACATGACCCCCGAGGCCCTGTCCTACGCCTGCGCCCGTCTGCTGGAGGAGGGGGCTCTGGACGTGTACGCCGTCCCCGGCGTGATGAAGAAGGGCCGGCCCGGCCATGTGCTCACCGTGCTGTGTGACCCGGCCGCGGAGGAACAGATGGCCCGCGCCGTGCTGCGGGAGACGGCCACCAACGGCCTGCGGGCCCGGCGGTGGGGCAAATACTTCCTCACCCCCGGCCGCGAAACGGCAGACACCCCCTTCGGCCCCATCTCCATCAAAACGGCCCGGGGCTGGGGTATCTTCCACCGGAAGCCGGAGTATGACGATGTGGCCGCCGCGGCCCGCCGGGCTGGGGTGCCCTTCGCCCGGGTGTGGGAGGCGGCCCTGACCAAGAACAAGCAGGAGGAATCTTCCCATGAATGAGGCTCTCTGGAACAAATGCGCGGAATTTCACGGCCACACCTGCCCCGGACTGGCCACCGGCTTCCGGGTGGCCACCGAGGCCATGGCAAAGCTGGGCCTGGACGGCCCGGAGGCCGACGAGGAGCTGGTCTGCGTCACCGAGAACGACACCTGTGCCGTGGACGCGGTGCAGGTGATCACCGGCTGCACCATGGGCAAGGGCAATCTGCTCTACCGTGGCACCGGCAAGATGGTCTTTACCTTCTACTGCCGCAGAAGCGGCCGGGGCCTGCGGGTGGCGGTGAAGCCGGGGGACCGCAGCCTGGACCGCGCCGCCCGGCAGCACTGGCTCCTCACCGCCCCGGTGGAGGAGGTGCTCGTCTTCTCCGCGCCCACCCGGCCCGCGCCCGAGCGGGCCCGCATCTTCGGCAACGTGACCTGCGCCCAGTGCGGCGAGACGGTCCCCGAGCACAAGGTCCGGCTCCACCAGGGCCGGCTGCTCTGCCTGGATTGCTTCCAGCCCTACGACCGCGGGTGGTAAACGACTTTTTCACCACCTTTCCCCTTCCAACCCCATATAAAGGAGTTTTCCCATGAAAAAGCCAGCCCGTCTCCCCGCTCTGCTCCTCGCCCTGCTGCTCCTGGCCGGGTGCGCCTCCGCTCCGTCCCCCTCTCCTGAACAGACCGCCGGAACAGGCGACACCCGCACCATCACCGACGCCGCCGGGCGGCAGGTGGAGATCCCGGAGACCGTGTCCTCCGTGGTGTGCGTGGGGGTGTGCACCCTGCGGTACACCACCTACCTCCAGGCCCAGGACCTGGTGGTGGGGGTGGAGCGGGACGAGGTGGGGGCCCCCATCACCAAGCCCTTCAGCTACTTCAACCAGGACCTGTTTGCCTCCCTGCCCGTCACCGGCAGCAACGGCGAGACCTATGACGAAGAGCTTCTGAAGGTCAGCCCGGATGTGATCATTGCCAACACCGACGCCGCCAGCGCCCAGGACCTTCAGGACAGGACGGGCATCCCGGTGGTGGTGGTGCCCCTCAACGAGGGCATGTTTGACGACAGCGTGTTCCAGATCCTCTCCATTCTGGGGGAGGTATACCACAGAGAGGACCGGGCGGAGGAGCTCTCGGCCTACCTGAAGGGCATCCAGGCCGACCTGGCGGAGCGCACTGCCGGCGCGGCGGATGAGGACAGGCCCACGGTGTACGTCTCCGGCGTGTCCTTCAAGGGCTCCCATGGCTTTGAGGGTACCGAGGCGGGGTACGCCCCCCTGGCGGCCATCAATGGTGTAAATCTGGCGGACACCACCGGCCAGACCGGGGCCTTCAGCCTGGACCCGGAGCAGGTGCTCGCCTGGGACCCGGATGTGATCTTCGTGGACTTCAACGGCCTGCCCCTCATCAGCGAGGACTACGCCTCCAATCCGGACTTCTACAACAGCCTCACCGCCGTGCGGGAGGGCCGGGTATACAGCCAGATCTCCTTCCGGTACAGCGCCACCAACACCGAGCTTGCCCTGGCCGACGCCTACTACATGGGCAAGGTGCTCTACCCGGAGGAATTTGCCGACGTGGACATGGCCGCCAAGTTTGACGAGATCTTCGAGACCATGCTGGGGGTGGAGGACGCCTGCGCCCAGTATCAGGCGGCGGGCTATGAATTGAAGGAGATGACCCTGGGTGAATAAGGGCATGCGCGCATCACGCGCCGGCGCGCCGCAGGCCTACTCCCGCCACCGGGCCAGGAATATGGGCGTCCTGCTGGCCCTGTGCGTGGCGCTGCTCCTGGCTGCCCTGCTGTCCCTCCGGGCCGGGTCCTACGACACGCCGGTGCTGGAGCTCCTCAAGGGCATCGCCGGCCGGGCGGAGGACAGCAGCGTCAACATCGTGGTGCGCAACATGCGCCTGCCCCGGATCTGCACCGCCATCCTGGGCGGCGCTGGGCTTGGGATGGCCGGTGTGGTGCTCCAGTCGGTGCTGCGCAATCCCCTGGCCTCCTCCAGCACCCTGGGCATCTCCCAGGGCGCCGGGTTCGGCGCCGCCTTTGCCATTATTGTGCTGGGGGCGGGGCTCCAGGCCGGAGGCGGCGTCGCCTTCTCCAACCCGGCCCTCATCGGCCTGTGCGCCTTTGGCGGCAGCATGGCCGTGTCGGTGCTCATTCTGGCCCTGTCCCGCCTGCGGCAGATCACCCCCGAGGCCATGGTGCTCTCCGGCGTGGCCCTCAGCTCCCTGTTCTCCGGGGCCACCACGCTCTTGCAGTACTTTGCCGACGAGGTGCAGCTCACCTCCCTGGTGTTCTGGACCTTCGGCGACCTGGGCCGCACCGGCTGGGGCGAGGTGGGCATTATGGCGGCGGTGGCCGCCGCCGCAGGCATCTACTTCTTCTTCAACCGCTGGAACTACAACGCCCTGGAGAGCGGCGAGCAGACCGCCGTCAGCCTGGGGGTGAACGTGGGCCGGCTGCGGATTGTCAGCGTACTCCTCTGCTCGGTGGTGGCGGCGGTGGTGGTGTCCTACATGGGCATCATCAACTTCATCGGCCTGGTGGCCCCCCACATGGTCCGCCGCTTTCTGGGCGACAACCACTGCTACCTCATCCCCGGCTCCGCCCTCATGGGGGCCGTGCTGCTGCTGCTGGGGGACCTGGCGGCCCGGAACGCGGCGGCTCCGGTGGTGCTGCCCATCGGCGCCATCACCTCCTTCCTGGGGGCGCCGCTGTTCCTCTATCTGCTGTTCAAAGGACGGAACCGCCCATGATGACTGTGGAACATCTGAACTTCTCCTACCGGTGCGGCCGGCAGATCCTCCATGACGTGTCCTTTGCGGCCCGCAGCGGGGAGTGCCTGGCCATTCTGGGCAACAACGGCGCGGGCAAGAGCACCCTGCTCAAGTGCTTCAGCCATATTTTAAGGCCCCAGTCCGGCTCGGTGCGGGTGGACGGGGCGGAGCTGCTGGCCATGTCCCACGGGGAGATGGCCAGGAACGTGGCCTTTGTGGCCCAGAATCCCCCGGCCAGCCGCCTGACGGTGTACGACATGATTCTGCTGGGCCGCAGGCCCTATATGAAGTGGGGCGTCTCGGCGGAGGACTATCGCCTGGTGGATGAGATGCTCTCCGCCCTGGGGCTGGAGGATATGGCCGTCCGGCCCATGGACCGGCTCTCCGGCGGCGAGCAGCAGAAGATTATGCTGGCCCGGGCCCTGGTGCAGCAGCCCAGGGTGCTCCTGCTGGACGAGCCCACCAGCAGCCTGGACCTGCACAACCAGTACGAGGTGCTCTCCCTGGTTCGGAAGCTGTGCCGGGCGCGGGACATCGCCGTCATTATGGTCATCCACGACCTGAATCTGGCCCTGCGGTACTGCGACCGGTTTCTCCTGCTCCACGGCGGCCGGGTCCACGCCTTTGGGGACGCGTCGGTGGTCAATACGGAGAACATCAAAGCGGTGTATACTGTCAGCGCCGCGGTCCGGCAGATAGACGGCATCCCCGTGGTGGTGCCAATGTGCTGAAAACATGAAAATGCCGCCGCACCCTAAGGGGCGCGGCGGCATTTTTCTCCTGTCAGTCCCGCCGTCTGCCCAGGAAACGGAGCAGGTAGAGGAACAGGTTGATGAAGTCCAGATAGAGCTGGAGGGCGGCAAAGACGGAGGCTTTGGCCGCCATCTCGGGGTCATGGCCGTAGTAGGCGTGGAGGGCCTTAATCTTCTGGGTGTCGTAGGCGGTGAAGCCCAGGAACACGGCGATGCCAACGAGGCAGTAGATCCGGTCCATGGCCTGGAGGCCGGGGATAAACAGGGACAGGAACCCAAAGGCCACCAGGAAGATGAGCCCGCCCGTCAGCACGGTGCGGATGCGGGACAGGTCGGCCTTGGTGGCGTAGCCGAAGGCGGCCATGGCGCCGAAGTACAGGGCGGTGACGCCGAACACCAGCACCAGACTGGCCACGTCAAAGAGAATGAAATAAACCGAGAAGGTCACGCCGGTGAGGGCGGCGTAGGCAAAGAAGAGGAACCGGGCCGCCGGGACGGACAGGCTGTCAATCCGGGCGGAGAGCACAATCACCACCGCAATCTGGGCGATGGCCAGGCCGATATAGGTGAACGAGTTGAACAGAAGCCGGATGCTGAAGCCGGTGATATACCCGGCCAGGGCCACGCCGAAGGTGACGGCCAGACCGGCGAACATCCAGAGGAAGGTGCGGGCGGTGTACCGGCCCACGGTCTCCACCATGCCGTAGCCGCCATAGCCCTCCTGGGTATAGTAGTTATTTTCGTACACGGACAATTCTCCTTTCCCCGTGGGAAATTTCCCCCGGCACAGCCGGGAGCACACGGGATTCTGCCGCTAGTATACACGGTTTCCGCAAAAAAGAAAAGTACCATTGGAGGAAAGCTGTCCCCCGCTACACATTGGAGGAAAGCTGTCCCCCGCTACACGCCGAACCGGGTGATAAGGGCCAGCAGCACCACGGCCGCCCCCGTCAGGCGGACGGCCAGCTTCATTCTGGGGTGTTGGAGCCGCTCGGGCCACACCGGGTGAATGGCAAAGAGCAGGCCGTAGAGGGCCCAGGCCGCGTTGGTGAACAGCCCGATTCTGGTCACGGTGGAGCAGACAAAGCCGATGGCCAGAATGGCAAGGCCCAGATACATCTGCTTCCGGAAGGTCAGCGGTTTCATGATTTGTCCTCCTTTCGGCTGAAAACGGTCCTTTTCCACCCTCTTTATACCATACTCCCGCCCCCCTTTGCAACGGCGCCGCCGTTTTTTCCGGTTTCCCCTTGACTTTCTCGATATTCGAGATATAATAGAGATGAAAAGAAACTCGATAATCGAGAAAGGAGAGAGCCGCCATGCCCAGGGAGAAATTCAAGACCCTCACCGAGCAGATGTTTTACATTCTGCTCTGCCTGCGCCGGGAGCGCCGCGGGTCGGACATTCTGGAGGCGGTGCGGGCGCTCACCGAGGGCCGGGTGACCATCGGCTCAGGCACTCTGTACGACCTGCTGGAGCAGTTCCTGGCGGCGGGGGTGATTCAGGAGACCGAGTCGGCCGGGCGCCGCCGCAGCTACATCATTACGGACAAGGGCCGGGAGATGCTGGACCGGGAATACCGGCGTCTCCGGAGCCAGACAGAGGACTATGACCGTGTTTTGAGAGAGGAGGCACAGGAATGAGCAAAACCAGACGCTGCCTTGCAAATTTCTCCTTTTACGACCAGCGCGGGATTGAAAAGAAGCTGGGGCAGATGGCCGCCCAGGGCTGGATGATTGAGCAGCCAGGCGGACTGCTCTGGACCTACCGGAAAATCCGGCCCCAGCAGCTGCGGTTTGCGGTGACCTACTTCCCCAGCGCCTCGGAGTTTGACCCCCACCCCAGCCAGCGGCAGCTGATGAAGGAGGACTTCTGTGCCCAGGACGGCTGGAAGCTGGCAGCCCGGTGGGACGCCATGCAGATTTTTTATACTGACCGGGCGGACGCCGTACCCATCGACACCGACCCGGTGACCCAGGTGGAGACCATCCACCGCACCATGTCCAGGCGGGTGCTCACCGCTCAGCTCCTGTCCCTGGCCCTCTACCTGTTCGTTCTTGTGTCCCAGCTCCGTCAGCTGTGGCGGAACCCGGTGGACTACCTGTCCCACCCCTTCTATCTGTTTATGATTCCCTTCTGGACGATATTGGTATTCTTCCCCCTCTATGAGCTGGGTCACTACGTTCTCTGGCACCGGCGGGCCAAGCGGGCCGCGGAGCAGGGAATTTTCCTCCCCGTGCGCACCAGGAAGCTGATGAGCTGGATCCTGTTGACTGTGGCCGTTCTGCTCCTGATTGTATCTCTCGCCGGTTCCAGCTCCAATCCCCTGTTTATTCTGGTATGGCTGGCGATCACCGGGGCAATCGTGCTCCTCAGCCGCTGCCTGTCCGGCTGGCTGAAAAAGCAGGGCGTGTCCCGCCGGTTCAACCAGGGCGTTACGGTTGCCTTTATTCTGCTGCTCACCGTCACCATACTGGCAGGCATCATAACCGGTATACTGACCGGCGTGCTCTCCTTTGGCGACAGCCGCCAGCCGGTGGGCAGCTACCAGTGGGGTAGCTTCACCTGGGACATCTACGACGACCCCATGCCCCTGACGGTGGAGGACCTGGTGGAGACAGACACCCAGTACTCCAGGGAGGCTGACTGTCAGGAGACCTTCCTCCTCTCCCGGTGCGAGTACGAGCAGCGGCCTCTCTTCAACCAGGAGGAGCGGGACTACCAGCTCAGCTACACCGTCACCGACATCAAGCTGCCCTTCCTCTATAATTTCATCCGCCAGAGCCTGCTGGAAGAGCATCAGGACGAGGCCGTCGACGGCTATGTGTTTGTGGACCACTACGAGCCCATTGACGCCGCCCCCTGGGACGCTCAGGCGGCCTACCAGGTCTACCGGGAGGACGGCCCCCGGGACACCTACCTTATCTGCTGGGAGAGCCGCATGGTGGAGATTCATTTCTACTGGACCCCCACCCCGGAGCAAATCCGCACCGCGGCGGAGCTGCTGGGCGGCTGATATTCCCTGCAAACAGCAAAAGCACCTGAAGCCGTGGCTTCAGGTGCTTTCTACTGGCGGTCGCCCGCCGAACACCTATTCTCTCCTGCTTTTTGAAAAAACAAAAACAGCCACGTCAAACGACGTGACTGTTTTTGTGGTGGAGACAACAGAACTCGAATCTGTGACCTTCCGCGTGTGAGGCGGACGCTCTACCAGCTGAGCTATGCCTCCATATCTGGTATGTCCGGTCATGCCCCGTAAAGGGGTTGGTGACCCGGACGGGAATCGAACCCGTGTTACCGCCGTGAAAGGGCGGTGTCTTAGCCGCTTGACCACCGGGCCGTCTGCACAGGACAGGAACCCATCCTGCTAGATTTTTATGGTAGCGGCACCTGGATTCGAACCGGGGACACTGCGGGTATGAACCGCATGCTCTAGCCAACTGAGCTATGCCGCCATGTAACCCCGTCGAACAGGGCAAGAGTTATTATATCCGACAGTCCCCTATTTGTCAACGATTTTTTTAATTTTCTTTTAAAAAATTTTTCGGCCCCCGCTCAGTCGATTTTGTACCCCACGCCCCACACGGTTTTGATGAACCGGGGGTTCCGGCCCGGCTCCCCCATCTTCTCCCGCAGGCGGCGGATGTGGACCATGACGGTGTTGTTCCGGTCCAGGTACTTCTCCCCCCACACGGTCTCAAACAGCTTCTCGGCGGAGATGACCTGTCCCCGGTTCTCACAGAGCATCCACAGGATGTCAAACTCCAGCGGGGTCAGGCTCAGGGGCCTGTCGTACAGGGTGCACTCGTGGGTGGAGCGGTTGATGACCAGGCCGTTGAAGTCGATGACGTCCCCCACGGGCCGGTCGTTCTCATTGTAGTGGGTGTACCGCCGCAGCTGGGCCTTCACCCGGGCCACCAGCTCCAGAGGGTTAAAGGGCTTGGTCATGTAGTCGTCGGCGCCGATGGTCAATCCGGTGATCTTGTCCATGTCCTCGGCGCGGGCGGTGAGCATGAGGACGGGAAAGTGGTGCTCCCGGCGGATCTCCCCGCAGAGGGTAAAGCCGGAGATGTCGGGCAGCATCACGTCCAGGATGGCCAGATCCAGCCGCTCCCGGCTGACGCACCGGAGGGCGTCGGCGCCGGTGCCGCACTTAAAGACGGTGAATCCCTCGCTCTTGAGGTACACCTCTACCAGGTCGGCGATCTCGGGCTCGTCGTCCACCACCAGAATATTCGCGTTCACACGCACCGCCTCCTCTCCTCCGATTATATCCGCCGGTCCGGACGCAAGTCAAGGCCGGCGGATATTCGTAAGGAAAAGATCACAATTCGCTTAAAAGAACCAGCGGATAAGGCCGGAGAGGAGAAAGGCCACCACGGCGGGCATGAAGTTCTCCCAGCGCATGGGCTTCTCGGTCAGGGCCTTCACCAGCAGCACCACGCCGGCCAGGGCCAGCGCCCAGGGCGCCAGGGCCAGGATGATCATCACAGGCACGCTGAGGATGCTCAGCACCAGCGCCAGCAGCGCAACGGCCACAAAGCAGCCCACAACAAGTGTCACCATACAGGATGCCTCCTTCGTTTTGTTGATGGAATTGTACCACCCCAGCGTTAAATACTCCATAGGGGAAGGATTAAAAAACGCTAAAAAAGGGGCGCCGGATGTTTCCGGCGCCCCTCAGGCTGTCGAAAAAGTCCCTGGACTTTTTCGACAGCCTTCAAAAATGCCGTTACTTTCGCGCCGCACAGCGGCGCAAAAGTCCTCGCTCCGCTCC
>CAJFTA010000052.1 GCA_904419835.1 uncultured Pseudoflavonifractor sp. | reverse complement strand
AGAGCGCACCTTACAGTTAGAACCGGAGCCGCCTAAAGTATCTAATTTGAATGACTATATCATCCAGGCACAGCAACAGAATAATTTGAGGTACCTGTCCTTCTTTCTGCATCACTATGAAAAGATGCTCAATGGACGAATTTATAGCTTTTGGCGCAGCGACGGCAACGAGCGATATGATCCAGAGCGCTTCCTTGACTATAAAATGACCTGTGTTGTGGCTGTGATTGAACGTTTTTCAGATTATGATCCCAGCACAGGAGCTGACTTTACAACCTATTTGTATCCTTTTATCACAGATGCTCTTCTTTCTTGTCGTATGCTGGAAGAAAGCTGGTCTGTGGATTCTCTGGACCAATACAAGAAAATCCGAGGAATTGCATGGAAATACCGCACATCGGGAGAAAACACAAAGAAAACCATCTCCGAATATGCGGCTGAAAAGAACTGCAAGCAGGAAACGGCTGCTGAATATCTGAATGCTGCAAAAGGGATTCGCAGCCGCCAGTCATTCTATGTTTCCCGACAAGATGAAGACAGCGAGGAAACCGGCGAAGATGTGAGCCAAGACGATCACTGGGACTATGTCGAAATCCTCTGGAATGGTATCAGAGCCGAAGCCATTCAAAAAGCCTTCGATGCTCTCGACTATCGAGAACAAACGTTACTGGAAAAACGCAACGCTATCTGTATGCGCTGCGGCAGAGTAAGTTCTATGAGCAGTCGTTCTTCCTTTGAGGAGCTTGCTACTCTGTTTGAGGGGAGCGGAACCAGTGGTGCGGAACGTGCATATCGTAAGGCGCTGGACAAACTCACCACTATTTTGGTAGAAGAGGGTATTCTGCACGCTGTACGTCTAAAACGCAAAAACATTACCAGAAAGAAAAAAGAAATCGCCACCGCAATCTATCTGTATCAGGTAGACTTCGATGGCGAATGGGGAGAAATATATTTTGACTTTGTGAGTCAGACAACGGAAATCCGAAAACTTGCAGAATTAGATTACATAATAAGTAATGTGTTTGCTAAAAAAGCAATTTGCTGCATACAAAATCACCCCTTATTAGTCAACTTGAAAGAGCTCGTAATTTCATTCTCTTTGTAAGAAAAATCATGAATTTTGCATTGAACAAGTTCGTTTGAACGAATATAATGGAAATGGTAATTGTTTGCTTTTGCTGGAGGTGGATTCAATGCTGAATGGCTATATTACAACGCAGGAAGCTGCACAGAAATGGAATATAAGTGCCCGACAAGTTCAAATCCTTTGTAAGAATAATCGCATAGAAGGTGCTGTGCAGATCAATAGAATATGGCTGATACCTACCAATGTCAGCAAACCAACGAACACCTATAAATATCAATCACAGCATAGTTTATAAATTATAATCGCAGTCGCAAACAGAGGGAGGGCTGCTGTTTTGAAAAAAAAAGAAGCAAGTGCAAGAATTAAAATTAATCGTTTTTGCTTACATTAGTAAATAAGGCACCTGACATAATCGATAATAGATATGCATGGTGGGCCATTAACGATTTGCGAAGGAAAGGGTATTTTATGAGAAATGCTCGCCAGGCAGTCAACCAAACAAATTTCAATGGTGAGTTGTTAGCTCAAACTAAAATCTCGGTACCTTCCCTCGATACCCAATTAGATATTATTGCTAAGCTTGAAGAGGAAATATTTATCGTAAAACAAAACAAACGACTTATCGCTATCTTTGAGCAAAAAATAGAAGATAAAATTAGTGAGATCTGGGGTGAAAAACAATGAGCCCACGATCATCTACAGTTGTATTTGATGCAAGTAAAATTGAAGAAGCTATAGAAAAAGCGGCACAAGCAGTATCCGCTATCATTTCGTATCCTGAAATACCAGAGGAATTGTTTGAGGTTTTTGCATATCTGCCGGAACTGTTCCAAGATGGGGATGAAGAGCGATACATTGAAGCTCTTTCATTGGCTATGCAGACCAGCTACGAAAATGGCCTGTATCAATTTGCATACATGCAGTATCATATGCTCTTTATGACTGCGATTTATTTTGTCCTTCTGAAATTATACGTCCTACATCACGATGAGATGGAGCAAGCACTATATTATCTTTTAAAAGATCGATATAATGAGTTCTTTGGAAAAGAAAACACCAAGGACGGACAGTTGTATTTTGGAAGTTTTGCGGCTATTGGAGAAAGTGATGTTTTTAAGCTCCTACATATTGTTGGAATGGATACCAATTTAGAAGGCGAGCTAAAGAAGTTAGTCAAAGAACGAAATGACTATGCCCATGCAAATGGCCGGCTGCTCCTGACATCAGAAGAATTTTTTCTTGAAAAAATCCGGAACTTTAATCATTGTATCGACAGAGTTTTTGCACTAATCAAACATGATATTTTGCAGCTGTATGCCTCAACTTTAAACGACCCGGATTTTTACGATCCAGATATTCGAGCTTACTTAGACCCAGTGCAGCAAATCCAAGAGGAGATTGTAAAAAAATATTCGTTCTCTCGTTTCGAACTAAACTGGTGTCGGAAATTTAATATCAAACAGTTGGAATCCAGCGAAAATTATGCAAGCAAAAAGGAGCTTCATATCGCTCTAAGCAAGTACTATAAAGAGCTTAAAAGTGAGATCTAAAGATTCATCTAATGCTACAGATAATAGGAGGTGATTTTTTGGAAGCAGAAGAACGAAAAACAGCTATGAGCCACGATGAAATGCAGGATTATTGGGAAACGCTGTGTTCATTTACAGGCGAAGATATACCAAATGAAGTTAATCAACTGATGGCGAAAATTCGCTATCCAAGATTTTTGTATAAGTATCGTGCGGTGAATAACAATAATCTTGATGCTTTACGCTCTAATAAACTATTCTTCTCTAAAGCTAGCAGTTATGATGATCCGTTTGACACCTTTTTACATATTGATGTGGAGAAGATCCGTCAAGAATTTGTTAGTAACTATAGCTCCCCTGAGGCATTAGCAGCGTTAGCGAACGGGATGAAAGAAACCTTTCAAAATCAACCCAGCATCCCGCAAGAATTTATTCAGCAAGTTACGAATGTCGAAGGGTTAAAACAATTATTTGCAAATGGAATTACAAACCAATTTTTGTCCTATGTACTAACTTTGCGCTCAAAAATACAAGACGAGATTCTGTCCATCTGCTTTTCTGAAAATGGGTTTAATGAAACTCTGTGGTTAAAATACGCCGATATGCACAAGGGTTTTTGTCTTATGTATGACCTTAGTGATGCGGATAGTTCGCATTGTGGGAAATTGGACAAGTGCGCAAATTGTGGCGTCTATAAATATGGAACACGGATTTATCCAGTATATTATTCCAACACTCCACATGATGCAACCAATTTTGCAAAGTTTGTTATGGGACAAGATATGGTGCAGCAATTAGGAGTGCCTTTGCCAGACTTCATGCAAAAGGAATTAAAACCGCTTCCGTGGGAAGTCGAACGAAATAGCTTGATTAAAAAGGAATGCCACAAATATGATGAAGAATGGCGGATGCTTGCTAATTGCAAAATGAATCTCCCCGCAATGATAGAGTGTGTTCCGGCTGGAGTCATTATTGGATTGAGAACATCCCCAGTAGATAAAAATCTGATTATTTCCATGGCCAAAGAAGCCGGAGTCAAAAATATCTATCAATCCTACATCGATGAAAAAAACAGGCTGAACGCATATCTGCTCAAGGATGTATAGGAGTCTGAATAATGCAAAACACGGATGATCGCCTGACGGCAAATCATCCGTGTTTTCAGTATCAGATCATTTGAAAATGTTTCAGTGCGTCCATTATCGCCATTTCCTTTTCTGGCGGACACTTTGGCACTTTCGGGTTCTCGGATTTGGACAGGTTATAATTCTGACCAACCTCTAATCCACATTTGCGCTTAATCTTAGAGACATACAGGTTGGACACCTTCAAATGGTACTTCTCCCAAACATAAGCTTTGATTTCCTCGTAGGTTGCCTTGGTCTCAGCGGCAGTAGCGTCCAGCTCATCCAAATCCAGGTCGATCTCTATGGTGTCGTCTGGCTTTTGTTGGGACAAAAGAACAACCGTCTCCACATGGGCGGTGCGGGGGAACATGTCCACCGCCTCGGCTTTGCGGAGGGCATAGCCCAGGGCGGCAAAGCGCTTCACGTCCCGGGCCAGGGTGGCCGGGTCGCAGGAGACGTACACAATCCGCTCCGGGGCCATGGCGGCAATGGTGTCCACCACGTCCTCGGCCAGGCCCTTCCGGGGCGGATCCACGCACACCACATCGGGTTTCACGCCCCGGGCGGCCAGGGCACGGGCGGCCTCGCCCGCGTCGCCGCAGAGGAACTCGGCGTTGGTCACCCCGTTGCGCAGGGCGTTTTCCCTGGCGTCCTCCACCGCCTGGGGCACCACCTCGGCGCCGAACACCTTGCCCGCCTGCCTGGCCATCACCAGGCTGATGGTGCCGATGCCGCAGTACAGGTCCAGCACGGTCTCCGCGCCGGTGAGACCGGCGAAATCCAGGGCCCGGCCGTAGAGCACCTCGGCCTGGTCGGTGTTGACCTGGTAGAAGGAGGGCACGGACAGCCGGAAGGTAAGGCCGCACAGGGTGTCCTCCAGAGCGTCCCGGCCCCAGAGGGTGCGGTAGGAGTCGCCCAGGATGACGTTGTTCTTCTTCTCATTGACCCCCAGCACCACGCCCGCCAGCCCGGGCTCCACGTTCCGCAGGGCCTGGACCAGGGCCTCCTCCTGGGGCACGGATTTTCCGTTGACCAGCAGGCAGAACAGGGACTCTCCCGCCCGGTTCACCCGGACGTATATATGGCGCACCAGCCCCCGGCCGGTTTTTTCGTCGTAGGCGGAGATATTGTGCCACTGCATCCAGGACACCGCGGCGGCCCGGAGCCGGGCGGCGGTCTCCGGCTGGAGCAGGCAGTCCTCCACCGAGACGACCTGGTGGGTCCGCTGGCGGTAGAAGCCCGCTCTGGGCCCCTCCGGCCCGGGCTGGACCGGGAACTGGACCTTATTGCGGTACCGGCGGGTGTCCCTGGCGCCGTGGATGACGGGCACCGTCACATCCAGCCCGGCGATGCGCTGAAGGCAGTCCTCCACCCGGATGCGCTTGGCCTCCAGCTCCTCGGCGTAGTTCATGTGCCGGAACTGGCAGCCGCCGCACTTGGTGTAGTGGATGCACTGGGGCATGATCCGGGCGGGGGAGGGCTGGAACACCCGCACCACCCGGCCAAACAGGCTGCTCCGGCCCACCTTCTCGATGCGCACGTCGCACTCCTCGCCCCGGATGCCCCCCTGGACAAAGACCACAATCCCGTCCAGCCGGGCCACGCCCGCACCGTCGGCGGTGTACCCCTCGATGATGAGGCGGCACACGTCGTTTACTTTTACATTGCAGTTGAGCATAGTATCACCAAATTGTCAGAGTTTGTCACGCCCAGTCGGCCAGCAGGTCCCCGAACAGGCTCCGGGGCACCGGGAAGGTGGGGGCGCCGGCGGCGTTGGGGGCCAGGTCCTGGGGCTGGTAGAAAAAGACCACCGCGTCGGCGGTGAGGTAGAAGTTCTCCCGGTTGAACAGGCGCTCGGTCAGGGCGGCGTCGTAGGTGGTGCCGTTGGCGTCCCCCTGGGCGGCCTGGCGGAGCACCTCCTCCAGGGCGATGGCGGCGGCGGCGTCCGGGTCGGTGAAGAAGTCGTCAAAGGTGAGCACCGCGCCGGTGGTCAGGTCAAAGTGGTCGGCCATGTAGAGCAGGGTGGGGTAGGTGCCGCCGGTGTGGCCGTAGTGGGTGCGGAGAATGCTCACCAGACGGTCGGTCTGGTGGGTGATCTCATAGGTCTCCTCGTCGGTGTAGTAGGTGAAGGCGTATCCCATGGACTTGGACAGGGCATAGTCCGCGTCCGCCTGGCCGGCGTTGGCCAGGGTGTCGCTCCGCAGCCCGGCGGACAGGTCCAGATACCACTGGTTGATGGCCTCGTAGGCGGCCACGCCCTCGGCGTTCTCAATCAGGGGCAGGGAGAATTTGCCCTGGACCAGCAGCACGTCGGTGTCCTCGTCGTCGGCCTGGGAGCACTCGCTCTCCTGGACGCCCCACACCGGCGCCTCCGCCTGGGCGGTCTCCACGGGCTGGCTCTGGGTGGGCGCGGGGGTGGAGGACACCTCCGGCGTGGGCTGGACGGACTGGCTCTGGGTGGGCGGCGGGGTGGACGAGGGGTGGGACGTGGGGTAGATCAGCTCCTCAGAGGGCTGGGGGCCGGCCGGGGCGCAGGCCGAGAGCACCAGCACCAGCCCGGCGGCAAGAGAGAGAATGCGGCGTTTCATAGCAGCTCCTTTTCCGGCAAAAATGCGGATACCAATACAGACTATATTGTACCACCAAAGAAAAGCGGCGTAAATGGGGAAAGGGAAAACCCGGCGGCAGGGGCACGGGGCGGACAGAATTTCCAGAGCGGCATTTTTTCAGTGGAAATACCCGCCCCCGGGCGACAAAAACAGATTTTCCTCCCGCTGGTTTGTTCATAATTTCTACTTTTTTATTGGGGTGGTTTATGGTATACTGCTAACTTAGGAAATTCCGGCCGGGCGCTGTGTGGCCCGGGCCGTTGCCAATGCACGGAAGAAAGGTGAACGAGAAATGGGTAACCTGCTCAAGAAGATCTTCGGCACCAGCTCTCAGCGGAAGCTCAAGGAGATCGAGCCCCTTGTGAAGAAGATTGAGGCCCTGGAGGAGCCCTATAAGGCCCTCAGCGACGAGGAACTCCGGGCCAAGACCGACGAGTTCAAGGCCCGCCTGAAAAACGGCGAGACCACCGACGATATCCTGCCCGAGGCCTTTGCCGTCTGCCGGGAGGCGTCCTGGCGGGTGCTGGGCATGCGCCCCTACCGGGTGCAGCTTATCGGCGGCATCATCCTCCACCAGGGCCGCATCGCCGAGATGAAGACCGGCGAGGGCAAGACCCTGGTGGCCACCCTGCCCGCCTACCTCAACGCCCTCACCGGCGAAGGCGTCCACATCGTCACGGTCAACGACTACCTGGCCAAGCGCGACAGCGAGTGGATGGGCAAGCTCTACCGCTTCCTGGGCCTGACCGTGGGCCTGGTCATTCACGAGGTGTCCCCCGCCCAGCGCCACGCCTCCTACGCCGCCGACATCACCTACGGCACCAACAACGAGTTCGGCTTCGACTACCTGCGGGACAACATGGCCATCTACAAGCAGGAGATGGTCCAGCGGGGCCACGCCTTCGCCATCGTGGACGAGGTGGACTCCATCCTCATCGACGAGGCCCGCACCCCCCTGATCATCTCCGGTCAGGGCGACCAGTCCACCCAGCTCTACCAGATCGTGGACTCCTTCGTCTCCCGCCTCAAGCCCAAGAAGGTGGCCAGCGTGGACGAGAAGGAGGAGGAGGACCCCAACCTGGACGCCGACTACGTGGTGGACGAGAAGGCCCGCACCGTCACCCTCACCGCCCGTGGCATCGAGAAGGCGGAGAAGGCCTTCAACATCGAGAACCTGGCCGACCCGGAGAACACCACCCTCTCCCACCACATCAACCAGGCCATCCGGGCCTGGGGCCTGATGCGCCGGGACAAGGACTATGTGGTCAAGGACGGCGAGGTCATCATCGTGGACGAGTTCACCGGCCGCCTGATGTATGGCCGCCGGTACTCCGAGGGCCTGCACCAGGCCATTGAGGCCAAGGAGAAGGTGCAGGTCGCCCGGGAGTCCAAGACCCTGGCCACCATCACCTTCCAGAACTACTTCCGCCTCTACAACAAGCTCTCCGGCATGACCGGTACCGCCATGACCGAGGAGGACGAGTTCAACACCATCTACGAGCTGGACATCGTGGAGATCCCCACCAACAAGCCGCTGGCCCGTATCGACCACCACGATGTGGTCTACAAGACCGAGGCGGGCAAGCTCCGGGCCGTGGTCAAGCAGATTGAGGAGTGCCACGCCAAGGGCCAGCCCGTGCTGGTGGGCACCGTGTCCATCGAGAAGTCGGAGGAGCTCAGCGAGATGCTCCGCCGCAAGGGCATCAAGCACAACGTCCTCAACGCCAAGTTCCACGAGAAGGAAGCCGAGATCGTGGCCCAGGCCGGCAAGCTGGGGGCTGTCACCGTGGCCACCAACATGGCCGGCCGCGGCACTGATATCATGCTGGGCGGCAACGCCGAGTTCCTGGCCAAGAACGACCTGCGCAAGGCCGGCCTTTCCGACGAGCTCATCGCCGAGTCCACCGGCTTTGCCGAGACCGACAACGAGGAGATTCTGAACGCCCGCAGGATGTTTGCCGAGGCAGAGGCCAAGTACAAGGAGGCCATCAAGGGCGAGGCCGAGCAGGTCCGCGCCGCCGGCGGCCTGTTCATCCTGGGCACCGAGCGCCACGAGTCCCGCCGCATCGACAACCAGCTCCGGGGCCGCGCCGGCCGCCAGGGCGACCCGGGCGAGAGCCGGTTCTACCTGTCCCTGGAGGACGACATCATGCGCCTGTTCGGCTCCGAGCGGGTGATGGGCATGATGGAGTCCCTGGGCGTGGACGAGGACACCCCCATCGAGCAGAAGATGCTCACCAACGCCATCGAGTCCGCCCAGAAGCGGGTGGAGTCCAAGAACTTCCAGACCCGTAAGACCGTGCTGGAGTACGACGACGTGATGAACACCCAGCGCAAGGTCATCTACGAGCAGCGCCGCAGGGTGCTGGACGGGGACAACCTCAAGGAGGCTGTCCAGAACATGATGAACACCGTCATCACCAACGCCATCCACGGCCACATGGGCGAGCAGAAGCACATGAGCGCCGAGCAGTTCCGGGAGGCGGTGGCCCCCTTCCGGGGCGTGTTCCTCCACCCGGAGGAGCTCAAGCTCACCGACAAGGAGCTGGCGGACTACACCGCCGATCAGCTGGTGGACCTGGTGGGCGGCAAGGCCCGGGACCTCTACGCCCGCAAGGAGCAGGAGCTGGGCGAGCCCCTCATGCGCGAACTGGAGCGCGTTATTATGCTCCGGGTGGTGGACGAGTACTGGATGGACGAGATCGACGCCATGACCGAGCTGCGCCAGGGTATCGGCCTGCGGGGCTACGGCCAGCACGACCCGGTTGTGGAGTACAAGCGGGAAGGCTACGAGATGTTTGAGAACATGATCGCCGCCATTCAGGAGGAGACAGTGCGCCGCCTGTTCCTGGCCCGGGTCAAGGTGGGCGGCGAGGTCAAGCGGGAGCGGGTGGCCAAGGTCACCGGCGAAAGCGGCGCCGACGACGGCACCGTGAAGAAGCAGCCTGCCAAAAAGGTGGTCAAAGTGGGCCGCAACGACCCCTGCCCCTGCGGCAGCGGCCTGAAGTGGAAGAAGTGCACCTGCAAGGAGTACCATCCCGACGAGCAGTAAAGCCGTTGCGGCCCACTGCGAGCGGATGCGAGCCCGCGCCTCCGGCGCGCCAAGGTTTTGGCGTTTGCCAAAACCTTGATGCCGGGCGGATTCACTCCGCCCGAGCAGATGGGAAAAACGGGGTCCCCACGGAAGGGACTTCCGTGGGGCGGCCGCAACGACCCCTGCCCCTGCGGCAGCGGCCTGAAGTGGAAGAAGTGCACCTGCAAGGAGTATCACCCGGAGCAGCAGTAAAGGCGTCGCGGCCCACTGCGAGCGGATGCGAGCCCGCGCCTCCGTGGCGGAGAAAAATCCCCCTCGGAGAGCGGAGGGGGGCCTCCGGGGGGAACTGGTGCCCCCCGGAAGGCGCGGCCGCAATACCGCGCTTTGGGGACTTCAAAATAGACGACATACCGGGCAGTGCCCGGCAGCAGTGAAAAATGGAAAGTGAAACGTAATCAGGGCTGACGACCTCCGGAGGGAGGGGGAGTTCTCCTCCCTCCGGGACTGCCTTTTGGTTTTCTTTTCATTTTTCACTTTTCTTTTAAAGGGGAATGTATGGAGTTTACAGAGAAAACGGTAAACGGCGTCACCTTCGGCCAGGGTGCCGACATGGGCCCCGGCGTGGTCCACGGCTTCTCCACCCGGCTGGGCGGCGTGTCCCAGGGCATCTACGCCTCCCTCAACCTGGGGGTGAACCGGGGCGATGACCGGCAGGCCGTGGAGGAGAATTACCGCCGCTTCTGCACCGCCATCGGCGCGGATGTGGACAAGGTGGTGTTCTCCAACCAGGTCCACGGGGACACCGTGCGGGTGTGCACCGCCGCCGACGCGGGCTCCGGCCTGGAGCGGAAGCCGGACTATGAGGCCGACGGCCTCATCACCGACGTGCCCGGGCTGTGCCTGGTGGTGTTCTCCGCCGACTGCCTGCCTATCCTGCTCCACGACCCGGTCCGCCGGGTGGTGGCAGCCGTCCACGCCGGGTGGCGCGGCACCGCCAACGGCATTGTGGAGCGGGCCTGTGAGAAAATGCGGGACCTGTACGGCTGCCGCAGCGAGGACATCCGGGCCGCCATCGGCCCCGGCATCTCCCGCTGCTGCTTTGAGACCGGCGAGGACGTGCCCAACGCCATGACCTCCGCCCTGGGCGCCGGAGCGCTCAAGTTCATCGAGGCCCATCCCGGCGGCAAGTTCCGGGTGGATTTGAAGGGCATCAACACCTTCCGCCTCCTCCGGCAGGGGCTGACCGAGGACCACATCGCCGTGTCCCCCGACTGCACCGTCTGCCTCCACGACAAGTACTGGTCCCACCGCTTTACAAAAGGGGAGCGGGGCAGCCAGGGGGCGGCCATCGCCCTGGAATGGGGGAAGCGATGAGAAAGCGCCTGCCCGCCCTGCTGCTGATCGGGGCCCTGCTCCTCAGCTGCGCCGCCTGCGCGCCCGAGACAGCGGAGGAGACCCCCGTCCCCACCACCCCCGCCCCGTCTGAGACGGCGGAGCAGACCCAGCCTCAGATTGAGGAGCGGGAGTTTGTCCTGCCCTGCTACGGGGAGCAGCCCTTTCACCCCATCACCGGCGGCAACCGGACCAACCTGACCCTGGCCCCTCTGATGTACGAGGGCCTCTATGAGCTGGACCAGAGCTTTACCCCGTCGCCGGTGCTGTGCGCCTCCGCCCAGACCGACGAGACCGGGCTTGTCTGGACCTTCGCCCTCCGGGAGGGGGTGACCTTCTCCGACGGCAGCCCCCTGACCGCCGCGGACGTGGTGTACTCCCTCCAGCTGGCCATGGGGGAGGATTCCCCCTACGCCGGCCGCTTTTCCGGCGTGGCCGGCATCGCGGCGGGGGAGGGGAACACGGTGGTCATCACCCTGACCTCCCCCAACGGCGCCCTGCCCGCCCTGCTGGACATCCCAATCGTCAGGGAGACCGGCGGCATGCCCCTGGGCACCGGCCCCTACGTCCTCACCGGAGAGGGGGACAGCCTGGCCCTGGAGGCCAGAACCGGCTGGTGGAAGGGGGAGGCGGTGCCCCTGGCGCGCATCCCCCTCTACAACGTGCGGGAGGCCGACGGCATGATCCACGCCTTTGACACCCAGGAGATCTCCCTGGTCACCGTGGACATCACCGGCTCCAATGCCCTGGGCTACTCAGGCACCTACGAGGTGTGGGACTACGCCACGTCGGTGATGCTCTACATAGGATACAACACCGCCTCCGGCCCCTGCGCCGACCAGGACCTGCGCAAGGCCCTGTCCTACGGCTACGAGCGCACGGCGGTGACCAAGTCCATTCTGTCCCAGCACGCACAGGCGGCGGCGCTGCCCGTGTCGCCCGCAAGCCCCCTGTACGACGAGACCCTGGCCGGAACCCTGGAGTACGCCCCCCAGACGGCGGAGCAGCTGCTGGAGGCGGCCGGGTGGAGCCCGGGGGCGGACGGCCTGCGCACCAACGGCTGGCAGAACCTGAGCCTGCGCTTTATCGTCAACACGGACAACACCTACAAGGTCTCCGCCGCCGAGTACCTGGCCCAGGGGCTGGGCAAGCTGGGCATTACGGTGGAGCTGGAAAAGCTGCCCTGGGAGGACTATGTGGCCGCCCTGACGGCGGGTGAGTTTGACCTGTACCTGGGTGAGGTCAAACTTACCGGCGACTTTGACCTCACCGCCCTCATCGCCCCCAACGGGGCCCTGAACTACGGCGGATACAGCGACGCCGACGCCCAGACCCTGCTGACCGCCTTCCGGGCGGCAGGGGAGGGACAGCGGGAGGCCGCGGCCTCCGCGCTGTACACCCATCTGGCGGAGACGGCGCCCTTTACCCCCATCTGCTTTAAAAACTGGTCGGTGCTCACCCACTGGGGCAGCCTGACCGGCCTCTCCCCCACCCAGCAGAACGTGTTTTACGGTCTGACGGGCTGGGAGATGGGATAATCAGAGGATTCACTGCCCCCGGGCATTGAACATAGAGAATCAGAGAACCAGAGAGAATTGATTTGTTGGAGGAATTGAAGATGGAACAGGTCTTCCGCTGCTATGTGGAGAAGCGGCCCGGATTTGACGTGGAGGCCATGGGCGTGATGCGGGAGCTGCGGGAGCAGCTGGGTATTTCCGCCCTCACCGGCGTGCGCATTCTCAACCGGTACGACGTGGACGGGCTGGACCAGGCCGCCTGGCAGGCCGCCCGGGACACCGTGTTCTCCGAGCCCCAGTGCGACGTGTTTTACCAGGAGGACATGCCCGTTCCCGGCGGCGTGTGCACCGTTCTGGCAGTGGAGGCCCTGCCCGGACAGTACGACCAGCGGGCCGACTCGGCCCAGCAGTGCATCCAGCTGCTCACCGGCGGCGAACGGCCCCGGGTGGCCTGCGCCAAGGTCTACGTCCTCATGGGCGAGCTGACCGAGGCCGACATGAAGCGGATCAAGGGCTACCTCATCAACCCGGTGGAGTGCCGTGAGGCGGCCATGGAGAAGCCCGCCACCCTGGCCCAGGAGTACCCCGCGCCCCCGGCCGTCAGGACCATTGACGGCTTCACCGCCATGGACGGCACGGCCCTCAGCGCCATGCTGGAGGAGTACGGGCTGGCCATGGACCTGAACGACCTGAAGTTCATGCAGGCCTATTTCCGTGACGAGGAGAAGCGGGACCCCACTGTCACCGAGCTGCGGGTGGTGGACACCTACTGGTCCGACCACTGCCGCCACACCACCTTCGGCACCCACATCGACAAGGCCGAGATTCTGGACGACGAGGTGGCCCAGGCCTACCGGGAGTACCTGGCCGCCCGGGAGGAGGTCTACGGCCCCGAGAAGGCCGCCCTCCGGCCCCAGACCCTGATGGACATGGCCACCCTGGGCGCCAAGGTGCTCAAAAAGCGGGGCGTGCTCACCGGCCTGGATGAGAGCGAGGAGATCAACGCCTGCTCCGTCCACGTCACCGCCACGGTGGACGGGCAGGAGGAGGACTGGCTCCTCATGTTCAAGAACGAGACCCACAATCACCCCACCGAGATTGAACCCTTCGGCGGCGCGGCCACCTGTATCGGCGGCGCCATCCGGGACCCCCTGTCCGGCCGGGCCTACGTCTACCAGGCCATGCGCATTACCGGCTGCGGCGACCCCCGCACCCCTCTGGACAAGACCCTGAGCGGCAAGCTGTCCCAGCGCAAGATCGCCCAGACCGCCGCCGCCGGTTACTCCTCCTACGGCAATCAGATCGGCCTGGCCACCGGCCAGGTGTCCGAGATCTACCACCCCGGCTACGTGGCCAAGCACATGGAGCTGGGCGCCGTGGTGGCCGCCGCCCCGGCAGAGCACGTGGTGCGGGAGCGGCCCGCCCCCGGGGACGTGGTCATCCTGCTGGGCGGCCGCACCGGCCGGGACGGCATCGGCGGCGCCACCGGCTCCTCCAAGAGCCACAACCTGGAGAGCCTGGACACCATGGCCAGCGAGGTCCAGAAGGGCAACGCCCCCGAGGAGCGGAAGATCCAGCGGCTCTTCCGCCGGGGCGAGGTGACCCGCCTCATCAAGCGCTGCAACGACTTCGGCGCCGGCGGCGTCAGCGTGGCCATCGGCGAGCTGGCCGACGGCCTGTCCATCAACCTGGATGCGGTGCGCAAGAAGTACGACGGCCTGGACGGCACCGAGCTGGCCATCTCCGAGAGCCAGGAGCGCATGGCCGTGGTGGTGGCCCCTGAGGATGCCGCCGCCTTTATCGCTGCCGCCGAGAGCGAGAATCTGGAGGCCTATCAGGTGGCCACCGTCACCGAGGACCCCCGCATGGTCATGACCTGGAACGGCCAGACTGTGGCCAGCCTGTCCCGGTCCTTCCTCGCATCCAACGGCGCGGACAAGCACATCACCGTCGCCGTCCCCGCCCGCAAGGCCCATGTGAAGGAGCTGCGGCCCTCCCGCCTGCGCCGTCTGGCCGGGGAGCTGGACCTGGCTGTCCAGCGGGGCCTGGGGGAGCGGTTTGACGGTTCCATCGGCGCGGGCAGCGTGCTCATGCCCTTCGGCGGCGCGGCCCAGACCAGCCCCGCCCAGGCCATGGCCGCCCTGCTGCCCGTGGGTCCCGGCCGCGAGACCGACACCTGCTCCGTCATGGCCTGGGGCTTTGACCCCGACCGGATGGAGCGGGACCCCTTCGGCGGCGCTCAGGCCTCCGTGGTGGAGTCCCTGGCCCGGCTGGTGGCCTCCGGCTGCGATTACAGGAGGGCCTATCTCACCTTCCAGGAGTACTTTGAGAAGCTGCGCACCGACCCGGAGCGGTGGGGCAAGCCCTTCCAGGCCCTGCTGGGCGCCCTGCGGGCCCAGCTGGAGCTGGGCGTGGCCGCCATCGGCGGCAAGGACTCCATGTCCGGCTCCTTCCTGGACCTGGACGTACCCCCCACGCTGGTGTCCTTTGCCATCGCCCCCGCCAGAGCCGGAGAAATTATCTCCCCCGAGTTCAAGGCGGGCGGACACCCGGTCTACCTGTTCCAGAGCGTGGACTACAAGGACTACGACAGCCTGAAAAAGACCTGGGAGACCTTCCACGGCCTGTGCCGGGAGGGCAGGGTCCTCTCCGCCTGGGCCGTGGGCAGCGGCGGCCTGGCCGAGGGCATCATGAAGATGTCCTTCGGCAACCGGGTGGGCTTTGAGGCCGAGCCCTCTGCGGAGAGCAGCCTGTTCTACACCGGCATGTGCGGCGCCATTCTGGCCGAGTGCGACGGTCCGGCCCCCGGCGGTGTGCTGGTGGGCCGCACCACCGACTCAGCCGCCATCTTCCTGGCCGGCGAGTCCGTGCCGGTGGACCAGCTGCTGGCCGTCAGCGAGGGCGTGCTGGAGGAGGTCTATCCCACCCGGGCCGGCGCCCCCGGCAAGGTGGAGCCCATCTCCTGGACCGGCCGCTCTCCCGCGGTCTGCGCCCACAAGACGGCCCGGCCCCGGGCGGTCATCCCCGTGTTCCCCGGCACCAACTGCGAGTACGACACCGCCGCCGCCTGCCTGCGGGCGGGCATTGAGCCGGAGATCCTGGTGGTGCGCAACGGCAGCGCCGGACAGCTCCGGGAGTCTGCCCAGGCCCTGGAGGCGGCCATCCGCCGCAGCCAGATGATCGTGGTGCCCGGCGGCTTCTCCGGCGGCGACGAGCCCGACGGCTCGGGCAAGTTCATCGCCTCCTTCTTCCGCAGCGGACCCATCACCGATGCGGTCCACGACCTGCTCAAGCACCGGGACGGCCTCATGCTGGGCATCTGCAACGGCTTCCAGGCCCTCATCAAGCTGGGCCTGGTGCCCTACGGCGAGATCCGGCCCATGGACGACGCCTGCCCCACCCTGACCTATAACCTCATCGGCCGCCACCAGAGCCGGTATGTCACCACCCGGGTGGCCAGCGTCAATTCCCCCTGGATGCTCAAGAGCCGGGTGGGCGACCTCCACGCCATCCCCGTCTCCCACGGCGAGGGCCGCTTTGTGGCCCCCGAGGGCCTGCTGAAGGACCTCATTGCCAAGGGCCAGGTGGCCACCCAGTATGTGGACGCCGCCGGTGTGCCCTCCATGGACATCACCGTCAACCCCAACGGCTCCATGGAGGCGGTGGAGGGCATCTTCTCCCCCGACGGCCGGGTCTTTGGCAAGATGGGCCACAGCGAGCGCCGCGGCCCCTGGGTCGCCCGCAACATCCCCGGCGACAAGCACCAGCCCCTCTTTGAGAGCGGCGCGGAGTACTTTAAGTAAGATACATGCAGCCCCAGGGGCGCCGGAAACATCCGGCGCCCCTTCAGCGTGTCGAAAAACCTCGGTTTAAAAGGACCTGCCTGAACTGGGGCGGGGGAGCGCGAGGGGGCAGCCGCCCGCCTCGCGTGGAATCGAATGCCCC
>CAJFTA010000051.1 GCA_904419835.1 uncultured Pseudoflavonifractor sp. | reverse complement strand
CGGGGCATTCGATTCCACGCGAGGCGGGCGGCTGCCCCCTCGCGCTCCCCCGCCCCGACACAGCCCGATTCTGTTCAACCAAGGTTTTTTGACAGGCTGGCCGGGGCCGTCTCGGTGAGACGGCCCCGGCCTTGCTTCGCATCCGGCGGGAGAAGCCCTTGTCTCCCCCTGCGCCGGACGGGACAGGGCTGGTTTTTCTGCGGGAGGGGCGGCCTTGGCCGCCGCCCCCCGGCACGTCCCTCCCTTTTCGCCTTTCGCCGTGGGGCAGGGGTCCGCCCGGTTGGGCGGGCCCTGCCGGGCACCGGCTTAAAAAGAGAGGAGGTGCGCTATGCCTTGTCCGAGGGTAGTATGTGCCGTTGTCCGTCCGGTATGTATGGTTATTTTTGGTATAGAGCCTGTCATATTTGTCCAGAATAAGCATAGACTGCACCAGTACTTCACCACACGGAAAGGAGGCCGGTCCCATGGCTGAACCTGCCAGGACCCTGCCGTTTTGCAAAAAGCACCCCTCGCCCCGGGACGAAGAGCGGGACGCCCTGCTGGAGGGGCTCTCCCGCACCCGCACCCTTATCGCCCAGGCCTACTCCGGCTTCAACTCCGCCCGGGACCCGGACCTCATCGAATCCTACGTATTTGAAATCAACGCCCTCCAGGCCCGCTATTCCTACCTGCTCCGCCGGGTCAAGGAGATGGACGGCGCACCGCTGAGAAGATAGGGGCTCTCCGCCCCGCCGCCCGGGCTCCGGCAGACTTTGCGCAGAGGTGAACGCTGTGGAATCCCTGGTGAGTATGCTCCCCTGGCTCCTGGGCGGGCTGGTGCTGGTGGTGGCCATGGCCGCCCTTCAGAAGCCCCTCCGGGGCCTGGTGCGTCTGCTGGGGCGCACCGGCGTGGGGCTGGCCGTCCTGTGGCTGTTCGGCAGGGTGGGCGGGCTCATCGGCGTGACCCTTGGGGTCAACCTGTTCAACGCCCTGGTGCTGGGGGTGCTGGGCGCGCCCGGCTTCGGACTGCTGCTCATGCTCTCCTGGGCCCTGCGGTAGGGACGCATTTTGCCGGTTTTTTGACAAAAAGGGCCGGCGTTCACAGATTTGTAAAATTGATGTGATATGCTTGTTTCGATTTTAATGGAAGCAGGTGTACCACCCCATGAAACGCAGAATTCTCGCCTCTCTGTGCGCCCTGAGCCTGGCGCTGTGCCTGGCTCCCATGGCATGGGCCGCTGACTATACCGACGTAAAGGGCGGCGCCTGGTATGCCGACGCGGTGCAGACCGTGACGGACAAGGGACTGATGAACGGCACCAACGCCACCTCCTTCTCCCCCAGCGCCTATGTGACCCGTGCCACTGTCGTCACGGTGCTGTGGCGCCTGGAGGGCTGTCCCGAGCCCGCCAGCCAGACCGGCTTCCCCGACGTGGCCGCGGGCAGCTGGTGTGACCAGGCCGTCCGCTGGGCCAGAGAGACCATGATTGCCGACGGATACAGCGACGGCACCTTCGGCGCCGACGACCCGGTGACCCGGGAGCAGCTGGCCCTGTTCCTCAGCCGCTATACCTATTATAAGGGCCATACCCTGGCCGAGGGCATGCTCACTCTCTACCCCGACGGGGACAAGGTGTCCAAGTGGGCGGTGGACGGCATGAAGCATGCGGTGGGCGCCGGTCTCATCACCGGCACCAGCGCCGGCACCCTCAGCCCTCTGGGGTATACCACCCGGGCCGAGCTGGCCGTCATTCTGGTGCGCCTGATGACCCCCGCCGCCGGCTGACAGGCTGATAAAAATAGCCGCACTGAAAATTTTCAGTGCGGTTATTTTTTATCTTTTGCGCTTTACAGCCTCGTTTTCCGCTGCCTTTTTCCGTACGCAGAGGCTTGCGGCGAGCTGGAAGGGGCGGTTAAAGTCGATATTTTCAGCTTTGGGACTGTTAGAAGAAATACTGCCCAACGGCCCTTCTGGGCCGCGCGCCGAGTGGCGCTTAAATTCCCGGCCACAGGCCGGAAATTGCGCAGGGCGGCTTTGTTGCCGACCCCGAGCATTCAAATATCGAAGGGCGGAGGCCGCCTCTGGCGGCCGGAACCCAAAACAAAAGGACATCCTTTCGGATATCCTTTTGTTTTGGAGCGGGTGACGAGGCTCGAACTCGCTTCCCGGCATCCCACGAATGGCCTGCGGCCATTCGCAGGAACCCTGCCTCACCTCGGTTTTGCATGCGCGCCTCGCGCACGCGGGTGGAGGCAGCGAGTTCCGCTTCCTCATGAAAAAAGCAGGACATCCAATTCTGGACGTCCTGCTTTACTCTGGAGCGGGTGACGAGGCTCGAACTCGCTACCTCCACCTTGGCAAGGTGGCGCTCTACCAGATGAGCTACACCCGCAAGCGACAGACGTTATTATAGCCGAACTTTCTTCATCTGTCAACTCTTTTTTCATTTTTTCTCAATTTAATTTTTCCTGCCCGGAACGTCCGCCGACATCAGGTCTCCCCCCTCCCCGGAAGGGGTGGGAATCTCAGAGGGTGACGGGCCAGCTGAGGGAAGGGGAATATCAGACGGCAGGACGGTCTCCTCCGCTGGGGGCTGGAGACCGCAGCTGGGAAACTCCTCCCGGTTCCACTGATAGCCCTGCTCCACCATCTCCGCGTCCTGGAGGGCAAAGCCGTCGGCACGGGTGGCGTCCACGTGGCGGCTCTCGCCGTCATCCAGAGTGACGATGTTCCAGTACCACCCGGCGCCGTCCAGCGTACCGGACACCACGGTGCACTCAATCCCCGAGTACTGGCACAGCAGCTGGCAGGCCAGGGCCATGCCCTCGCTGTCCGCCCGCCCCTCCACCAGGGCGGAGTAGGCGGTGTTGGCCTTATGTCCCTCGCTGTCCTGCAGGCTGTACTGGGCGGTATCCCGCAGCAGGTCAAAGAGGGTTCTGATCCCCTCCTGATCCCCGTCCACCTCCAGCCGGGAGCCGATGCTGCTCAACCGGGCCGCCAGCCGCTCTTTCTTCCTCTGAAGCAGCTCCGGGTCCTCCGGGTAGCTGAGCTGAATCTCCACAATCCGCACCCCGCCGGGGGCTGTCTCCTCCCCCTCGGGCAGGCCGGGGTAGATGGACACCGCCACCTCCGGCATGCCCAGGGCTGCCTCGGGCGTGTCGTAGTAGGCCTGACGGACCAGCTCCCGGATAAACTCCTCATCCTCGTTGAAATAAGTCACCCGCAGCGCCGCCTCCGCACCGAAGGCGCGCAGGGTGTCCCGCAGCTCCTCCCGAATGGCGCTGGTACCGGTGACCGAGACAATGCTCTTCATCTGGTCCTGGGTGCGGCGGTAGCTGATATACACGCTCACCTCGTAATAGGAGACAATATAGGAGGTCTGGGGCCTGATGTAGCTGACGGCATAGGCCCCCAGGGGGTACTCCTGGACGGCGTAGAGACAGGCGGCGTCCACGTCGGCCTCCGCGTCCCCCCGTTCAGGGGTGTAGTTGGACAGGTGGACCACGCCGTAGGACATGCCCTGGTCAATAAAATACAGGACGGCGTCCTCCAGCTGCTGGTAATTCTCGGCAGTAATCACGTCGCCGTCGGAGGCGGGGCCGTCGTCATGGGGCTGGACCACGGTGTAGTTGTGGTCCAGCATGGAGGTGCAGCCGCCCAGTCCCAGGGCCAGCAGCAGGACCAGTATGGCAGTCAGGGCACGCTTCACGGCCAGTGCCTCCCTTCCTTTTCAGATGCCCCTCAGTGGAGCAGCTCATTCTCCCCGTCCACCGACTCCATGGTGGTGCCGGTGCTGAAGTAGTAGGACAGGATCTCGGCGGCAATGCCCGCCAGGTCCGTGCCGCTGCCGCCGTGCTCCACCACCACGGAGACGGCGATCTCCGGGTCGTCGTAGGGCGCGAAGCAGACCAGCACGGCGTTGGACTCGCTGTTTACCTGTCCCACCTGGGCGGTGCCCGTCTTGGCGCCCACCTCCACCGGCAGGTCGGCAAAGGCGCTTCTGACGCTGCCCTCGTTGGCCATCAGATACATGCCGTACTTGACCGCCTCCAGGTTCTCCTGGCTGATGTCCACGCTGTCCAGCAGCTGGGGCTCATACTCATAGATCACCTCAGAGAAGTCGCTGGACTTGACGTTTTGGAGGATGTGGGTGGCGTACCGGTCGCCGCCGTTGACCAGAGTGGCAATGTAGTTGGCCAGCTGGAGAGGGGTGACCTGGGTATTGCCCTGTCCGATGGCGGCGGAGAGCAGGTCACCGCCGTACCAGGTGGTGCCCAGCTCCTCGCTGGTCTCGGGACCGGCCACCCGGCCGCTGTACCCGCCCAGCTCAAAGCCGGTGCTCTCCCCCAGGCCGAACATGGAGGCGTACTGGCCGATGAGGTCGATGCCCAGCCGGTCGCCCAGGGTGTAGAAGTAGATGTTGCAGGAGTCCTTGATGGCGTTGGCCATGTCCTCCATGCCGTGGCTGCCGCCGTACTGGAGGTAGTACCAGCAGGCGGGGTGGTAGTCGCCGTAGGGGTACTTCTCCCCCTCGGGGTACCGGAAGCGGCCGGTGTCCAGGATTTTCTCCGTGGTGGTCACCAGTCCCTCCTGGAGGGCCGCCACACCCACAATCATCTTGAAGGTGGAGCCCGGGGAGTACAGGCCGTTGATGGCCCGGTTGTTGAAGGGCTCCAGGGGGTTGTTGAGGGTCTCATTGTAGAGGGCGGTGTCGCTGTAAATGGTGGTCAGGTCGTAGGTGGGGTAGGAGGCCATGGCCAGTATGCCTCCGGTCATGTCGGTCACCACCACGGCGCCGCCCTCGGTGTACTCCGACTCCAGGCTCTCAATGCCGTTGGCCAGGGCCCGCTCGGCCGCCTCCTGGAGGCGGATGTCAATGGTCAGGCTCACGTTGCCCCCCGGCTCCGGCTCCAGCGTCTCGCCGGTCTCGCTGTCGGTAAGCCAGTACTGTGAGACAACCTTGCCGTCTGTGTTGGTGTTGATGGCCCGCTGTCCCGCAGTGCCCTTCAGGTAGGACTCAAAGGCCAGCTCCACGCCGTCCTTGCCCACGGTGTCGTCCATCTGGTACCCGTCGATGTTCTTGTAGTACTCCCAGTCGTCTGAATACATGCTGCCCACCCGGCCCAGCAGATGGGCGGCGTAGGTGGTGTTGTACTGCCGGACGGTGGTGGGCTCGATGGTGACGCCCACCAGCCCCTCCTCCTTGACCCGGGAGATAAAGTCGATGTCCACGTCCTTGGCGAACACGTAGGAGGTGCGCAGGATGTCCAGGCTGCGCATGCGCACCTCGCACAGCACCCCCACCAGGGCCCGGCCGTCCTCGGCGGAGACGCTCTCGTCCACCTTGTAGAACTCCCGCATCCTGGCCAGCAGGATGTCGGGCCCCTGCTCAGCCGCGTCGGTCCACTTCATCTGCTCCAGGAATGCCTCATACCGGGCCTGGCCGGCCTCGGTGAGGGTGTCGGTATAGGTGAAGGGCTCGGTCATGGAGATGGGCAGCACCTCGTCGGTCCACTCCACCCCCTCCTCCCGGCAGATCTCCAGCAGGGCGAGCAGGTTGGGGTTGCGCTCGGCCTCCTCCCCCATGATGGAGGTGTCCAGCGTGACCTGATAGACCGTCCTGTTGGACACCAGCACCCGGCCGTACCGGTCCAGAATCTGGCCCCGGGCGGCCTCCACGGTCTCGGTCTTGGTGATGTTGCGCACGGATCTCTCCCGGTAGTCGGCGCCGTGAACAATCTGGAGATTGTGGAGCACGGCGGTAAAGATGGCGATGACGAGCACCAGGATCAGGGTGATGACCCGGAGGCGGGCGCGGAACTGTCTGGCTTCCAAGGGGTACCTCCTTACAGGCGGCCCGGGGCATGGGTGCGCCGGGGATTAGAACAGGGTTGCGAACTGGGTCCGGCTCCAGACCCAGTGGAAGATGGCGTAGAGCAGAGGGGTAAAAAGCATGGAAAAGAGAAATTCGGGGGCGGCCACCCGCAGCAGGGCGGCCAGGTCGGCCACCTGGAACAGCAACCGCCATCCCACCCGGAAGAGTTCAATGAGGAAGAGCCCGGCGGCGGAGCAGAGCACGCAGCCCACCAGGTTCTGCCGCACCAGGTACTGGGCGGTGATGCCCGCTGCCGCGCCCAGCAGGGTGAGAGAGAGGGTCATGGCGCCGTTGGTGCCGTAGATCGCGTCGCACACCACGCCCACCGCCATGCCAAAGCCCGCCCCCGAGGCGCCCCCCTCCAGCACGGCCACCGCAATGGCCGCCAGAGGCAGCAGGGTGGGCGACACGCCGAAGAGGGAGATGCGGCTGAGGACGTATACCTCCAGAAACCACACGGGCAGGAGGGCCAGGCCGTAGACCAGCCATTTTGTGAGGAAATCCCGCTGTGTCATCTGGCCGCCCCCTTACTCCACAATGTCAAAATCGGTGATGACAAACACCTGCTGCAGGTCGGTCAGGTCTGCGGTGGGGGTGATGACGGCGTACCGGGTCATGCCCGAGTCGTCGGTGTGGACCGTGTCCACCGTGCCCACCAGCAGCCCCGCCGGGTACACGCCGCCCCGGCCGGAGGTGAGCACCTCGTCCCCGGACACCAGATCGGCGTTTTCAGGCAGGTAGCTCAGCTTCAGCTTGCCCGCCCCCATGAGGGCGAAGTCCCCCTCCAGGATGGCGGCGGTGTCGGTGCGGGCCAGGATGCCGCCCATCTCGGTGTCGGTGTCGATGATGGTGGTGACGGTGGCCCAGTTGAGCCCCACCGTGGTGACCACGCCCACCAGATTGCCGTACTGGTCGATGACGCAATCGTCGGCGGCAATGCCCATGTTCTCCCCCTTGCTGATAGTGAAGGTGGAGTACCAGTTGGTGGACTCCACGGCTGTGACGGTGGCCGACTCCAGCGTCAGGTCCCGACGCTGCTCCCGCAGGCCCAGCAGGCTGCGCAGCCGCTCGTTCTCCCGGCTGTCGGCCTCGGCCTGGCGGACCTTCTCCTCCATCTCGGCAATCTGGATTTTCAGCTGCTCGTTCTCCTCCACCAGCTGGTCGTACTGGAAGGCGTAGTCGTACACCCCCTCCACCCAGCCCACAAAGGCGTTGATGCCGTTGCGCACCGGCGTGGTGACAAAGCCCACGGCGTTGGCGATGGGGTTGGCCGTCCCCCCCAGGAGGACGGAGGTCACCAGCGTAATGAGGGCCAGCAGCACCGCGATAATGAGAATGAGCAAGCCGTTATGGCGGAAAAAGTCTTTCAAAGCAACCTCCACCCGCGCCAAAGCGGGTCTTTCCAGCAGTTGTGTTCTCAGGCGGGGCGTCTTACCCCTGGGCGGCCAGCTTGAGGCAGTCCACCCCGAAGCGGGCGAGCATGCCGCTCAGGCGGCACACCGGCAGGCCCATCACATTGTAGTAGTCGCCGCTGATGCCCTGGATAAGCAGAGCGCCGTAGCCCTGGATGCCGTAGGCCCCGGCCTTGTCCATGGGCTCGCCGGTGGCGATATAGTGCTCAATCTCCTCCTCGCTCAGCTCCCGGAAGGTGACGTCGGTGACCTCGTGGGCGGTCTGCTTCTCCCCGCCCCGGCAGACGGTGACGCCGGTGTACACCTGATGGCGCACGCCGGAGAGGGCGGAGAGCATCTTGAAGGCGTCCAGCTCGTCGGCGGGCTTGCCCAGCACCGCCCCCTCCAGGGCCACCACCGTGTCGGCGGCGATGACGATGGCGTCCTCTCCCGCCCTGCCGGCCACGGCGGCCGCCTTCTCGGCGGACAGGCGGCGGACCAGCTCCTCGGGGGGCAGGCCGTGAAATACGCTCTCGTCCACATTGGGGGAGATGGTCTCAAAGTCCCGGATGCCCATCCGCTCCAGCAGCTCCTTCCGCCGGGGGGACTGGGACGCAAGAATAATGTTCATGTTCTGACGCTCCTTTTTACTTTCCGGTGGAGCCGAAGCCGCCCTGGCCCCGCTCGGTCTCGTCCAGGCTGCCGCACACCTCCAGCTGGGCCTGGACCACCGGCATCACCGCCAGCTGGGCGATGCGGTCCCCGGGGGAGACGGTGTAGGGCGTGTCGGACAGGTTGGTGAGGCCCACCCGGATCTCTCCCCGGTAGTCGCTGTCAATGACGCCCACGCCGTTGGAGAGGGTGACGCCGTGCTTGATGCCCAGGCCGGAGCGGGCGAACACCAGGGCCACGTACTCCGCCGATGGCAGGGCGATGGCGATGCCGGTGGGGATGCTCACCAGGGCCCGGGGCGCCACCGTCACCGGCTCGTCCACGCAGGCGCACAGGTCCATTGCCGCCGCGCCGGCGCTGGCGTAAAAGGGTGCGGGGATCTCCTTCCCGATTTTCGGGGATACATACTTGATTTTCAGGTTCATATTGCCTCCAAAGGGCCGGCGGCCCCCATGTTTTGATATGTTCTCAGTATGCCCGGAATGCACCCGGGCGTTACTCCACGTCCCGGTAGTACAGACCTCTGGTGTACTCGCCGGGGGTCCAGTCCCCTGTCCCCCGGTACCGGGCGGCCACCCTGGCGCACTCGTCGGGGGTCTCGGTGGTGAACATGAGCCGCTGGGCCCACAGGCCCACCCGCTGGTAGTCCCCCTGCCGGTCGGCCAGGAACAGCTTCTGGCAGTTGAGGATCTCGTTGCGGCAGCCCGGCGCCTTCACCACCGGGAACTGCTTGCCCTTCCGGTCGGTGAGCAGGTTTTCATTGTGGCAGTTGCAGCGGCCGGTGCGGTTTTTGATGACGCAGCTCTCCATGATCATCAGCGGCAGGCGGCCGTAGGTGATGAGCTCGGTGTCCATGGGCTTGGAGATGTCCCGGACCTGGGCCAGCTTCAGCTCAAAGGACAGGGCGGCCGACACCAGGCCCATCTTCTTCAGCTCCTTGAGGGCCTGGGCGTTGTATACCTCCAGGCCGTAGTCGCCCCGGAGGGTGAAGCCCAGCTCTTTGGCGATGGGCAGCATGCCCAGGTTGCCCACCAGGGCGTCGGTGACCCCCAGCTCTCTGGCCTTCTCCAGCTGCTTGACCAGCTCGTCCCGCTCCCGGTCCCATGCCACACGGGGCAGGGTGACGGCCAAGCGGCCCCTGGCCAGCTCCACGGTCTCCGGGTGGGCGTACAGCTCACCAGCGGGCACATAGACCAGGGTGGGGTCCTGCTCCATCAGAGCGGCGGTGACCTGGTCAGCCCTGAGGACGGACACGGTCAGCTCGGGGGCTTCCTTCCGGTTGTTGTACCGGGCGCCGGGGTGGAACTCCCCGCTGCGCCGCTGGGGCACCGCGGTGCGCTGGCGGGACAGGTCCTCCAGCACCTCACGCCGCATGGCGTTGAGGGCGGACAGGGGCAGGGACAGCCCGTCCTCCACCAGGGCCCGCACCCTGTCGCAGCGGTAGGGGGTGCCGCCGGTCTTGGAGAGCTGCTCCTCCACCTGCTCCGTGGTAATGGCGCGGGTGCGGGCGGCCTCGGGTACGGGGCCCTTGACGGTGGCCACCCGGCCGGCGCTGTCCTCCACGCCCACCTGGGCGGGCTCGCCGGGACGGACCATGGCGTAGAAGGTGACGGGCACACGGGGATTCTCCCGCTGATACATGGCCCGTGCCTGGGCAAAGAGCTCCCTGGGCTCCCTGGTCTCCTGCCGGACGCCGAACATGTCCGGCCCCTGCCTGTCCATGTAGAACCCGTCGGTAAAGCCCTGGCGGGAGAAGGCTGCGGTGAGCTGCTCAATCTCCTCGGCCGTGGGCTCCCGGTTCTCTTTGATGGCCTTTGCGTAGATGGAGATGACCACCGCCACGTACTCGGGCCGCTTCATGCGGCCCTCAATCTTCAGGCAGGCCACGCCCATCCGCTTGAGCTCCTGGATGTGTCCGGCCATGGACATGTCCTTGAGGGACAGGGGGTTGCCGTCGGCTTTGCCGTTCCAGCCGTACTTGAGGCGGCAGGGCTGGGCGCACAATCCCCGGTTGCCCGACCGGCCTCCAATCATGGAGGACATGAAGCACTGGCCGGAGTAGCACATGCACAGGGCGCCGTGGCCGAAGACCTCAATCTCAATGGGGGAGTTCTGGCAGATATAGGCGATCTGGTCCCGGGACAGCTCCCGGGACAGGACTACCCGGGTCATCCCCAGGTCGGCGCACAGCTTCACGCCGTCCAGGTTGTGGACGGTCATCTGGGTGGAGGCGTGGACGGGCAGGTCGGGGGAGGCCTGCCGCAGCACCCGCAGCATGCCCAGGTCCTGAACCAGCACCGCGTCCACCCCGATCTCCCCGGCCTCGGCGGCCAGCCGGGCGCCCTCGGGCAGCTCCCGGTCGGTGAGCAGGGTGTTGAGGGTGAGGTACACCTTCACCCCCCGCAGATGGCAGTAAGAAACCGCCGCCGCAAATTCCTCCCGGGAGAAATTCTTCGCGTTGCGGCGGGCGTTGAAATCACCGTATCCCATGTAGACCGCGTCTGCACCGGCCTGTACGGCGGCGGTCACCGCCTCCATGGAGCCGGCGGGGGCCAGCAGTTCCAGCATAGCGTCCTCCTTCATTTCTTCTCTGGTGTACAAATAAAAGGGCCGCCGTTCCGCCGGGACAATCCCGCCGGAGGGCGGCCCCTCTGCGTTTTACTGCTTCTTCTGGTTCTGGAGCTTGAAGATCTCGCGCTTTGCCTCGCTCAGCTCCATCTTCAGCTTGGTGGCCTCCTCCAGGTACTCCTTGAGCTGGCGGCGCAGGTTCTCGCTGGCCTCCACCTCCTTGAAGTACTCGTCGGCGATGTTGACGGCGGTGAGCACCGCGCCGTCCACCAGGGAGACCCGGGCGCCCTCCAGCACCTGCTTCATCTGGGCGTCCACATGCTGCGCCACCTTCTCCACATAGCCCTGATCCTCGGTGGCCACAAGGGTATATTCCTGTCCGGCGATGGTGACTGTGACGCGGTTTTTCATGGCGACCCCTCCTGTCCCGGCGGCGCTCTCCGCCGTCCGGGAAAATCTCTGCTGTATTTCCGGCTTGGCCGGAGCGATGTATTTTCGGTAAATTTTATTATAATGCGTATGCGGCAAAACCACAAGCCTTGAAAGCCGGGGCTTGCAGGGCGGTCCTCTGTGGGGCGATACCCAGCGTACCCTGGGAATAAACCGCACAGCAGTTTATTCAACAGACAATATTATAGCATACGCACAGGTCTTTTTGAATGAATTATTTATAAATTTTCCTGCTTCTCCTCCGCCGTCTCTGGGACTGTTTTTACAGCCGCTCCAGGATGCCCCGGATGATCCCGGCGTGGGCCTCCTCGTCCCCGGCCAGCTCCAGGTAGAGCTCCCGGAGGGCGCTGTCCCCGGTGTGCCCGGCGGCGGTGCGGTAGGCCTCCGCGCCCTTTCGCTCAGCCCAGTAGCGCCGCCGCAGAATGGCCATCCAGCCCTCTCTGGGCAGCTCCGGCTCCGCCGGAGGCCAGAACTTCACCCCGGACAGCAGAAAATAGGCCGCCGACAGCCGTCCGGCGTGGCGCCGCTCATCAGCCGCCATCCCCATCAGCGCCCGTCCATTCCCGCCGGGTATCCGCCGGGCCAGGGTCTGGTAGGTCCGCCAGTCGGACAGCTCGTCGGCGATAAAGGCCTGAAGCACCGCCCCGTCCCCGCCGGACACCTCCGCCGGAACGGGGACCAGCGCCGCCCCGCGCTCCTCCGGCGGAAGGGCGGGGGGCGGGACCGGCGCCCCCTCCCGCCCCTCCGCAGTCTGGGCGGCGGGCTCCGCTTCCTCCGAATAGAGGGTAAAGGGGCAGTCGGATCGGTCCTCCGGCATTACCCGCCGCCACACCCGTTCAAATACCTCCCGGTCCGCCCCGCACTGGCCGGGCCCCAGGTTGTTCTGCTCGCTCATCGGGCCTCTCCTCCTGTTATTTCAGAGTTTTCAGACCATACTATGCCAGAAGGAGGGAAATTGCGACCCATTGAACACTTGTATTCCTAGCTAAATAGTGGTATAACTATATCCAGACTTGTCCAAACACTCTGGGCAACACCGCAGGCATAATTGTGCGGGGTTGCCTCTACAAAGGAGTCAACATATATGCTGGAAATTCGCGATCTCCGCTATGAGGTGGATGACGGCGACCGCACCCTGGGCATTCTCCAGGGCATCAGCCTCACCATCCCTGAGCACAAGTTTATCGTGGTCACCGGCCCCAACGGCGGCGGCAAGACCACCCTGGCCAAGGCCATTATGGGCATTGTGGAGCCCACCGGCGGCCAGATTCTCTGGAACGGCCAGGACGTGACCCACATGAGCATCACCGACCGGGCCCGGCTGGGCATCAGCTACGGCTTCCAGCAGCCCCCCCGGTTCAAGGGCCTGCGGGTGCGGGACCTGCTGTCCATGGCCGCGGGCAATGACAAGCTGACCCGGGACGAGGCCTGCCAGTACCTGACCCGGGTGGGCCTGTGCGCCAAGGACTACATTGACCGGGAGGTGGACACCTCCCTCTCGGGCGGCGAGGTCAAGCGCATCGAGATCGCCACCATCCTGGCCCGGAAGTCGGGCCTGATGATCTTCGACGAGCCGGAGGCCGGCATTGACCTGTGGTCCTTCGCCCGGCTGACCGAGACCTTCCGGGATATCCACGACCGGCGGGACGCCACCCTCATTGTCATCTCCCACCAGGAGCGGATCATCGACCTGGCCGACGAGATCATCATGGTCTCCGGCGGCCAGATCGTCAAGCAGGGCCCCAAGGACCAGATTTTCCCCGAAATTCTGGCCAACACCATCTCCGGATGCAGCTATCTCACTGAGGGGGCGAAGGCATGAACCAGGTAGATATTCAGCTCCTGCGTGAAATCGCGGACCTGGAGCGCACCCCCCAGGGTGCCTACAACATCCGCAAGAACGGCCAGCTGGAGGGCCGCTCCAGCTCAGCCAACATCACCATCGAGTCCAAAACCGACAAGCCGGGCATTGACATCCACATCGCACCGGGCACCAGGCACGAGTCGGTCCACATCCCGGTCATCGTCACCCAGACCGGCCTGAAGGACCTGGTGTACAACGACTTCTATATCGGCGAGGACTGCGACGTGGACATTGTGGCCGGCTGCGGCATCCACAACTCCGGCTGCGAGACCGCCGAGCACGACGGCATCCACACCTTCTACGTGGGCAAGAACGCCCGGGTGCGGTACGTGGAGAAGCACTACGGCGAGGGCGATGGTACCGGCCAGCGCATCCTCAACCCCCAGACCGTGGTCTATCTGGAGGAGGGCGCCTTCATCCAGCTGGACACCACCCAGATCAAGGGCGTAGACTCCACCAAGCGTGAGACCAAGATTGTGGTGGGTCCCCATGCCGAGGCGGTGGTCAACGAGAAGCTGCTCACCCACGGCAGCCAGACCGCCGAGAGCGACATGGAGATCATCCTGGACGGCGAGGACGCCAGCGGCCGGGTTATCTCCCGCTCGGTAGCCCAGGACAGCTCCCAGCAGGTGTTCTACCCCCGCATGACGGGCAACGCCAAGTGCTTCGGCCACGTCCAGTGCGACTCCATCATCATGGGAGAGGCCAAAATCTCCTCCATTCCCGCCATCTCCGCCAACCATGTGGACGCCCAGCTGGTCCACGAGGCGGCCATCGGCCGCATCGCCGGGGACCAGATCACCAAGCTGATGACCCTGGGCCTCACGGAGGAGGAGGCGGAGGAGCGCATCCTCAACGGCTTCCTCCACTGAGGTTCTGCAAATATGTATGGAAGAATCGGGTCCCGGCACAATACCGGGACCCGATTCTTCTCTATTTGTCTCCCGGGCCCTGCTTCAGCTCCAGCCGCCCGCCGCAGCGGCAGCGGTACCGCTCCGGGTGGCGCACCAGGCTGGAGGCCCGGGCCCGTACAAACTCCGTCCCACAGCGGGTACACACCAGCACATACCGGGCCTCCTTCTGCTCGGGCAGGCCCAGGGCCTCCCAGGTGCCGGTACGGGAGATGTGATAGCCCCAGCGCCGGTTCATCCGCCCGGCGTAGGTCTGCCACCGGGGCCCGTGGTTGCCGCAGCCCCGGCAGGTGTGGATCACCTCGTGGGCCAGCACCTCCCGCACCGCCGCCTCCCCCGCCGGCAGCAGCCGGGCGGAGATCTCGATGATATACCCCTCTGCAGTGGGGCGGCAGCAGCCCAGCCGGGCCACCGCCCGGGTGTTGAGCCGGACGTGGGGGTCAATGCGGTCCAGTGGCACAGGCACCAGTGCCTCCCTGGCCTCCTTCACCACCCGGGCCAGCAGGGCGTCCACCTCTTTTTCCTCCATCTCCATTTCTCCTCCGCCGTTCTGATGTTCCCTCCTATTATAATGCGTATTGAACAGAGCCACAAGCCTTGAAGCCCAAGGCTTTCAAGGCCAAATGGCTTTGTTCAAGTGCAGTGTTTTTGGACAATTTCGTCCAAAAACCTTGCACCTTCCACTGGCGCATTGAAACGCGCCAGTGGAAATACGCATTGCAGTAATGGCTGAATTCCACAAAAGCGGCTCCTTTGAGCCGTTTTTATGGAATTGTGCGGCTGTGCCGCACGAATAAACCGCAAAGCGGTTTATTCAGCAGACATTATTATACCACGCCCCCCCGCCGCGGAAAAGGGCGGCGGAAACTGCTGTCCAAGCGGGGCGGAGTGTGGTAGAATAGAGCTGACAACCACTGCCCGGGCCGTCTGACCGGCGGCCGGCTTGACAGGAGGCATCGCCATGGGCAAGTATATTCTGGCGCTGGACCAGGGGACCACCAGCTCCCGCGCCATCCTTTTTGACAGCCAGCAGAACATTGTGGGCCTCTCCCAGAAGGAATTCACCCAGATCTACCCCCGGGAGGGCTGGGTGGAGCACGACGCCATGGAGATCTGGTCCTCCCAGTATGCGGTGATGATGGAGGTCATCGCCCAGACCGGCGTGTCCCCGGCGGAGATAGCGGCCATCGGCATCACCAACCAGCGGGAGACCACCATCCTGTGGGACCGCGCCACCGGGCGGCCCATCCACAACGCCATTGTGTGGCAGTGCCGCCGGACGGCGGAGATCGTGGACAGCCTCATTGCCGGCGGCCTGGGGGACCACATCCGGGCCGTCACCGGCCTTATCCCGGACGCCTACTTCTCCGGCACCAAGATCAAGTGGATTCTGGACCACGTGGAGGGGGCCAGGGAGCGGGCCCGCCGGGGGGAGATTCTCTTCGGCACGGTGGACAGCTGGCTGCTGTGGAAGCTGACCGGCGGGACGGTCCACGCCACCGATGTGACCAACGCCTCCCGCACCATGCTCTTTGACATCCACCGCCTGGACTGGGACGACACCCTGCTCCAGGCTCTGGACATCCCCCGGGCCATGCTGCCCCAGGTGCGCTCCTCCAGCGAGATCTACGGCTACGCCGACATCCAGGGGGTCCGGGTGCCCATCGCGGGCATGGCGGGGGACCAGCAGGCCGCCCTCTTCGGCCAGACCTGTTTCTCCCCCGGCGACGCCAAGAACACCTACGGCACGGGCTGCTTCCTGCTGATGAACACCGGCTCCACCCCCTGCGAGAGCAAAAACGGCCTGCTCACCACCATCGCCATCGGCCTGGACGGGGGCGTGCAGTACGCCCTGGAGGGCTCTGTGTTTGTAGGCGGGGCGGTGATCCAGTGGCTGCGGGACGAGATGCACTTTTTCACCGAGAGCCGGGACGCGGAGTACTACGCCCGGAAGGTGCCCGACAACGGGGGCGTGTACCTGGTGCCCGCCTTCACCGGCCTGGGGGCCCCCTACTGGGACATGTACGCCCGGGGCTGCATCGTGGGCCTGACCCGGGGGACCCGGCGGGAGCACATCATCCGGGCGGCCCAGGAGTCCATCGCCTACCAGGTGGCCGACCTGGTGCGGGCCATGGAGGCGGACACCGGCGTACCTCTCACCCAGCTGAAGGCGGACGGCGGCGCCAGCCGGGACCGGTTCCTCATGCAGTTCCAGGCGGACATTCTGGACCGGCAGGTCCGCCGGCCCATGATACGGGAGACCACCGCCCTGGGCGCGGCCTATCTGGCCGGGCTGGCCGCCGGGGTGTGGCGGGACCGGGAGGAACTCAGGCGCCTCTGGGTCTGCGACACCGCCTACACCCCCGACATGGACCCCGCCCGCCGCGCCGCCCTCATGGACGGCTGGCACCGGGCGGTGGGCCGCAGCCGGGGCTGGGCCGGCGGCGTGTAAGCCGCTTTTTGCGGGGCTTCGCCTTCCTCCCCCCGGATTCTCCAGGTCCCGGGCTTATTCGCCCGGGACCTCAGGCTGTCGAAAAAGTCCCTGGACTTTTTCGACAGCCTTCAAAAATGCCGTTACTTTCGCGCCGCACAGCGGCGCAAAAGTCCTCGCTCCGCTCC
>CAJFTA010000050.1 GCA_904419835.1 uncultured Pseudoflavonifractor sp. | reverse complement strand
CACTTCTCATGAAATTTTTGCCGACAATTTCATCAGAAATCGAGGTGAAAATTTCATGAAGCTCCTTCGAAAAAGTGGCGGAAGCCACTTTTTCGACAGCCTGAGGCCCCCGGCTGAGCCGGGGGCCTCAGATTTTGTTTTGTGCCTTCAACCCACTGGCGGGGCCTCACCGGTCAGAAACTCAGTCGTCCCAGTCCCAATCGTCCCATCTGTCCTTGTACCAGCCCCGGTGCCAGCCGTTGTCATGGCCGTAATCCCAGCGGCCGTGGTAGTTCCACCAGTCGTCGTCATCATCATCGTCATCGTCGTCCCAGTCGAACAGGTCCTCCAGATAGTCCATGGCGTTGTCCGCCCGGTCCTCCGCCTGGTCCAGCAGGCTCTCCAGCGACCGGTATTCGCTCCTGGACAGCTTGCTCTGCTTGTAGGCGTTCTCCAGCGCATCCTCCAGCTCTCCGCACTCCCGGGCCAGATCCTTCAGATCCTGGATCAGCTGCCGGCCGTTCTCCCAGCTGTCGGTCCAGATCTTTTTCACCAGGTCGGCAATCCGGCCGGCCAGGCCGGCAATCTGCTCCGAGTAGTCGTCATAGGAGCCTCCGGGGGTGCTGCCGCCGCCGTCCGGATCCTCCCATTCGCCCTGGAACACCTTCTCCTTCAGGCTGGCCCGGGCGTCCTTCACCCGCACGTCCAGAGCGCCCAGGCGGCTGTTCAGGCTGTTGTACTCGCTGTAAGAGGTGCGGCCCTGCCGCAGGTCGTCGTTGATGATGGCGTACTCGCCGGAGATATCCTGGCTCAGGGCGCTGAACTTCTCCTCTATGGCCAGGTACTCCCTCACCCGCTGGACGTAGTCCTGGGAGGGCTTCAGGTCCTCGACCTCCTGCTCCAGGGCGGCGGTGCGGCTGTCCAGCTCCTTGATGACCGCGTCCGCCACCTGATAGGCCGTGCCGCTGGCGGCGTTCTTCTCTTCCAGGTCGGCCCGGGCGTCCTTGGCCCGGACGTCCAGGGCATTGGCCCGGCTGTTCAGGCTGTTGTACTCAGAGACCGTGATGCGGTTTTGCATGTAGTCGTCGTTGATGGTCTTGTAGCGGGTGCTGATCTGCCCATACAGGTTCTCCAGCCGGAGGGAGAGGGCCGCGTAGGACTGGGCCTGCTCCACGGTGGTGGGGGCGGGCTCAAAGGCTTTAATGGCCTGCTCCAGCTCGGTCATGGCGGCCTCCAGCTCGGTGAGGCTGTTGGCGGAGATCTGATAGGCGGTGAGCTTGCCGGTCTCGTCGGCGATGGTCTTGGCCTCCAGGTCGGCGTAGGCGTCCTTCAGGCGGACGTCCACCGCGCCCAGGCGGCCGTTCAGGTCGTTGAATTCAGCCAGGGTGAGCTTGCCCGCGCTGAAGTCGCTGTTGGTCTGCTCCACTAGGGCGTCCGTCCCGGCCCGCAGGTCGTCCAGGTCGCCCACCAGGGCGGCGTATTGCCTGGCCCGCTCCACATAGGTGTCCGCGGGGTCCAGACCGTCAATCGCCTTCTCCGAGCGGGTCATGCCCTTCTCCAAATCGTCCACAGTGGGGTAGAGGGCGGCGGGCTCCAGTACCTTTTCGGTCATGATAACAGTCTGGGTGGCGCTGTCCCACTCCACGGTCTGGCCCAGAATCTCCCCCAGCGCCCGGACGGGGAGATAGGTGGTGCCGTCATAGCTGATGGGGTAGACGGTCTTGCCGTTCTTGTCCGTCATGGTGCGGGCCATGCCGTCCACCTCTACGGTGATGTCGGGGCGCAGGTCCACGAGGATTTGCTGAATCCCGCTGGCGGCCGCGGCCCCGGCGGCCAGCACGCCCAGCAGTACGGCTGCGATCAAGGCTGTTTTCATGCGTTTCATTTCCATCTCTCCTTTTCCGGCGGCATGCGCCAATTTTTATGGGGTCTGCTGTTGTGAGAGCCCTTCACCACTAATACCGCATAAGCAGGGTATTTTGTTACAGAAAATAAAAATTTTCCATTTACAATCTAAAAAATTTTTTGGTTCTAAAATCTTTTTTCTTTTTTGCCCTTCTCATACATTGACAAAGCCGTTTTTTTCCTCTATTCTTTCTCATATAAGGCTCTGCCCTCACCGTGTGAGGCTGCTTTTATTTTATTGAAGGAGGCTCTTTCCCATGAAAGAAATCATCAGCACCACCGGCGCGCCCGGCGCCATCGGGCCCTACTCCCAGGCGGTCAAGGCCGGCGATCTCCTCTTTGTCTCCGGCCAGCTCCCCATCGATCCCGCCACCGGCGCCTTTGCCGGCGATGATATTGCCGCTCAGACCCGCCAGTCCCTCACCAACGTGAAGAACATTGTAGAGGCCGCCGGCATGACCATGGCCGACGTGGTCCGCGTGGGCGTGTTCCTGCAGGACATGGAGCACTTCGGCGCCATGAACGCCGTGTACGGCGAGTTCTTCACCGGCGACTGCCCCGCCCGCGCCGCCGTCCAGGTGGCCCGCCTGCCCAAGGACGCCCTGGTGGAGATTGAGGCTGTGGCCTGCAAGGGCTGAGCCGCCTACTTTTTGTACAGAGGAAGGACAGCCTATGGATCAGCAGACAATGCAGGCTCTGCGTGACGCTATGGCTGCCGGGATGAAGGTGGCCACCGGCTGTACTGAGCCGGTGGCCATCGCCTTTGCCGGCGCCACCGCCCGGGCGCAGGCCTCCGGCGCCATTGAGCGCATCATACTCCGCGCCTCCGCCAACATCATCAAGAACGCCTTTGTGGTGGGCATCCCGGGCACCGAATTCACCGGCCCCAAGTACGCCGTGGCCATCGGCGCGGTGTGCGGCGACCCGGCCAAAGAGCTGGAGCTGCTGGAGCACCTGGACCCCGCCGGCGTGGCCCAGGCCGCCCGGCTGGTGCAGGACGGGAAGGTGGAGCTGGACCGGGCGGACACCCCCGCCAAGCTGTACATTGAGGTGGAGCTCCGCACCGCCGCCGACACCGTGGTGGTCCGGGTGGCGGGCTCCCACACCCATGTGGACTCCATTGTCAAAAACGGCGCCGTGGTATATCAGAACAGCTGCGCCGCCGAGAGCGGCGGCCACTGCCAGGGGCTGGACTGCCGCCTGGCCGATGTGTACGAGTTCTGCACCACCGCCCCCCTGGGGGAGTTCTCCCTGGTGGAGCAGGCCATTGACCTCAACTCCAGAATCGCCCAAGAGGGCCTGGCCCACGACTACGGCCTCCGGGTGGGCAAGACCATCCGGGAGGACGTGCGGGCGGGCGCCCTTGCCAACGACGCCACCAATTACGCCATGACCCTGGCGGGCGCCGCCGCCGACGCCCGCATGGCCGGCGTGGACCTGCCCGTCATGTCCAACTCCGGCTCGGGCAACCAGGGTATTGCCGCCACCATGCCGGTGGTGGCGGTGTGGGAGCGGGTGGACGGAAAGGACCGGGAGAAGCTGATCCGGTCCTGCGCCCTGTCCAACCTGATCACCATCTACATCAAATCCCGGTTCGGCGTGCTCTCCGCCCTGTGCGGCGCCGTGGTGGCCTCCACCGGCGTGGCCAGCGCGGTGGTGTGGCTCCGGGGCGGCGGGCTGGGTGAGATCGCCTGCGCCATCTCCAACGTGCTGGGCAACGTGGCCGGCATGCTGTGCGACGGCGCCAAGGCCTCCTGCGCCCTGAAGATCTCCACCTGCACCAACGCCGCCATGCTGGCCGCCACCCTGGCCATGCGCCACCTCCGGGTGGCCTCCAACGAGGGTATCGTGGAGCAGCGGCCTGAGTACACCATCGACAACTTCGCCCTGCTGGGCAACGAGGGCTCCGATGAGCTGGACCGGCTTATCCTGGACATGATCATCCACAAAAAGGACGCCATCTGAAGCGGCAGGGCGGTGCGCAGACTGCGCACCGCCCTGAAACGGTCGCAAAAGGTGCTTCGCGCCTTTTGCGAGGAAGGCCGCATGGCGGAAGGGGCTCGATTTTTAACAAAATTGTCGTCCCTCCCGCCATGAGAAGTGTCATTTCCGAGGCGCATGTCCCCGGAAATGACGGATTTTGATTTGATTCCCGGGGCTGCGGCCCGGGAACTCTGTGGGGCTTTCCTTCAGGGAAGGTTTTTCGACAAACTGAGGGCGGTGCGCAGTCTGCGCACCGCCCTGTCCCGCTCTCTTTACAGAAATTTTTTCAGCTGCTGGATGTTGTTCTCTTCCTCTTTCAGCAGCCGCTCCATCAGCGCCCGGGTGTCCCGGCCCGCGTCCGGGTACTTCTTCAGGTTCTTCACCGCGTTGATGACCCCCATGTTGCTGCCCTCCATCATCATCTCCGCCACATGGGAGGCGGAGCGATCCGTCAGGGTTTGCATATCAATCATCAGATAGGCGCCCATCTTCTCCAGGGCGCTGAGCCCCCTGGCATCGCAGCCGTTTTGCTCCAGCAGGTTGCCCGCCTCCCGCTCGAAGGCGCTGTACTCCTTTTTCTGGGCCTCCAGGTGGCGCAGAAACTCCTTGTCCTCCACAATACCCAGCAGCTTGTCGATGGTCCTGGTGCCCATCTCCGCGTTCTGGTAGACATAGTTGAGCAGCGCTCTGTCGCTGTCCATGGTCCTCACTCCTTCCCGTTTTACAGTGTGTCCGGCTGCCTAAAAAATATTTTTAAAAAACCCGTTGACAGATCGAATTCGACGTGATAATATATCATCTGTCGCTGAGCTCCACAAGTGAGCCGGGCAAAAAAGAGATGCGCGAGTGGTGGAATTGGCAGACTCGCTAGATTCAGGTTCTAGTGTGCATTACGCACGTGCGGGTTCAAGTCCCGCCTCGCGCACCAGCTTTAAACCCCGTAAAGCTAAGCTTTACGGGGTTTTGCTATGTATTTTTAATCCTGTTGAGCGTTCTCATTCTGCCTGTCTTCTGCCCTGTGACTCAAACAGCGGGATTCTTTTGTAATCCTGCCGCTTTTCTCTTGACAGATTGCGTTTCATGTGTTAGTATATCATCCGTTGTCCCGCTCCACAAATAAGCTGGGCAAAAATAAGACGCGCGAGTGGTGGAATTGGCAGACTCGCTAGATTCAGGTTCTAGTGTGCATTACGCACGTGCGGGTTCAAGTCCCGCCTCGCGCACCACGTCGGAGCAAGCTATGTATCGCTTGCTCCGACTTTTTTAAAGTCAGAGCGCGCTCACGCCGCTGCTCCTCCTTTCCAAATCGCAACCGCTTACGCTGGGTTGCGATTTGGATCCGCCGCTGTGCGGCGGATTTGTCCCGTTTCAAAAATATCGATTTTAACCGTCCCTTCCAAAACAAAAGGCAACTGCTTTCGCAGTTGCCTTTTGTTTTAGGTTCCGGCCGCCGAAGGCGGCCTCCACCCTTCGGCATTTCAATGCTCAGGGCGGCGAAGCCGCACTTGCGCCGTGGGGTGGTCCTTCTGTTGATAAATCTAAAACGTAAAATATCGATTTTGGCTCCCCCTTCCACCGAGAAAAGTCTTGAAGCCCAAGGGTTTTCAGACTTTTCTTTTTTATTTTTCCACCCGGCGGCCATGCTGTCCGTCTGCTTATTCTAACACTTTTCTACCGCCTCGCTCCCCGCATGCCTGCCGCCGCTTTTTCTCCCCCTTCTATCATCTCCGCCCGGCAAAAAAGAATCGGCTTGCACTGCCCGGGGCAGTGCATGCCGATTCTTTTACAGCAGCTCCAGCACGCCGAAGCAATGGGGTGCGTGGAAGTTGGGCTCAGGCAGATCCACGGGGCTCCAGGTCACAAAATGGGGCTGGGGCGTCTCATCCCCGCATTTATAGAAATTGCCGTACAGCTGCCCGCCGGGAACCAGCTCCAGGTTCCAGAGGCCCCGCAGGGTTGCGGCGGCAATTTCCAGCCGGATTTCCCAGCGCTCCCCGCCCACTAGGCTGCGGAGGACAGGCCGGGGCAGGCCGCTCTCCGCCAGGTTCTGCCGGACGTACCGCTCGCTGCCGGCGGAGCAGAGCATGGCGCCGATGCTGTTGCACTCCAGGTTCATATAGCTCCCCTCCCGCGCCGGGGCCAGGAAGGCCTCCATGCAGCTGTCAAACCACACCCTTCCGTCCTGTTCCCGGCAGCGGGCCAGAGGCTCCGCCTCATGGCACTCCATGCGGATATACAGCGCCTTCCCCGGCCGATAGGCGCATTGAAAGACAGTTTCCGGGGTATATGTGGTCCCCCAGCAGGCGCAATCCACCTGCGCACAGGGAATGGTGGGCCAGTCGGGCTCCCCCCGGGTCCGTGTGATACCGTATCGTTTCTCCATAGCCAACGCTCCTTCTCTCTGTCCGGGGAATCCACGGGGTCTGTTCACGCCTGCCGGGCGGGATCCGCTGGTATTATAGCACCCGGACCGCCTCCTGAAAAGGGGGACGCCTGTTTTGCACATTCTGTATAATCCGGGTTGAAAAAATGTTTCAATTCTTGGTTTGACAAACGCTTTCAAAGGTTCTAGAATCAAAAGCCGGGTTCCGACGCCGCTCGGAAGCACACATGACCCGGAGGCGAATGCCGTGAAAATTATCTGTCAAATCGCCATCATCTTCACCATCTGCTGGATCAGCCAGATTGTGGAGGCCGTCCTGCCCTTCCCCTTCCCCGCCAGCGTCATCGGCATGGTGCTGCTGCTCATTCTGCTGCTGGTCCGGGCGCTGAAGGTGGACCACATCCGTGAGAAGTCCGACTTTCTGCTGTCCAACATGGCCTTTTTCTTCATCCCCGCCGGCGTGAGCATCATCAACTACTTTGATATTCTGGCCGGCAGCCTGGTTCCCCTGCTGATCATCTGCCTGGTGAGCACGCTGCTCACCTTCGCCGTCACGGCCTGGGCCGTGCAGCTGACCAGGTATCTCATGGATCGGAGGAAGAAATGATGGCCGAACTCTTTGCCTCTCCCTTTTTTGGTATCTCGCTGAGTGTCATCGCCTTCTGGGTGGGCGTCCGCATCCAGAAAAAGACCGGACTGGTGCTGTGCAATCCCCTGCTCATCGCCATCGTCCTGGTGTCCGCCGTGCTGCTGGTGTGCCGCATTCCCTATGCGTCCTACAACCAGGGCGGCGCCATCATCAACATGTTCCTGGCTCCCGCCACCGCCTGTCTGGCGGTGTCCATCTACACCCAGATTGCCCTGCTTAAGGAGAACTGGCTGCCCATTCTGGTGGGCTGCACCGCCGGCTCCATCACCTCCATGGGCAGCATCTATCTCATGTGCCGCCTGTTCCGGCTGGACGAGGCCGTCGCCGCCTCTCTGATCCCCAAGTCGGTGACCACCCCCATCGCCGTCAGCATCTCGGAGAACCTGGGAGGCATCCAGGCCATCACCGTGGTGGCCGTTATCCTCACCGGCATCCTGGGCAGCATTCTGGCCCCCGTGCTCATCAAGCTCTTCCGGGTCAAGGACCCGGTGGCGGCCGGCCTGGCCATCGGCGCCTGTTCCCACGCCGTTGGCACCTCCAGGGCCCTGGAGCTGGGTGAGACCGAGGGTGCCATGAGCGGCCTGGCCATCGGCATCTGCGGTATTCTCACCGTTATCTTCTCCCTCTTTCTGATGTAAGTCCTGTAGCTAAACAAGAGGTACGTCAAGCTTGTCCGCTGACGTACCTCTTGTTCTTGTTATGCCGCCTTGGCCGCGTCCATGGCCCGGAGGAGCATAGCCGCCGCGCTGCCCCGGTCCACGCCCTCGCCGGGGGCAAAGGTGCCGTCCGGCTTGCCGGTGATGATGCCCAGCTCGGTGGCCCTGGCGATGTAGTAGAAATCCTCCGTCACATCGGGGTAGACGGTGCCGGTGACACTGCCGTCGTCCTCATACCCCAATGCCCGGACCAGGAGCTTGACCACCTCCGCCCGGGGCATGGGGTCTGCGGGAAAAAAACCGTCCGGGTAGTCCTCCCGCTCCAGGCAGCCCTGGCCGTACAGCACCCCAATGTACCCCTCGGCCCAGGTGCCCGCCGTGTCGGGAAAGGGGCTGTCCACGCCGCCGGAGGGCAGGACCTTGCCGTTGAGATAGGGCATGGCTCCCCACGCCAGCTTGCACATGGAGGCCCGGTCCACCTGCTCGTCAGGGGAGAAGGTGCCGTCCGGCTTGCCGGTGACAACCCCCATGGCCCCCAGGACGCCGTAGTACTGGGCGGCCCAGTGGGTCTGCTCCTCCTGGGGCAGGCGGGAGAGGAAGGCCGCCGTCTCCGCCGCCAGGGGGTCATCCATGGACTGGCTGTACCAGGTCTCATAGAGCTTCTTCATATTGGAATTGACCGCCAGGAATTTGTAGCGGAAGTGGGCCTCGCCGGACACCTTCAACTCCCGGTTCAGGGCCAGCTGCTCGGTGATGGCGTCCAGCCCGTTCCAGGGGGACCCCTCGGTGCCGTCGTCGGCCAGATAGTCCGCCATGCCGATATACAGCTTCACGCCGGTGCCCTCCACCGTATCGCTCCACCAGCGGGCGATGGTCTCATAGTCCATGGTGGGGTGGCCGATGTACCAGTAGATCTGGGGGCATATGTAGTCCACCCAGCCCTCCTTTACCCACTTGCGGCTGTCGGCGTAGGCGGCGTAGTAGCTCTCGTAGTTGCCGGTGGTGGCGGAGCCGTCGCTCTGGTGGGTGCTGTCCGCCCACACGCCGGAGGGGGACACGCCGAAGGACAGCTCCGGGTCCAGGGCGTGGAGCCGCTCATCCAGGCCCTGAATCAGCTGGTTGACATTGTCCCGCCGCCAGTCGCCGATGCTGCTGAAGGCCCCGCCGTACTGCTGGAAGGTGTCCTCGTCGTTAAAGCTGCGGCTGGGGTAGAAATAGTCGTCCAGGTGGACGCCGTCCACATCATAGTTGCGGACCAGCTCCTCCGCCCCCTGAATCACCAGTTCCCGCACCTCGGGCAGGCCGGGATTCAGGTAGTAGTTGCCGTCGCACTCCACCACCCACTCGGGGTGCTGCACGGCGGGGGACTTGGCGTCCAGGGCCGCCAGCTCGCTCTCGCCGCTCTTGGTAAGGCGGAAGGGGTTGATCCAGGCGTGGAGCTCCAGCCCCAGGGCGTGGGCCCGCTCCACCCAGTAGGCCAGGGGGTCAAAGCCGTCCTCAGGGGCCAGGCCGGAGGCGCCGGTCAGGTATTTGCTCCAGGGGAACAGCTCCGAGGGGTAGAGGGCGTCTCCGGACGGGCGGACCTGGAGAATCACCGCGTTCATGCCCATGTCCACGCAGTTCTCCAGAATTTCGTCCGCCTGGGCCCTGAGGGCCTCAGGGTCTGTGGTAGCGGCGTTGGGGTAGTCCAGGTTGTACACCGTGGCCACCCAGACGGCCCGGAAGTCATCCCGGGCGGCGCTTGGGGCGTTGGCCGTCCGGGCCTCCCGCTCGCCGCCGGCAGTACTCCCGCAGCCCGCCGGCAGGGCCAGCAGCAGCGCCGCCAGAGTCAGCAGCGCCGCCATGCTCCGTTTCAGATTCATTGGGCTTCTCTCCCTTTTCAGTCAGATTTCTCTCCCGTGCCGCCATGGGCCGGGACCGGTAGCGGCTATTATGCCATGACGGCGAAGCCGGAATGGTATATTGGCGTCTTTTCCGCTTGCCCTGTAAAGGGCGAGGAAAAGGGCCAGGTTCAACGTATAATAGCCGTTCTGCGGCTATTATACCATATCTGACGTGGAATAGTAGACATAAGTTCCTGGAAACTGACAACCTTTTTTCCCCGTCTTCGTTTTTTCCAATCAGGACCACGCTTTTGTTTGATTATTTGTTGAAAAATTTTGATTTTATTTGATTGAAACTGCTTGACACTTTTTAGAAGTAGTGCTATATTCTCCTCAGAAATCAGAAAAAAGCACAAAAAGGAGCCGTAACATGCTGACACAGGAGCGATATCAGCAGATTCTTCAGATGCTCGCCCGGAAGCGGACCGTAACCGTGGCGGAACTTACCCAGGCCCTTGGCGCCTCGGAGGCCACTGTCCGCCGGGACCTGAACGCGCTTCACGAGATGGGCCGGCTCAACAAGGTCCATGGCGGCGCCACCGCCCTGTCCACTCCCTTTGCCACGGCGGAGGCCGACGTGCGCACCAAGTCCGCCCTCAACGTGGAGGAGAAAGTCCTTATCGGGCGGTATGCCGCCACGCTGATTGAGGACGACGATTTTGTCTACATCGACGCGGGCAGCACCACGGAAAAGCTGGTGGAGGCCATCGGCGAGAGCAAGGCCACCTTTGTCACCAACGGCATCGCCCACGCCCAGCATCTGGCCCGGAAGGGGCTGAAGTCCTATATTCTGGGCGGCGAGCTCAAGCCGGCCACCGAGGCGGTGGTGGGCGCCGTGGCCGCGCGAAACCTTCAGAAATACAATTTCACCAAATGCTTTATGGGCGCCAACGGCATCTCCGCCAAGGCCGGCTTCACCACGCCGGACGCGGAGGAGGGCATGCTCAAGAGCGAGGCCTTCGGCCGGTCCTACATGGCCTATGTGCTGGCCGACCACACCAAGTTCGACTGGGTGTCCCCCGTCAGCTTCGCCCCCATTGAGAAGGCCTGCATTATCACCGACTACCTGTCCGATGAAAGCTACCGCTCCTTTACGATTATAGAGGAGGTCTGCGCTCCGTGATCTACACCGTCACCTTCAATCCCGCCCTGGACTACGCGGTCTATCTGGATACGCTGGAGATGGGCGCCCTCAACCGCGCCGGGGGCGAGACCCTCCGCTGCGGCGGAAAGGGCATCAACGTCTCCGTCGTGCTGCGCAACCTGGGCATGGACACCAGGGCCCTGGGCTTTCTGGCCGGCTTCACCGGCCATGGCATCGCCCTCTGGCTGGAGCAGATGTCTGTCCAGAACGACTTCATTATGCTGCCCGCCGGCATGAGCCGCATCAATATCAAGCTGAAAACCGGCGTGGAGACCGAGATCAACGGCCAGGGCCCGGACATCCCGCCCCAGGCGCTGGACGCCCTCTTTGCCAAGCTGGACCGCATTTCCAAGGGGGACACCCTGGTCCTGGCGGGCAGCATCCCCGCCTCCCTGCCCGCCGACGTCTACGAGCGCATCCTCTCCCGGCTGTCCGGCCGGGGCATCCGCTGCGTGGTGGACGCCTCGGGCCCCCTGCTGCTCAACGTGCTCCAGTACCGCCCCTTCCTGATCAAGCCCAACGAAGCGGAGCTGTCCGAGCTGTGCGGCGTCCCCCTGACTCCCGGCGACCTGACCGGCGTCAAGGCCTGCGCCGCCCGGCTCCAGGAGCGGGGCGCCCGCAACGTGCTGGCCTCCCTGGGGCCCAACGGCGCTCTCCTCCTCACAGAGGACGGCAAGTTCCTCCACCAGGAGGCCGCCGCCGGCACCGTGCGCAACTCTGTGGGCGCCGGCGACTCCATGGTGGCCGGCTTCCTCACCGGGCTGCACCTGACCGGCAGCTACCGGGAGGCCCTGCGGATGGGCGCCGCCGCCGGCGCCGCCACCGCCTTCTCCGACCGCCTGGCCACCCGCCGGGAGGTGGAGGAGCTCCTCAACACCCTGTAACCCCTGGCAGTGTTCCTGCGTATACTATATATTTATTTTTATTGAGAAGAAAGGATGATTATCATGCGTATCACTGATCTGCTTACCGAGGACGGTATCCTCATCGGCGCCGCCGCCACCACCAAGGAGGAGGCCATCACCATGCTGGTCTCCGGCCCCGAGCGCTTCGGCTGCGTCACCGACCCCGCCGTGTGCCGCGCCGACGTGCTGGCCCGCGAGAGCCTGGGCACCACCGCCCTGTCCCACGGCGTGGCCGTGCCCCACGCCAAGAGCCGCGGCGTGAAGGAGCGTGGCATCACTGTGATGACCGTGCCCAACGGCATCGACTTCGGCGCCGTGGACGGTCCCTCCCGCCTCATCTTCCTGCTGGTTGGCCCCGAGAACGACCCCGGCGCCTACCTGGAGATGCTCTCCAGCCTGCTCCAGGTGCTGATGAAGAACCCCGGCCTGGCCGAGAAGCTGGCCGACTGCACGTCCTCCGCCGAGTTCCTCCAGCTCCTGCGGGATGCCGAGTCCAAGTAAGCTGAATGTTTCCACTTCTGGACGGAAAGGATGAGAGCGTTGCGTATTACCGACCTTCTTCAGGCCCAGGGGATTCTGCTGGGCGCGGCGCCGGCGGATAAGGCCGCCGCTGTGGAGCTGCTGGTCTCTCTCCAGTCCGTCCAGGGCAATCTCTCCAATCCCGCCCAGTTCCGTCAGGCCCTGATGGAGCGGGAGGCCCGGAGCTCCACGGCCATCGGCTCGGGCATCGCCGTGCCCCACGCCAGAAGCGCCGCGGTCCTCCGCCCCGGTCTCTCCGCCATCACGGCCCCCGGCGGCGTGGACTGGGGCGCGCCGGACGGCAGCCCCTCCCGGCTGATTTTTCTCATTGCCGCTCCCGAAGGGGAGGACGGCCTTCATCTGGAGCTTCTCTCCCGCCTGATGCGCCTGCTGATGCGGGAGGAGTTCCGCGCGCAGCTAATGGCGGCGGCCACCCCCGCCGCCTTTCGCGCTGCCATTGACCGGGCGGAGCAGGCGGAATTCCCCGAGGACTTTCCGCCCCACGGCGATCAGCCCATGCCACGGGTGCTGGCGGTCACCGCCTGCCCCACCGGCATCGCCCACACCTACATGGCCGCCGAGGCCCTGGAGCAGGCGGCCCGGGCCATGGGCTGCCCCATCCAGGTGGAGACCAACGGCGCCTCCGGCGCCGCCCGGGTGCTCACGCCGGAGGAGATTGCCGCCTGTGACGGCATCATCGTGGCCGCCGACCGGGAGGTGGATATGGCCCGGTTTGACGGCCGGCCGGTGCTGCGGGTGCCGGTAGCCGCCGGAATCAGCCGCCCGGCCGCGCTCATTCAGGCGGTTCTGGACGGGAAAGCCCCGGTCTACCACGACAAAGACGCCCGGGTCCCCACGGTCCTCCCCGCCCAGGGCGGCGAGGGCCTGTGCCGCACCCTCTACAAGCAGCTGATGAACGGCGTGAGCCACATGCTGCCCTTTGTCATCGCCGGCGGCATCTTCATCGCCATCTCCTTCCTGCTGGACGACCCCGACCTGGGGTACAGCACCTTCGGCACCAACACCCAGCTGGCCGCCTGGTTCAACACGGTGGGCGACACCGCCTTCCACTTCATGCTGCCGGTGCTGTCGGCCTATATCGCCGTGGCCATCGCGGACCGGCCCGGCCTGATGGTGGGCTTTGTGGGCGGCGCTCTGGCCGTGTCCGGCTACACCTTCCCCTTCTTCTCCGCCGAAGCAGTCTCCGCCGGATTCCTGGGCGCCCTGGTGGCCGGCTTCGCCGCCGGATACCTGATGCGCCTGATCCAGCGGCTGCTGTCCGCTCTGCCCTCCCCCCTGGAGGGGCTCAAGCCCGTGCTCCTCTATCCCCTGGCCGGCCTGCTGCTGACCGGGCTGTTCCTGTGCGCCGTCAACCCCTTTGTGGGCATGCTCAACAACGCCCTGGACGGCGCCCTGGGCGCCATGAGCGAGGGCGGCAGAATCGCCCTGGGTGTGGCTGTGGCCGCCCTGATGGCCGCGGATATGGGCGGCCCCCTCAACAAGGCCGCCTATGTGTTCGCCACCTCCACCCTGGCCGCCGTCTCCCCTGCCGTCGGCTCCGTGGTCATGGCCTGCGCCATGGCGGGCGGCATGGTGCCGCCCCTTGCCATCGCCCTGTGCTGCACCTTCTTCCCCAACCGGTTCCGCCCGGCGGAGCGGCGGTCCGGCCTGGTCAACTACATCATGGGCCTCTGCTTCATTACCGAGGGCGCCATCCCCTTCGCCGCGTCCGACCCCGCCCGGGTTATCCCCGCCTGCGTCGCCGGCTCGGCCCTGGCGGGCGGGCTGGCCGCCTTCTTCAACTGCGCCCTCCCCGCCCCCCACGGCGGCATCTTCGTCTTTCCCGTCATCCGGAACGTGCCGGGCTACCTCATCGCCCTGGCCGCCGGTTCTCTGGCCGGCATGCTGGTGCTGGCCCTGCTGCGGAAAAAGCAGGCCTGAGCCAGCGCCCGCTCCTGCCGGACGCTATATTTTCTATCTCTGGAGGTTATCATTATGGTCAGTGAGCAGCTCACTGTGGTCAACAAGGCCGGATTCCATATGCGCCCCGCCAACATCTTTGTCCAGTCCATGATCAAATTTCAGTCCAACATCACCATCGTCTTCAACGGCCACGAAATCGACGGCAAAAGCATCATGAACGTGATGGCCGCCTGCATGAAGCAGGGCGCCGAGATTGAGATCCGCTGCGACGGGCCCGACGAGGTGGAGATGCTCCGCACCGCCGCCGATCTGGTGCGCTCCGGTCTGGGCGAGGAATAAGCCCGTCCGCGTCCCTGATTCTGCCGCCAGACGGCACTGGAGGTTTGGACTATGAAATGTGAGGGAATTCCCGCGTCCGGCGGCATCGGCATCGGCGAAGCCGTGCTGGTGGCCGAGCCCGACCTGGGATACGGGGACGTTGTATTCTCCGGCGTAGAGGCGGAGAAGGCCCGCCTGGCCGGCGCCGTGGCCGCCTTCATCCGGGAGACCTCCGCCATGGCCGAGACCCTGCGGGAGCAGCTGGGGGACAAGCAGGCCGAAATCCTGTCCGGCCAGATAATGATGGTCTCCGACCCCTACATGACCAGCCAGATGAACGCCGCCATTGAGAACGGCGTGTGCGCCGAGTCCGCCGTGGACAGCGTGTGCGGCATGTATATCGAGCTATTCTCCTCCATGGAGGACGAGCTGATGCGCCAGCGGGCGCTGGACGTGGAGGATCTGCGCCGCCGCCTGCTGTCCATTCTTCTGGGCCGTCCCCGGACGGAGCTGAACCGGCTCCCCCCAGGCTCCGTCCTGGTGGCCCGGGACTTCACCCCCTCCATGACCGCCGGCCTCCGGCGGGAGAACGTGGCGGCCATTGTCACCGAGAGCGGCGGCCGCACCTCCCACTCCGCCATTCTGGCCCGCACCATGTCCCTGCCCGCCGTGCTGTCGGTGCCCAATATTACCGACCTTCTCTCCGGCGGCGAGACCCTGGTGGTGGACGGCAGCGCCGGAACCGTCCTCGTCAACCCGGACGAGGAGGTCCTCCGGGCCTGCCGTTCCCGTCAGGCGGAGGAGCTGGCCCGCCAGGCCGACCTGATCCGGTTCCGCTCCCGCCCCACCCGCACCGCCGACGGCGAGGCCGTATCGCTGTGCTGCAATATCGCCGGCCCCAGGGACGTGCCCAGCGTGCTGGAGCACACCGGCGAGGGCGTGGGCCTGTTCCGCACGGAGTTCCTCTTTATGAACCGCTCCGCGCCCCCCAGCGAGGAGGAGCAGTTCCGCATCTACCAGGACGCCGCCCGGCGGCTGGACGGCCGGGAGATCGTCATCCGCACCCTGGACATCGGCGGCGACAAGGACATCACCTGCCTGGACACGGATCAGGAGGAGAACCCCTTCCTGGGCTTCCGGGCCATCCGGTACTGCCTGAGCCGCCCCGACCTCTTCAAAACCCAGCTGTCCGCCATCCTCCGGGCCTCGGCCTACGGGAGCATCCGCATTCTCCTCCCCTTTGTCTCCTGCGTGGATGAGGTCCGCTCCGCCCGGGTAATGCTGGAGGAGACCAAGTGCCGCCTGGCCCAGGAGGGGATTCCCTTTGACAGGGATATCCCCCTGGGTGTCATGGTGGAGACCCCCGCCGCCGTCTTTCTGGCCGACAAGCTGGCCCGGGAGGCCGACTTCTTCTCCATCGGCACCAACGACCTGACTCAGTACACCCTGGCCGCCGACCGTGGCAACAGCCGGGTCTCCTATCTCTGCTCTTACTTCCAGCCCGCCCTGCTCCGGGCGGTCCACGCAGCCGCATCCCAGGCCAAGCGGGCCGGCATTCCCGTCGGCATGTGCGGCGAAGCCGCCGGAGACCCGCTCATGACCCCCCTGCTGCTGGCCTTCGGGCTGGATGAGTTCTCCGTCTCTCCCGCCGCCGTGCTGCCCATCCGCCAGGCCATCTCCCGCTGGACCAGGGAGGAGGCCCGGGCCCTGGCCGACCGGGTGATGGGCCTGTCCACCGCCGGCGAGGTGCACACCTGCCTCAAGGCCAACGTCCGCTGAACCACACATCGCTGATACAGGAGGTCTCCCCATGCTCTTTGTCTGCTACCCCAAGTGCTCCACCTGCCGCAAGGCCCAGACCTGGCTGGACAGCCACGGCCTGGACTACGCCCTCCGGGACATCAAGGAGGACCGCCCCACCCGGGAGGAGCTGGCTCTCTGGCACAGCCGCAGCGGCCTGCCCCTGCGCAAGTTCTTCAACACCAGCGGGCTGCTCTACAAGTCCCTGGCCCTGAAGGACCGCCTGCCCGGCATGACCGAGGACGAGCAGCTGGACCTGCTCGCCACTGACGGAATGCTGGTTAAGCGCCCCATCCTGGTGACGGAAACGGCCGTTCTGGTCGGCTTCCGGGAGGCCGACTGGGCCGCCGCCCTGCTCTGAACTCCCCCCGCCTGCCGGAGCAATTCCGGCAGGCGGAGGAAAAATTTTTGTTTTTTTCAGGAAAGGCATTGACAGGCGGGATTGTCCATGGTATTATATCAAGGCTGACATTTGGTGTGTCACTTCCCATGCGGGTGTAGTTCAATGGTAGAATCCCAGCCTTCCAAGCTGGTCGCGTGGGTTCGATTCCCATCACCCGCTCCATACGCGCCTGTAGCTCAGGT